>DATCPK010000128.1:0-19970 GCA_036570125.1 Candidatus Limnocylindria bacterium
ACATCATCGTCCCGGAGCGGAACTGGAGCGGCGCGAGCCACAGCATCACGATCTACCGGCCGTTGCGCGTGCGAGCGACTCAGCTTCGGACCGGGCAGCGCGCGTTCATGAGCGACGGCTCGCCGACCGATTGCGTCAGGCTCGCGATGCTCGGTTTCCTTCCGCACAAGCCGGACCTTTTGGTCTCTGGCATTAATCGCGGCTCGAACATGGGCGACGACATCACGTACTCGGGGACCGTCGCTGCCGCGATGGAGGGCCTGCTGTCGGGCGTGCCGTCGATCGCGATATCGATCGGCGCGTTCGGCGCGAACATCGACTTCGGCCCGTCGGCATCGTTCGCGGCGCTGCTCGCGAAGAACATCCTCGCCAAGGGGTTCTCGTCCGACGCCCTTCTCAACGTGAACGTGCCCGCGCTGCCGCGCGATCGCATCGCCGGTGTGGAAGTCACGCGACTCGGCAAGCGCACCTACCGCGACCAGCTGGTCGAGCGGCTCGACCCCTACGGCGAGCCCTACTACTGGATCGGCGGCCCCGCGATCGCGGGCGAGGCCGACGACGGCACCGACGTCGCGGCGCTACGCGACGGGAAGATCAGCGTGACCCCCATCTATCTCGACCTCACCAATCACAAGCTCATCGACGAGCTCGCGACCTGGGATTGGGGCTGGAGCGCGCCCGTCGAGGTCAGCGCGGACTAGCCAGCCTAGGCAGGACGGCTGGGTGGCCGTCCCGGGCGATCACTTCGAGACCATCGCCAAATACCGCTCTCACGAGATCCGGATGAATGACCTCGAGTGGCGTGCCCTCGCGGACGATCCGGCCATCCGCGATCGCGACGATCCGCGACGCGAACGCCGACGCAAGGTTCAGGTCGTGAAGCACCGCGCACACCGCGAGCCGGCGCCGCTCACCGAGCTCGCGAAGCAGCTCGAGCGTCGCGAGCTGGTGCCCGGGGTCGAGATGGACCGTCGGCTCGTCGAGAAGGAGCACCGCGGTCTCCTGGGCGAGCGCCATCGCCAGGACCGCACGCTGGCGTTCGCCGCCAGAAAGGCGATCGATCCGCCGCGACGCGAGATGGGCCAGCTCGAGCTCGTCGATCGCCCGATCGACCGCGACGACATCGTCGGCTGACGCCCGACCGAACGCGCCGAGTCGCGCGGTCCGTCCCAAAGCCACGACCTCGCGCACCGTGAACGGAAAAAGCGTGTCGAAGATCTGCGGCACCACCGCGATGCGCCGCGCCACCGCGGAGCGAGAGAGGGTCGTGAGGTCCTTACCGTCGAGCGCGACCGTTCCCGCAGCGGGTCGCAGCAGCCCCGCGAGGACACGCAACAACGTCGACTTCCCCGCCCCGTTCGGGCCGACGACGGCGACGATCTCGCCTGAGCCGATCGCGAACGTGCACTCATGCAGGACGACGCGCGGTCCGTACGACGCGGTGACGGCGGTCGTGGCGAGGGTCGTCACACGACGATCCGCCGCGAGCGAACGAGGAGCGCGAGAAAGAACGGCGCGCCAATGAGCCCGGTGATCGCGCCAACCGGCAGCTCCGCGGGCGCGATCAGCGTTCGCGATCCGAGATCCGCGAGGACGAGTGCGGCAGCGCCCGCGAGAAAGCTCGCGGGCACGAGACGCCGGTGCGTCGCGCCGATCACGAACCGCAGGGCGTGCGGGATCACGAGACCGACAAAACCGACCAGTCCGGCGAGGGCAACGGCAGCACCCGAGAGGAGCGCCGTCGCGCCGAGTACCGCGGTCGTGGTGCGATCGGGATCCACGCCGAGTGTCGCCGCGGTCTCCTCGCCGAACGCGTACGCATCGACGCGATGCGCGAGAACGAGCGCGAACGCGAGACCGACGGCCACGATGACGGCGGACACACCGAGCTCAGGCCAGCTGATCACGGAGACGCCACCCTGCAGCCAACCCAGGACCGCGCGCAGCTGCAGCGCGAGTCGATCGCTCGAGACGAGAAGGAATGTGACGACGGCTCCCGCGAACGATGTGAGCACGACACCGGCGAGCAGAACGGTCAGCACGGTCGTCCCGCCGCCGAGGCGCGCGAGCCGCCACACGAGCGTGACCGTGACGAGCGCGCCGGCGAATGCGGCGAGCGGTACGAGAGGCGCGGCGAGACCGAGAGAGATCGCGGCGACCGCCGCGAGCGTCGCGCCGGCGGATGTGCCGGTGACGAACGGGTCGGCGAGCGGGTTGCGCAGAAGGCCCTGCAGCAGAGCTCCCGCCGTCGCGAGCGATCCGCCGACGAGCGCCGCGCCGAGCACGCGCGGAAGCCGGAGCTCGCGGATGATCGTGCCGCTTGTGTCGTTCGATCCGAAGAGCGCCGCGAGCACGTCACCGGGCCCGATCGCGACCGCGCCGACGAGGATCCCCGCGGCCGCGCTCACGACGAGCGCGGCAGCAAGGAACGCGAGGATCGAAAACGTGCGCACTACTTGAAGAGCTCGGGGTGAACGAGCTTCGCGTACGCCTCGGCCGCCTCGCCGACACGCGGGCCCGGCCGGTTGATGAGATTCGGATCGATCGTGAAGATGCGGTTGTTCTTGACCGCGGAGATGATCGACCAACCTTGGCGGGCGACAACATCCGCGGGTTTCGACGAGTACGCGTCGGCCGCGAGGACGATGATCTCGGGATCGCTTCGCAGGATCTCCTCGGCCGAGAGCTGCGGATACGCGGACGCCGCGCGCGCCGCGACGTTCACTCCGCCCGCGATGTCGATGAGGTCGTTGATGTACGAGCCCGGGCCGACCGTGAAGATCTTCGCCGGGTCCGAGGCGTCGATCTCGTGATAGACGCGAGGTCGCGTGGTCGTCGTCGCGATCTTCGTCTTCACGGCGTCGACCCGCTGCTGGATCGAACGCGCGAGTGCCTCGCCGTCCGCGCCGACGGCCTTACCGAGCAGCGTCGCGGTCTTCGCAACGTCGGACACGCTCTGCGGATCGACCACGAGCACGTTGAGCGACGCGGCTTGCAGCTTCTCGATCGTGCCGTCGGAGAACTTCACGCTGAAGACGAGGTCGGGTTTGAGCGCGACGACCTTCTCGAAGTTCACCTTGATGCCGCCCACGTGCTCGCGAGTCGCGGCCTCGGCGGGCTCGTCCGAGAAGTCGTCGACGCCGACGACGCGTGGACCCGCGCCGAGAGCAAAGAGGAATGCCGTGATCGAGGGACCGATGGAGACGAGGCGCTGGGGCTGCGTGGGAATCGTGACCGAGTGGTTCTGGAAGTCGGTGAGCGTGGCCGGGAACGGCGAGACGGTGACCGAAGGCGAGGGCGAGACGGAGACAGCACCACCGCAGGAGGCGAGCGTGAGGAGGAGGACCGCGAGGAACGCGAACATTCGTGAGCGCATCTGGCGCACCCCTTTCTTGCGAAGGCGTGTGGGCCGCGAGCGGATGCCCCAGGCGACCCGAGTTGAGGCGTTTGCCTTTCACGGTGGCGCGACCCTGCCGGAATCTCACCGGCTTCGCTGGAGTCCGCGTATTCAGTTGTCCGCGAGGCTCTTAGGCCGGCACGTGCTCCTGTGAGAACCGCGCGTTGTCAGTGAGGTTCGACGCGAAGACCCGCTGGAGTGTCATGACGTGCGCGCAAAGGCCGCTCGTATGGAAGTGCTCGCACTCGCAGTTCCAGTCATCGCCTTTGAGCGAGACGGCGTGCGTACCGTTTTCACCGCGGAACGCGACCTCGAAGCTCCGGAAACTGATGCGTTCGGGTTCTTCGGCGTAGCGCTTCGCCTTCTCGATCTTGGAGATGAGGCTCGAGTTCATGGTCTCCTCCACGCTCCGAATCTAATTTCGCGACCGGCGACGTGCCGAGTTTAGACCCGCCTCGTATCGTTCGAAACCCTGTGGAAAAGCGGCCAATTTCCGGCTGGGTGCGCATGACGATCCTCTTCGCGATAGCCGGATTTTTCGAGGTCGCCGCGTACGGCCAGGTCACCGCGTTCACGCCGCTGTACCTCCCGCGCCTCGGCATCGAGCTCGCCGCGGTCGCTTTCTGGATCGGCGCGATCACGTCGTTCTCGAACTTCGCCGGCGTGCCGTTCCTGCCGTTCTGGGGCGCCCTCGCCGACCGCTACGGGCGAAAGCCGCTCATCCTTCGCTCGTTCGCTGTGGCGTTCGTCGCGCTCTTGCTCACCGCTCTCGCGCCGAACGTGTGGATATTCGCGCTCGCCCGCGCGATTCAATCGCTCGGTCTTGGTAACACCGGCCTCATCCTTGCGACGCTCGCCGAGCACGCGCCAGCGGGCCGCATCGCATTCGCGTTCGGGATCGTGAACGGCGCGAACCCGATGGGCGCCTTCATCGGTCCACTGGTCGGCGGACCGATCGTCGACCGACTTGGTTTCCCCGTCCTGATCGCGGCCGATGCCGCGATCATGCTCGGGGTCGTCGCGATGCTCGCCTTTGGCTACCGGGACGGATTCGTCACGAAAAAGACCGGCGGATCACTCCTGCGGATGGCCGGCGACGGCATCGTGCTCATCGTCCGCTCGCCACGGCTCCGCGCGCTCTTTCCTGCGCTGTTCCTGCTGTTCGCGGGTTGGATGCTCGGGTTCATCTACGTTCCGCTCGTCGTCGCGCGCCTCTACACGGGGCCGGACCCGAACACCACGGTGGGAGTCGTCCTCGGAGCAGGTGGCCTCGGAGTCCTCATCCTGTCACCGCTGATCGGCGCGATCGCGGATTCGTATGGAAAGGCGCGAACGCTCTTCATCGGGTGCGCGGTGCTCGCGGCGATCTGGACCATCCCGTTCTTCACGCGGGAGATCGTCCCGTTCACGATCGTGTGGACGGTCGTGAACGGCCTTGCGGCGGCGCTCTTCAGCGTCTCGTTCACGCTGTTGTCCGCGTCCGCGACCGACGAGACAAGGGGTCGCGTGATGACGTTCGCGTATCTGCCCGCGAACATCGGTTTCGTTGTGGGACCGGGCATCGGCAGCGTGATCGCATCGGTGGACGTCTTTCTGGTGTTCCCCACTGCCGCTGTGCTCACGGCACTCGGGCTCGTCGCGGTGATCTTCGCGTGGCGCCAGCCGGTGGTGGGCGGCTAGACCGCTTCGAAGCGCGGATGCGTGTGCGGCGCATCGTCGGCGATCGTCTCGAGACGCTCGAGGGGTACGCGGACGAAGGCGTCGACGATGTCGGGATCGAACTGCGTGCCGCGGCAACGTGCGACCTCGACGCGCGCGTCCTTGACAGACATCGCGCGACGGTACGGGCGATCGCTCGTCATCGCGTCAAAGCTGTCGGCGACCGCGAAGATCCGGGCGCCGAGCGGGATCGCAGGGCCCGCGATCCCATCGGGGTAGCCCTTGCCGTCCCAGCGCTCGTGGTGATGGCGAACGATGCGCGACACGTCCTCCAGGAACGGGATCTGCGAGATGATCCGCGCCCCATGCTCGGGGTGGCGCTTCATCACGACCCACTCCGCATCGCTCAGCGCGGCCGGCTTACGGAGCACGTTGTCGGGGACGCCGATCTTGCCGATGTCGTGGAGGAGCGCGCCGCGCCGGAGCGTCGCGAGGTGATCCGGAGCGACGGGCATCTGCTCGATGACGAGCTCCATGTACTCGACGACGCGCCGTGAGTGACCTTCGGTCTCGCTGTCGCGGACGTCGAGCGCGTTCGAGAGCGCCTGCAGCGTCGTGTCGTACGTTCGCTCCGTCTCGGCGAGCGCCGCGCCGAGCGCCTGCGACTGCGACATGATCTGACGCGATGACCGCACGTACACGCCGCGCAGGACGAGCCACAACAAAAGCGCGGCGAGGGCGATGATCGCCGATGTCGACATCTGCATCTGCCGGAGCGCGCGATCGATGGACGAAAGGTCGCGCCACACGACCACAGCACCGATCAGGTTGCCGCCGTCGCGCACGGGCACCCACATCTCGAGCGAGTGCACCAGCGCGGGCGCCGGTGCACCGGCCGCCGTGACTGTGTGGTCGTGCTCGTTGGCGGGGCTGGCGCCCGGCGCGGGGCTGTATGACGCGCCGGCGGTCGCGGGGTTCGCGTACCGGGTATCGCCAACGACATCCGCGCGCTCGGCAAACGGTCGGCCGGCCAGGGCGGTCGCGAGACCTTCATTGGTCGCGGGATCGATGCGGCGGCCGATCTCGGTGTCGTCGTACGAGAAGACGATCGTGCCGCTCGGGTCAAAGAACTGCGTGGAGACGACGTTATAGATGGAGAAGTGGAAGGCGACGATCGTCTCGAGCAATTCGCGTTCGTCGGCGGCGAGCGGGCGCTTGAACACGTCCTCTTTGAAGACGGGGCCGAAATGGGACGTGACCGCATCGGCGGTGAAGCGTGAGGTCTCGTCCTGGACGTAGCGCTCGAGAAGGAGCGAGCTGACTCCGGCGACGACGAGGGCGGTGACCAAAAGGATCGCGCCCAGCGCGATCGAGAACCGGCCGACCGGTCCCAGATCCCCCGGCCCGAAGATCTTCATCTAGCTCGCCATCCCGCCATACGGGAGGATGCCCGTCGCGGATGCTGCGGCGAGGCCCGGCGGCTCCGAGACGCGACAAGTGGTACCGGTCCGACGCCGTGGCTAGCGCATTTGGATGAATTCGGTGCTCCCGATTAGGGACGCGGGGGCTCGTACGCGCGCCACGCCTCGAGCCCGTGCGCGGTCGAAGGCCAGGCCAGGTCCTCGAGCGGCGGGAGCTGCTCTTTCGGGAAAAAGGCGGCCTCGGACGCTTCGTCGGGCGCGACGCGCAACGTCCCCGAGAGGATGTGCGCCCGGTAGATCACGACGAGGATCGGAAAACCCGGGCGCATCCACGTCGCGAGAAGACCGTCGAGCGCAACGGTGAATCCTGTTTCCTCTGTCGTCTCGCGCCGCGCCGCGTCCTCGATGGTTTCGTCGTTCTCGACGAGGCCGCCGGGGAGCGCCCAGCGACCGTCGCGCGGGCCGTAGTTCAGGCGCACGAGAAGCACGCCGCCATCGCGTTCGACGAGCGTGTTCGAACCGACCTGCATGTACATGAATTCGGCGAAGCCGCAGACCGGGCACGTCGGCCGGTCGCGCCCGTCGATGCGTGTCTGGACGAGCCGCGTCCCGTCACGAGGGCAGAACGTGAATGACGCGACGGCGGCGGGGTGGGTCGGGTTCAACCTTTTCTCAAGCAGCTCGTCGCGTCGGCTGCGCCTCCGCGCCTCGCCACAAGCTCACGGCTGACGGATTCGCTCCTCACGGGTAACCCGCTCGTCGCTCAACTCCCCTTAGCGAGGCGATCCTTCAGGTAATCGATCGACTTCACCGGAGACGGGTCAGCCCCGTTGAGCAGCGCGATATAGAAGGACACGTAATCGGTGAAGAGGACCATCTGGAGGACCTCGGAAAGCATGTTCCGGCCCGCGAACTGAAGTGTCTTGTGCGGGATGCGCGCGCGATCGAGCAGCTCTCGCGTGACTTCGAACCGCAGCTTGTGCCGCGGGTTGTCGCGGTCGCTTCGGAGGAGCAGCACAGTCAGCGCCTCTTTGGCGATCGGCGGGTGCTCGAACCCGACGACGGCGTTGTGGTTGAGCTCGCTCATCACGTCGAAGGCCGACCAGTTCTTCGCGTTCTCGTTCCACTGGCCCTTGACCCGCCGGGCCATGACGCCCATGACGCCGGCGCCGTATGCGAACGGGATCCGACCCTGAAGCTCGAGCGCCATCTTCTTTGCGTCGTTCGTGCGCGCGCCTTCGTGCACGCGCTCCTCGAGCTTCGCGAGATCGGAGAGCGCGGCCTCGATGTCGTCGGACAGGTCGCGCGCGAAGCCGAGCTTGGTGAGGACGCCGAGCACGAGCCCGAGGGAATAGCCCAGCGCGGCGCGCGGCTGCGCCTTGTAGCTGAACATCACGACCGGATAATTCGAGGCGCGCGCGAGCTCGGCGATCTTCCCGCCGGTCGTGAGCGCGAGCACCTTCGCGCCGCGCTTGCGCGCTTCCTCGAAGCTCGAGAGGGTCTCCTCGGTGTTGCCCGAGTAGCTCGAGACGATCACGAGCGAGTCGCGGCCGACGTACGCGGGCAGACCGTAATCGCGGTGCACGTTCATCGGCACCTTGAGCTCGTCCGCGAGAAGCGCCGCCGCGAGATCGCCGCCGATGGCGGAGCCGCCCATGCCGGCGACGACGATGTTGCGCACGTCGCTGTACGCCGGCGCGATCGTCGCCTTGCTGGCGATGGCCCACGCGTCGCGAACCTGTTTGGGCAGGTCCTTGATCCGGCTCAGCATGTCTCCCGGATCGGCTTCACGAATGCGCTCCACGCTCTCGATCACCGAGGCGTCGCGGCTCTCTGCTATCGCCATCGCTAGGCCCCTTTCACGATCTTCACGCCGGCGTCGAGTAGCGGCGCGAGCTCGCGTTCTTCTTTTGTCTCGGCATACACGCGGACGAGCGGCTCGGTCCCCGAAAGGCGGATGAGGAGCCACGAGCCGTCGTCGAGAAAGAACTTGGTTCCATCGCCGGTGTCCAGGTGCACGATCCGTGCGACGGCGTGGCCGGCGAGCTTCTCCGGCGCCACCTCACGGAGCGTCCGCATGGTCCGCTCCTTCACCGCGGAATATTCGGCGGCGCTGAAGTGGAGATCGCGGCGTAGATAGAAGGAGGGGCCGGCCATCTTCATGAGCTCCGCGATGAGCTCGGACGGCTTCTTCTTCGTCTTCAGCATGAAGTCGAGGAAGAAGAGGTCGGCCACGATGCCGTCGCGCTCCGGCAGGTGCATCGCGAAACCGAATCCGCCGGACTCCTCGCCGCCCATCATCGCGCCGGTCTCCTGCATCTTCGGGCCGATGTACTTGAAGCCGACCGGGACCTCGTAGACCTTGACGCCGTAGCGCTCCCCGAGGCGGTCGACCATGGACGTCATGTTCACCGTCTTGACGACCGGTTGGCGAAGGCCGCGGACCTCGCAGAGGTACCACATGAGAAGCGCGTACAGCGTGAGCGTCGTGACGAAATGGCCCTGCTCGTCCGCGAGCCCGGCGCGGTCCGCGTCGCCGTCGACCGCGAGGCCGACGTTCGCGCGCTCGGCGGTGATCCTCCGGAGGAACTCGTCGATGTTCGGCGGTATCGGCTCGGGGTTCACTCCGCCGAAATACGGATTCCGCTCGGCGTGAAGCTCGACGACCTTGGTCTTTCCGCCACCGATGAGCTTGGGGAAATATCCGCTCGCGCTGCCGAAGAGCGTCTCGCATACGACCGTGTACCCCGCCCCGCGGAACGCATCGAGATCGAAGAGCTCGGCGACGTGCGAGAGATAGTCGGGCGCCGGATCGAACTCCTCGATGCGGCCCTTCTTCTTGGCCTCGTCAAAGGGGATCCGCCGCACCTTCTCGGGAGTGGCCTGGAGCGGGTGGATGATCGCTTCGAGCTCCTTCAGCATCGCCGGCCCCGCCGCTGCGCCGGTCTCGGCCTTCACCTTGAAGCCGTTGTCGGTCCAGGGGTTGTGGCTCGCGGTGATGACGATCCCCGCCTTCGCCTTCCGGCGCATCGTCGCCCAGGAGAACGATTGCGTCGGCGCGGCAGCGGTGGCCAGATGCACGTTCACGTCGTGAGCCGCGACCACCTCGGCGGCTGCGGCGGCGAAGTGCTCGGATGCAAAGCGCCGATCGAAGCCGATCACGATGCCGCGGTCGGCCCCGCCGTTCTTGACGACCCACTCCGCGACGGACTGGGCGCAGACGCGCACGGCATCGAACGTGTACTCGTCGGCGATGCGGGCTCGCCAACCGTCGGTGCCAAAGACGATATTCACGCGCGCGCTCCCTCTTTATGCGGGATGGACGAACGCCAGTAATCGAGCGTATCGCGGAGCGAGTCTGCGAGCGCGATGCGGGGCGACCAATCGGTCTTTTGGCGAAAACGCGTGGCATCGAGGGCCATGCGGGTCGGGTCGCCGCCCCGAACGCGCGACGGGTCGAGCTCCGCGCGCACGGGAATCCGGGCGAGCGCGATGAGCGTGTCGAGGATCTCCGCGATCGCGACCGCACGCCCGGTACCGACGTTGAAGGTACCGCTCTCGCCCAAACCGAGCGCGGCCGCATACGCGCGCGCCATGTCGCGAACGTCGAGGAAGTCGCGCTCGGCATCGAGGCGGCCGTGGCGCACGACGGGTTCCGCGAGACCGGCCTCCGCCTCGGCGATCTGCTTCGCGAACGCCGACGCCGCGAGACCAGGGTGCTGTCGCGGACCGTTCTGGTTCGCGGGTCGGAGGATCACGATCGGCGCGCCGTGACGAGCCGCGAGCTCGCGCGTCAGCGCTTCGGCCGCGACCTTCGTTGCGGCGTAGACGTTGGTCGGACGAACGGGCGCATCCTCGTCCACCGGGATCCGATCCGGCGCGCCGTACACGTCGGCGCTCGATGCGAGCACCAGGCGCGTCTTCGGATGCTCCTCGAGAGCCGTGAGCACGCTGGCGGTGCCGAGCACGTTGACCCTGACCGCCTCGACCGGATCCGCCGCGGCAAGCGTCGGTACGGCCATGCCGGCGAGATGCACGATTGCATCGACGCGCGAGCCCGCGATCGCCCCTTGAACGTCCTCGAGACGGGTGATGTCACCTTCATGGATACGCACGCGATCCTGGACGGCCATCAGGTTCTTGAACGGCGGCCGTTCGTGCGCGAGACCGTGGACTTCGTCGCCACGCGACACGAGATGCTCGGCGAGATGACTTCCGGCGAAGCCGGTGATGCCGGTGATGAGCACGCGCAGCACGACGGCATCGTGCCACGTATGGTTCGGGCATGCCCCGCTCGCTCCTGACACCGGTCGCCGTGTTCTTCACGGCACTCGCGTGGAGCGGTTCCTGGATCACCGGCAAGCTCGCCCTTGCGGGCGCACCGCCCCTCGAGATCTCGACGGTGCGCTTCATCATCGCGGCAGCGGTTCTCGTGGCGATCACGCTCGCCACTCGAGCCGACCTCGGCCGCGGCAGTCTCTGGCCGGTCACGCTCGCCGGGTTTCTCGGGTATTGCGCGTACAACGCGTTCGTCTTCGTTGGTCTGACGATGGCCCCCGCATCGGACGGCGCGCTCATCGTGCCGACGCTGATCCCGGTCCTCACCGCACTGGCCGCAACGTTCATCGGCGAACGCCTCACCTCGATGAAGCTCGCGGGATTCGCAGTCGCCTCGATCGGTGTCGCCCTGGTCATCGTCGCGGGGCAGACCGGCGATGAGGTCTCCAGCCGCCGGCTCATCGGCGATGTCCTGATGGTCCTCGGTGCGGTCTGCTGGGCGACCTACACCGTGCTCGGCACGATCGCGATGCGCACGCGCTCGCCGCTCGCGGTCGTGACGATCGCCGCGCCGATCGGCGCGCTCTGCCTGGTGCCGCTCGGGTTCCTCGAGAAGGGGTACGCCGACGTCTCGGGCTGGACCCTCTCCGTCTGGCTGAACGTCCTCTACCTCGCGCTTATCGGCTCCGTGGCCAGCTTCATCCTTTTCTATTGGGTCGTGCGCCGCGTCGGTGCCGGAGTCGCTGCCATGACGTCGTACCTCGTGCCCGTGTTGACCCTTGCGATGGCGGTCGTCTTCCTCGGCGACCGGCCCGCGCCGCTTCAGCTGGTCGGCGGGCTCGTCATCCTCGCCGGCGTGCGCCTGGCGACGCTCCGCCTGAGGCGGGAGGGCCCGCCGGTACCCGAGGGAGCCGCCTAACTCCTAGCCGCCGCGTATGACTTCCGACGGGCCAGAGCGGACGCGGGCGGACGGACGGGCGACCAAACTTCGAGCCAGATGAAGCGCCTTGATGCGCTCGCCGCGCTGGTCGTCCTGGCCGCGGCTTGTTCCTCGGCCGCGCCGACCGGGGCGCCGTCTTCCCCAGCCGAGACGCCGGTGGTCGCTCCGGACGTCGAAGCTGTCATCGCGCCCGTCGCCTCGACGCCGACCGCACCGCCGCCACCGTCTCCGGTGACCGCGCCGGTTTTGACGCGACCAGTAGTCACGCTCGACCGCGGCGCGTTCCTGATCGGACCGGTGCAAGGGTTCGTCGCCGCCAAATCCGAGGACAAGAGCCTCCTCGCAGCGAACGTGCCCGAGATTGCCAAGAGCTACGGCGACCTTCTTACCAAGTACGCGAGCGTTCAGATGGGAAAGATCGACTCAGACAACACGCGTATGCAGTTCGATGCGATGCACGCCGCGCCTCGTTACGTCGAAGCTCTGCGCAAGTGGCTCGCATTACGCGGGGCCGACGACTCGATCACCGTCGAGATCCGCGATATCGCGCTCGATGGTGCGTACGCCAGACCGTGGGGACGCCAGGCGATGATCGAGGTGCATTTCGTTCTCGTGGTTGAACACCACGGCAAGATCACTGGCCCGAGCACGGAAGAGCATGCGGTCCGGCTACGCATGAGCGTCGCCGGGAACTGGCAGGTCATCGACGCCTTCGACGCGACCGCGGGCCGGTGGCTCGAGGGCGACTCGCCGCGGTACTCGGCGTTCTCGCTTGAAAGCGAGGTCCCGGACGTCGTCGCCGAGTACCTGAGTGCTGAAAGCTTCGCGCCTGGCGTATGGCCGGGCGGCGCTGTCAGGCCACCGACCACCGCATTCTGGAAGGCGCGGAATGATGCACTGAGCGAGATGAACCAGCTCTTTACGTCGGGTGCTCTGGTCGACCGGCACTTCGAGGGTGTGACCGCGCGCATCCTTCGTTTCGAACCGGCGACCTACGTCGGGGACGGAGTGCTGACCGTGTCGGTCAGCGGAAAGCTCGTCGAGATCGCGGCGGATGGCACCAAACGGACGGTTCCCTTTACCCAGCCGCTCAAGTTCCTACGCACCTACGGCGGCTTTACGGAATGGACGGCCGTCGACGCGCAGGAGACGGACGGCTCGTGGGACTCGGGCGGCGTGCTCGCTCTGAGCGAGATCGACCGGACATTCGGCTGATAACGGCGTAGGCCGGCGGTCGCCGGCGAGCGGATTCCGGTCTCGCGTTTAGTGTCTGTGGATGGTCGCCAGTGTCGTCGTGCTGTGTGGCGGTGTGGGCGCGGCGCGCTTTCTCGAGGGCGTCGTCCGAGCCGTCGACGCGGAAGCCGTGACAGCGATCGTCAACGTCGCGGACGACGCCGAGTTCCACGGGCTCCACGTGTCGCCCGACATCGACACCGTCCTCTACACACTTGCGGGCATCGTCGATCCGGCGCAGGGCTGGGGTGTGCGCGGCGACACGCACGTGCTCCAGGCGGCGCTCGCAAAGCTCGGCCGCGACACCTGGTTCCAGCTCGGCGACCGCGACATGGCGACGCACATCCACCGGACCGCGCTCCTCCGTGAAGGTGTGACGCTCACAGAGATAACGGCGCGGCTGGCGCGCAGCCTCGGCGTCCGCCCGCGCGTCCTCCCCTCCTCCGACGAACGGCAGGCCACGATGGTGCGCACGGACGATGGCTGGCTCGCGTTCCAGGAATATTTCGTGCGCCGCAGACAGCAGGACGTCGTGCGCGAGGTCCGCTTCGACGGCGGGGGCACGCCGGCGCCGGGCGTCATCGAGGCGATCGAGAGCGCGCGGATCGTCCTTGTCGCGCCGAGCAACCCGATCGTGAGCATCGGTCCGATCCTGGCGCTCACCGGCGTTCGTTCCGCGCTCTCGCGCACACCCGCGCCCGTCGTCGCGATCTCGCCGATCGTCGGCGGCGAGGCGCTCAAAGGACCGGCCGCGGCGATGCTCGCGAGCCTCGGCCACGAGGTCTCGCCCGTCGGCGTCGCGCGCATCTATGCCGAGTTCCTCGACGCGATGGTGCTCGACGAGCGCGACGCCGCGCTCGCGCCGCGTGTCGAAGCAGTTGGACCGCGCGCCGTGGTCGCCCCGACGATCATGCGCGACCTCCCATCGAAGGAGCTGCTCGCCCGCACCGCCATCGATGCCGCGAGAGCGCATGCCGATGCGTGACACCTGGCTCTGCGTACTCGCGCGCGATCCGGCCGCGGCGAAGACACGACTCTCGGCCGTCCTCGGACCGTCCGCGCGCGCCGATCTCGCCGTCGCGATGCTCGACGACGTCCTCGCGGCCGCGAGCACGGTGACATTCGCCCGACGACTGGTCGTCACCGAGAGCGAGCTCGTCCGCGGCGTCGCCCGATCCGCGGGCGCGGAGTCACTTCACGTCGAAGCGTCCGGCACGAACGACGCGGCCGTTGCGGCGCTGCTCGAGGCGGCACGCGCGGGAGCCGCGCGTGCGCTGCTGCTCGCGGCTGACCTGCCGTATCTCGTCGCATCCGATCTCGAGCTGCTCCTCGCGGAGGATGCGCACGTCGTGATCGCACCCGATCGCCACCGGCGGGGTACGAATGCGCTGCTCCTTGCGCCACCGTCTGTCATCTCGCCCGCGTTCGGCACGGACAGCTTCAACGCGCACCGCGAGCGGGCGAGCCGCGCGGGGGCTGAGGCGAGCATCGTGACCACACGCGGCCTCGCCACCGACGTCGACGAGCCCGAGGACCTCCGCCTACTGCTCCGCGAGACTGGGCTCGGACGACGGACGGGCGCCCTGCTCGAATCGGTCGCCTTCTCCTCTGTTGAGAAGCGCTAGGTGAACGAAGGTCGCGCGATCAAGAGACCGTTCTCACGAAAGACGGGTAGCGCGAACGAAAAGCGATCGACTTCGAGTGCGAGCTCCGCGTCACGGCGCGGGAACCAGTCCGCCCAGCCGACCGCGGGGTCGTCGCCGAGGAGCGTGACCTCCGTCGACGGCAGCGCCTCACCTCTGAGCGCCGCGGCGAGATAGCGCGCGCACGCGAGGTCCTCGTCGGCGTCCTCGAGCGCGTTCTGCCCCATGGCGACGATCGTGACGTCACGAGCGCGCTCGCGAAGGAACCGCACGGTGGCCGCGGCGATCACGAAGCTGCCGAGCACGATCGCCTCCGCGCCCGCCGCGGCGACCACGCCCTGCGTTCCCGAGCTGGTTCGCTGAACGACCCGCCTGTCCTTCAGGTCGAGCCGTTCGATCGCTGACGGAGAGTTGCCAATGTCGAAGCCCGGGATCGGGCGACCGTCGATCTCGCCGGTCAGGAACAGCGTGGGATCCGCCCGCTTCATCGCGAGCGCCTGCCCGTGGTCGTTCACGAGCACGATCTCGCGCGCTCCCGCGGCGACGCAGAACGCCGCGGTCGTGAACGCGCGGAAGACGTCGACGATCACGGCGTAGCCGGTCGCCGAACGGGCTCCCTCGAGAAGCGACGTGACGCGGACGTTCAGAGAACGGCGGCCTTGAACGGACGGCGGCCGGTCTGGAATCGCTCGAGCGAAAGATCGCCGATGTCGATCGTGTGCGCGTGCCCGTCGAGCATCTCCTCGACGACGAGCTGCGCGGTCGCGGGCGCGTGCATGAAGCCGTGGCCGCTGAAGCCCGCCGCGACGTACAGGCCGGCCACGCCGGGCACCGCGCCGACGATGGGATGGTCGTCGGGCGTCATCTCGTAGTAGCAGGACCACGAATCGACGATGCGCACGTTCGCGAAGGCGGGATGCCGCCATGCGGCGCGCGCCCGCACCCAGGGCTCGAGCGACGCGGGCACCTCGAGCGGCGCGAACTCGCCGGGATACGCCGACGGCGCGTCGGCCGGCCCCTTCTCTTCCTTTCCATCGGCGGTGACATTCGGCATCGCGAATCGCTGCAGAGCCCCCTTCGGACGGAAGTGAAAGCCCGACTCCAACTCGATCGTGAGCGGGGCCTTCGCCAGCTGCGGCACCGGACCGGATTGCATGATCGATCGGCGGTACGGCCAGATCGGGACCGAGACCGCGGCGGTCGCCGCCAGAGAGGCGGTCCAGCAACCGGTCGCGAGCAGGACGCGATCCGCATGCACGTCGCCCGTCGCCGTGCGCACTCCGGTGACGCGATCGCCTTCGCGCAGGAGCGACTCGACCGCGACGCCTTCGCGAAAGGAGGCACCGTCGAGCTGCGCCGACGCAGCGAACCCGGCCAGCGCCACGAGCGGGTCGCCGTACCCGTCGCGCGCTCCGAACCGGCCACCGAACACGTCGTCGACCCGGATCCCGGGTACGAGCTCGGCGATCTCGATGCGATCGACCATCCGGACGCCCGCGCGCATGCGCTCGTACAGCGGCATCGGCAGGCGAAGCTCCGCGACGCCCAGCTCCGTGTTCGCGAGAAAGAGGTAGCCGCGCTCTTCGAAGTCGTGCCGCGAGCCGGTCCGGTCCTCGAAGTTCCGCCAGAACGCGGTGGCCAGCTGCGACATGCGGATGTCGAGCTCGTCCACGAACTGGTTGCGGATCCCGCCGAGCCCGCCTTTCGTCGTCCCCGCGCCGAGCTGATCGCGCTCGAGCACGAGCACGTCGTTCTCGCCGCGATCGCACAGGAAGAACGCGGCCGCCGCGCCCACGACGCCACCGCCGACGACGATCGTCGCCGCGGTCCGGGGAAGGTCGGTCAGCCTTCTACCTCGTCGAAGCGGAGCTTGCCTTCGGTCTCCGCGATGCGTCCGAAGCGCGGGAGATCGTGCGTGAAGCCGACGATCCAGTGCTCCTCCACGGCGCGGGCGAGGATCGTGCGCTTCGCCTCGAGCGTGTCGAGCGGAAAGAGATCCTGCGCCGGGATCCAGGGCAGCGGCAGGTGGTGGCGATCCGGCATGAAGTCGCTCGAGAAGAAGAGCGTCGCGTCGCGCTCGCTGACGCGCACGGTCTGCGTGCCGCGCGTGTGGCCTTGGACCCGGTCCAGTCGGATGCCCGGCAGGATCTCGACGGACTCGTCGATCAGCTCGAGCTTTCCGGCGGCCTCGAGCGGCGCGTAATCGTCGGGCAGATAGCTGGCGCGCGTCCGCTCGTTCGGCGCGATCGCATCTTCCCACTCGCGGCGCTGGAACACGTAGCTCGCCCGCGGGAACGTGGGGACGAGCCGCTCGCCGTCGCGGTAGGTGTTTCCGCCGGAGTGGTCGAAGTGAAGATGCGTATTGATCACAAGGGTCACGTCCTCTGGCCGGACGCCGAGCTTCTTCAGCTCGTCGAGAAGGTGCGGAGGCTGCTCGATCCCAAAGATCTCTCGCTGCCGATCAGTGAGCTTGGGCCCCGCGCCGGTCTCCACGAGGACGACGTGATCGGCGTCGCGGACGAGCAGGCAGTTCATGTCCATGCTCACTCGATTGCGGTCGTCCGGCTTCTTCTTCTGCTCCCAGAGCACCTTCGGGACGACGCCGAACATGGCCCCGCCATCGATGCGAAACACACCGTCGCTGAAGATCCGAACGTCGAAACGGCCGATGCGCATGAGGCGTCAGTATGGGCGGCGGTGGAGATACGCGATCTGCGTCAAAACGACGGCGACGCGCTGCGCGGGCTCTGGCGCGCGTGCGGCATCCGCGACCGCCCAGGCGATGACGACGTGTCGCTTGCCGCGATGGCCGCGCGCAACCCTGGGCTCTGCATCGTGGGCCGCGAGGGCGATCGCATCGTTGCCTCCGCCCTCGCGGGATTCGACGGCCGCCGCGGCTGGCTCTATCACGTCGCGACGCATCCCGACGTGCGGCGCCGCGGCATCGGGTCACGTCTGGTCCGGACGATCGAGGATCGCCTGCGGGAGATGGGCTGCAGGAAGCTCAACCTCATCGTGTGGGAGGGCGAGGACGACGCGATGGCGTTCTGGACCGGCATCGGCTACTACCGTGAGAAGACCGTCGAATTCGCGAAGGAGCTAATCGCAAAGTGAGCGGCATCCAGCCGGTCCAAAAGCAATTCGGCCGCACCGCGGCCGCATACGTCGAGAGCCCGAACCACGCCAAAGGCGAGGACCTCGATCGCATCGTCGCCTTGGCGGCGGAGCACGGCGGCGAACGCGTTGTCGACGTGGGCACCGGCGTTGGTCACACGCTCCGTCGCGTGGCCCCGACGTTCCGGAGCGCCGTCGGTGTGGATGCGACCCGCGAGATGCTGGAGGCGGGCGTCGCGGTGCTCGCGGGCGCCGGAGTCACAAACGCGCTCCTCGTTCAGGCCGACGCGACCGCCCTCCCGATCGCGTCGGGATCGGCGGACGTGGTCACGTCGCGTCTGGCGGCGCATCACTTCGCCGACGCCGCCGGCGCGTTTCGCGAGATCGCGCGGATCCTCCGACCGGAAGGCCTGTTCGTCCTCGTCGACAACTACGCGCCGGACGATCCGGAGCTCCAGCGCTTCATCAACGAGGTTGAAACGCTGCGCGACCCTTCGCACGTCCGAAACCACACCGTCGCAGGATGGAGCGACCTTCTGAAGCAGGCCGGCCTGCGGACCACGGTCGATTCAGACACCGCGGTCACGAAGCTCACCACCGACAACTGGCTCGAGCGCTCGCAGACTCCGCCGGACCGCGCGGAGGAAGTGCGACGGCGGCTGCGAACTGCGTCGCCTTCGGCCGTCGCGGCATTTCAGATCGCGCCGACCACGTTCGCGGTGCGCAAGCTCATACTGATAGGACGCAAATGAGCATTCCTGACCAAGAAACCCGTCGCGCGAAGCTCACCCCGATGCAGTACGCGGTGACGCAGGAGGCACGCACCGAGCCGCCGTTCACTGGCGCGTACTGGGATCACCACGGCGAAGGCACCTATCGCTGCGTGGTGTGCGGGGAGCCGCTCTTCGACTCGGGCACCAAGTTCGAGTCGGGCACCGGTTGGCCGAGCTTCTACGACGTCGCCGAGAAGGGGCGCGTCACCACCAAGGAGGATCGCTCCCTTGGGATGCGCCGCATCGAGGTCGAGTGCGGCAGCTGCGGCGCGCACCTCGGGCACCTCTTCCCGGACGGCCCGGATCCGACGGGCATGCGCTATTGCATCAACTCGGCGGCCCTCGACTTCGCGCCAAAAGACGCCTCGGGCGGCGCCGTCGAGCGCTAGCGCTTCCCCTCCCCAGCTCTCCGCATACTTCCCCCGTGACCCTCACCGGAAAGCGCCTTGCCTTCATCGGCGGCGGCACGATGGCCGAGGCGATGGTGCGCGGCCTCCTCGACCGGCACCTCGTGCCGCCCTCTCACGTGCTCGTCACCGGCCCGCGGCGCGAGCGGCGTGCGGAGCTGACGAAGACGTACGGCGTGAAGGCGCTCGCGTCGAACGCCGAGGCCGCGGCCGACGCGCACGTTGTCGTCCTCTCCGTCAAGCCGCAGGTCCTCGCAACGGTCATGCGCGAGCTGCGCGGGAAGCTCGATGAGGACAAGCTCGTGATCTCCATCGTCGCCGGCGCGACGCTCCGTTCGCTGCGCGACGGTCTCGACCACGCCGTGATCGTGCGTGCGATGCCGAACACGCCCGCGCAGGTCGGCATGGGCGTGACCGCATGGACGGCGACCACGGCGGTCGACGCCGAGCAGCGCGACCGCGCGAAGGCGATCCTCGGGGCGCTCGGCGAAGAGCTGATGGTCGACGATGAGAATCTCGTCGACATGGCGACGGCGCTGTCCGGGACTGGGCCGACCTATGTATTCCTATTGATGGAGGCGCTCGTCGACGCCGGCGTGCACCTTGGATTCTCCCGGCGCGTCGCTGAGGAGCTCGTGCTCCGCACCGTCGAAGGGTCGGCGTTGTTCGCGCGTAAGAGTGGCCGGCATCTCGCCGAGCTCCGCAACATGGTCACGTCGCCTGGTGGCACGAGCGCCGCGGCGATCTACCAACTCGAGAAGGGCGCGCTCCGCACCGTCCTGTCGAAGGCCGTGTACGCGGCGTACCAGCGGACGCGTGAGCTCGGCGCCGAGGCCGAGCGTCGCAGCGAGGAGCGTCCATGAGGCTAGTCGTCACCGTCCTCGTCGTCGCGCTCGCGTGCCTCGCGGGTCTGTGGCTCGTGCTGGTCGACGCGCGAACGGACGACACGGGGATCGAGGCGGGTCTCATCCTCCTGATCGCCACGGCGCTGTCGGCGGTGCGACCGCGCGCCGCGATCCTGATCGCGTTCATCGTGGGAGCGCCGATCCCGATCGCCGAGGCGCTGCGGAGCGGCAGCTTTCCACCCGGCATCGTGGCACTTGGA
>DATCPK010000129.1:0-8448 GCA_036570125.1 Candidatus Limnocylindria bacterium
CGGCATTCGCGTGGCGCGAGAACGGTCTTCTTTTCGCGCGCATCGAAGAGCCGCTCGAGCTCGTGTCGACCGGCGACCGCGAGACGGACGTGCGAGCCGGGGTCCGGCGGTTCGCCGCGGTGCTCGAGCGCTACATCAAGGAGCATCCCGAGCAGTGGACGGTCTTCGAGCCGGTGTGGGGGTCCCATGGGCCGCGCTGATCTGCAGCTCCACAGCGACCTCGGCGACGGTCTCTCCTCCATCGATGAGATCCTCGATTCCGCCGAGCGAGCGGGACTCGATGTGATCGCGCTGACCGATCACGACGACATACGGGGTGCATTCGCGCTGCGCGAGCTCGCGGCGCAGCGCTCGAGTCCGGTCTCCATCGTTCCCGGTGTCGAGGTGACGACGCGATCGGGCCACCTTCTCGCTCTGTGGATAGAGGAGGAGATCCCGATGTTCTGCTCGCTCGCGGATGCGCTCTCCCTGATCCACAAGGCCGGCGGTCTCGCGATCGTGCCGCACCCGCTCTCGTATCTGACCTTCTCGATCGGCGAGGGCGCACTGCGGCAGCTCGCGGAGTACGGCGACGACACGCGAATGGTGGACGCGATCGAGCTGCGCAATCCCTCCTATGCGGGCCGCGTCCGCGCATCGCGGGCCATGTGGCTCAACACGCACGTGCTGCGGATCGCCGAGACCGGATCGAGCGACGCACACCACGCGGCCCTCGTCGGGACCTGCTGGACGGACTTCGCTGGGGCCTCGCCGGAGGATCTGCGGACCGCGCTCCAGGCACACGCGACCACCGCCGACGGGCGCGGCTGGACGCTCAAGGAGCACCTCGACGGCGCCGCAACGCAGCAGTGGCGGTCGATGGTCCGCGACCCCATCAAGCGCGCACGCCGCAGAATCCGCTCGGGGGGCGCGAAGAAAAAGAAGTGAAACGAGCGACGAGCCTCGCTGCGCGCCCAGGGGCCCCTGCCCCTGCACCCGTGAGGAGCGAGTCGATCGGCCCTGAGCCTGTGGCGAGTCATGGAGGCGAAGCCGACAGGACGAGCTGCTTGATCAGGTGAAGATCGGGATTGTTTCGCCGTACGCGTATCCGCGGCCGGGGGGCGCGAACTCGTACATCCGCGAGAGCTACTCGGAGCTCCGCCGCCTCGGGCACGACGTGCGGATCATCACGGCGCCGTGGGGCGACGACCCGCCGGCGCAGGACGTGATCCAGATCGGCCAGGCGATCGCGGTCCCGTACAACGGAGCGATCGGGCGGATCACGCTCTCGCTGCGCCTCGAGTGGCTCGTCTCGCGCATGCTCGAGCGCGAGCAGTTCGACATCATTCACCACCACGAGCCGCTCGTGCCGTTCCTCTCGATGCAGATCCTGGACTCCGCACGGTGCCCGCAGGTGGCGACCTTCCACGCGTTCGGCGGCTTCTCGTTCTCGTACTGGGCCGGGCGGCCGATCGGGAATCGCTACATGAACAAGCTCGACGCGCGGATCGCTGTCTCGAGCGCCGCACGGCATTTCATCTCGACGTACTTCCCCGGGGATTACAAGATCATCCCCAACGGGGTCGACGTGCAGTTCTACTCGAGCGCCAAGCCGTTTCCGGAGTACGACGACGGCAAGATCAACATCCTCTTCGTCGGCCGGCTCGAGCCTCGGAAGGGCGCGATGTATCTCATGGAGGCGTACGCGAAGCTCAAGCCGAAACATCCCGAGCTCCGCCTGATCCTCTGCAGCGTCGGTCCGCTCCTTGGGCGGCTCCGCCGTTTCGTCCGGCAAAACGGCCTGGAGGACGTGCTCTTCGCCGGTCGGGTGTCCGAGATCGACAAGGCCCGCTTCTACAAGACCGCGCACATCTTTTGCGCGCCCTCGACCGGCCAGGAGTCTTTCGGAATCGTCCTTCTCGAAGCGATGGCCGCGGGGCTACCGGTCGTCGCGAGCGACATCCACGGCTACAAGCGTGTCGTACAGCGAAATGTCACCGGTCTCCTGGTCGAGCCTAAGGACCCCGACGCCATCGCCGGCGCGCTTGAACGCCTGCTCTGCGACCCCACCCTGCGGGAGCGCCTCGGGCAGGCCGGCGCCAAGCTCGCGCCCCAGTACGACTGGTCCCACGTGACCGCCCAGCTGGTTGACCTCTATGAAGGGGTCATCCGAGCGCAGGCGCCGCTGACGAGCTCGGACCCCGCTCCACCGCCGGAGTGACAGAATCGCCTACATTCCCCGAGCGTCCGAGCCAGGGGTGGAGGTGAGAGATGTCGATTCGAACACTGGGCATAGGGGTGGCGGCGCTCATCGTCAGCGCGGCCTGCGGGGGTACTACCTCGCCGGGCGCGCCGACATCCTCCGCCGCCGCACCTGACGAGATCAAGATCGGCGCGGTCCTTCCGTTGAACGGGTCGTTCAGCGCTTCGGGTACGTACTTCAAGCAGGGCTACGAGCTCGCGACGAAGGAAGTGAACGACGCCGGCGGCCTCGACATCGGCGGCAAGAAGGTCAAGGTCACGCTCGACATACTCGACGACGGCAGCAACGGCACGAAGTCGCGAAGTCTCGTCGAGCAGCTCGTGACGCAGGACAAGGTGACCGCGCTCCTCGGTGGATACGACACCGGTCTCGTCGAGGCACAGCAGGCCGTCCCCGACCAGTACAAGATCCCGATGGTCGAAGGAGGCGGCGCCGCGTCGGCGATCTTCACGCGCGGCAACAAGTACCTCTTTGGCACGCTCGCGACGATCGACGTCCTCGGAGACAACACGATGGCCTTCCTCAAGAACTGGATCGACGCAGGCAAGCTGCCGAAGCCGCTCAAGATCGCCCTCGCGTGGGAGAACACCGACCACGGCAAGGACTATCAGGCGTCGGTTCAGAAAGCTGCGAAGGCGGATCCAGCACGTTTCCAGGTCGTAATGGACCAGGGCTTCGAGCTCAACGCGAGCGACTTCACGGGTTTGCTCACACAGGTCAAGTCGGCGAACGCCGACGCTTTCCTCTCCGACGCACATCTGCCCGACTACATCACGATGCATAAGCAGTACACGCAGATGGGACTCAGCCACAAGTTCGTGTCATACGGCGCGCGTGGGCCCGATCAGAAGGGCCTCGACGCGCTCGGCGACGCCGCGAACTACCTCGTCGCCGGGCTTTGGTGGACGCCGGCGCAGCCTGACAAGGGCAGCCAGGACTTCACTGCGAAGTGGAAGGCCGCGTACAACGTCACGCCGGACTGGTTCCAGGCGCTCTCCTACGAAAGCGCGCGTGTTCTCTTCGCCGGCATCACCAAGGCCGGTTCGGTGGACGGTACGAAGATCCGCGACGCACTCGCGGGATTGACCTACACGAACTCGATCCTGCCCGGCGGAACGATCTCGTTCGACGCCGCTGGCAAGCCGAAGACGCAGTACGTCTTCACCCAGAATCTGCCGGGCCGGAAGGTCGCGATCGTCTGGCCGAAAGAGCAGCAGGGCTACGCCGACGCGATCCTGCCCATCCCCGCGAAGTAGCGGGCCCACCGCCAAGATGACCGAGGACGGGGACCGGTATTCCGGTCCCCGTCCGCGCTGACGATGTACGACCTCTCGAATCTCGGCGCGCTGGCGATCGCATCGCTCCTGACCGGCGGCCTGTACGCCACGATGTCCTACGGCCTCGCGCTCGTGTACGGCGTCATGAAGATCATCAACCTCGCCCACGCCGCGACAATGATGCTCGCCGCTTTCACGGTGCTCACGCTGAACCGCGCGATCGGTCTCGACCCTATCGTCGGGGCGCTCGTCGTCCTGCCTATTTTCTTTCTCGCCGGGATGACGCTCTACCGCGTCGCCGTGAGCCGGGTCGCGAGCGTGCCCGTCGCGTCACTGCTCCTGCTCTTCGGCGTCTGGCTGGTGGCTCAGAACCTCGCGTACCTCATCTGGGGCAGCGAGGATCAGTCGATCCTCACGTCGTACACGTACTCGACGATCGACGTCTTCGGAATCAAGGTCGCGGTCATCCGCATCGTGCCGTTCGTGCTCTCCATCGTGATGCTCGCGATCCTCCGCTGGTTCCTCGCGAACACCGACCTCGGCAGGGCGATCCGCGCCGTGAGCCAGGACAGGGTGGCGGCGCGGCTCGCAGGCATAAACGCCGATCGCACCGCGACGATCGCGTTCGGGATCGGAAGCATGCTCTCGGCGTTCGCCGGCGGTTTGCTCGCACTGATCTTCTCGTTCACGCCCGACTTCGGGGGCATTTTTCAGTTGAAGAGCTTCGCGATCATCGTCCTCGGTGGTCTCGAGAGCTTCGCCGGCGTCGCGCTCGGCGCGCTGGTCCTCGCGACGATCGAGTCGTTCTCGATCCTCATCCCAGGCTGGCGCGCGAGCCTCGTGAACCTGCTCGCGTTCGGGCTGCTCGTCGTGACGCTGGTGATCCTGCCCGGTGGCATCGCGAGCCTCTTCGCACGGCGACAGCGAAAACAGGCCGAGTGACGCTCCTGCGGAACCCCTACGTGGTGGGCCTCGCGGTCGCGGGCCTCGCGGCGCTGTACCCCGTCGTCCGGCCAGACGACCTGACCGTCCTCGGCATCGGGTTCCTCACGTTCATCTTCATCACGCAGGCGATCGCGTGGGGCCTGGTCGGCGGGTACGCGGGGCAGGTCTCGTTCGGTTTCGCTGCGTTCTTCGGTACAGGGGCATACACGACGGCGATCCTGTGGACCAAGGTCGGGATGGATCCGATCATCACGCTGCCCCTCGCAGGGATCGCGGCCACGATCGTCGCGCTCCTCGTGGGCGTGCCTGTCTTCCGGCTCTCCGCGCAGTACTTCTCGATCGCCACGATCGGCGTCGGGGAAGCCGCGCGCGTCATCGCGATCAACCTCGACAGCGTGACGGGTGGTGCGTCGGGACTGATCCTCCCCTTCAACGTCCCCGACAAGTCCTGGTTCTACTGGGCGGGGCTGACGCTCGCGACGATCACCTTCCTCGTCTCGGCATACGTCCGTCGGCATCGCTTCGGGCTCGCCCTCTTCGCGCTCCGGATGGATCAGTCGGCAGCCGAGAGCCTCGGAGTCCCGACGGCCTTCTTCAAGAACCTCGCTCATGCGGTGGCCGCCTTCTTCGTCGGTTCGGCCGCGGGGCTCTACGTCGTCTACCTCTCCTACGCGCATCCCGACCAGGTCTTCGGCTTCGACCTCTCGATCGGGATGGTGCTCATGAACGTGATCGGGGGGATCGGTACGCTGTGGGGCCCCGTGCTCGGCGCGCTCATCTACTTCCCGGTCCGTCAGATCGTGCTCGCCGATCCCAACCTGGTGGCGGTCAACCTACTCATCTTCGGCGCGCTCCTCATCCTGATCATCCTGTTCGAGCCGGGCGGCCTCCTCGGTCTCATCTCTCGGCTCGGGCTCGTCGCACGAGGCGGCCTCCGCCTCCGCCCGAGCGCGCCTCCGCCTCGCGGCGGGGAGATCGTCGATGAATGAAGCGCTGCTCGCGGTCGAACACGTGACGAAGCGGTTCGGCGGCCTCGTCGCGGTGAACGACGTCTCGCTCGAGGTGGCCCGCGGGGAGATCGTCGGGATCATCGGGCCGAACGGCGCCGGCAAGACGACTCTCTTCGGGTGCGTCGTGGGCCTCCTGCGACCGACCAGCGGACGTATCCACTTCGGCGGGCAGCGCATCGACGGGCTGTCGCAGCACGCGGTCGTGCGCAAGGGAATCTGCCATAGCCACCAGATACCAGCGCCCTTCGCGGACCTCTCGGTCCGCGACAACATCCGCGTGGGCGCGTCGTTCGGGCGGCGCGCCCGCGTGGCTCGTCGTGTGGTGGACGAGGTCCTCACGCGCACAGGCCTGGAGTCGCTGGCGATGCAGCAAGCGCGCAACCTCTCGGTGGGGAACCTCAAGCTGCTCGAAGTTGCGCGAGCACTCGCTACCGGGCCCGAGCTCCTCTGCCTCGATGAGGTCGGGAGCGGGGTGACGCCCGTCGAGCTGGACCGGATCCTCGGGCTCATCCGCGAGCTGAACGCCGACGGGATGACGATCCTCTACATCGAGCACAACATGCGCGCGATCGGCGCGGTCTGCCGGCGTGTCGTCGTTCTCGACTTCGGGCAGCGCATCGCCGAGGGAACGCCGGCCGAGGTCGCGGCAGACCCCCGGGTCGTCGAGGCATACCTCGGCGCCCGCGTCGAGAAACCCGCGTGAGCCTCCTCGAGGTGCAGGGCCTGTCAGCGGCGTACGGACGGGTTACGACGCTCTGGGACGTGTCGTTCGAGGTCGCGGAGGGCGAGATCGTCACGCTCGTCGGCTCGAACGGCGCCGGGAAGACGACGACGCTTCGCGTATTGTCGGGACTCCTCCCTGTAGGTGGCGGGTCCATCCATTTCGATGGCCACGACCTCTCGCGCTTGCGCAGCGACGAGATCGTTTCGCTCGGCGTCGTGCACGTCCCGGAGGGCCGGCTTCTCTGGCCCCGCCTCACCGTCGAAGAGAACCTCATCGTCGGGGCATACGCGAAGAAGGCGCGTCAGAAGCGCGCAGAGAACCTCGAACGTGTGTACAGGCAGTTCCCGCGGCTGCGCGAGCGCCGTCAGCAGCTTGCCGGCACGCTTTCCGGCGGCGAGCGGCAGATGTGCGCTCTCGCGAGGGGCTTGATGGGGGTTCCGCGCCTCCTCATGCTCGACGAGCCGTCACTCGGCCTTTCACCGCGCCTCGTGAGTGAGGTCTTTGAAACGATCGTTGGGTTTCGAGACCAAGGCATCACCGTGCTACTCGTCGAGCAGAACGTCCATCGCGGGCTCGAGATCGCCCAGCGCGGCTACATTCTTGAGCTGGGCAGGATCACGAAGACCGGAAGCGGGCGAGACCTCCTCGCGGACCCGCACGTCAAGACGGCTTACCTCGGCCTCTGACCGTCTGGACAGCGAGGCGATCGCGACCGAAGGGCGAAAGACCGGATCTCAAGGCAGGGGACCATGGCGCTCGACTCGGGCGCGGATCGCGGCCTCGAGCTCCGGCGGATGTTTCGATCCGATGAGCACGGGCAGGCCTTTGCGGAGCCGCAGCTGCACTCCCTCGTTTCCGCTCGTCATGTAGCCCCAGCCCCTCGGCCCGAGCCGTACGCCCCATCCGCCGTACTCGAGCAGCGGGTTGTACCGGCGCACCTCGAGCCCGACGATCTCAGCGAACCCGATGCGGCGCGTCGGCCAGAGATAGCGGAACGCGATGCTCACACCCTGATCGGTCACGTCGACGTCGAGGTGCGAGAGAGATATCAGGGACGCCACGAGGACGACCACGACCGGCGCGATCGCAAGGAGGAGAGCGTCGCCCGGACGTGCGAAGACCACGGACAAGACGGTGGTGATGACGACGAAGACCATCGCGACGAGCAGAAGACCCATGAGCGCGCCGTGAAAGTGCTGCTCCTCGTGGTAACGGCTCACTGTCCCTTCCACACCGGTTTGCGCCGTGCGATGAACGCCGCGACGCCCTCGCGGAAATCGGCGCTCGTGTAGCAGAGCGCCACCAGATCGGACGCTTCGTCGGGCAACATCCGCGCGCGGATCCGCCGCACCATCTCCTTTGTCGCGTGCAGCGTCAGCGGTGCGAAGGATGCGAGCTGCTCGACGAGCTCGTCCACTCGCGCATCGAGCGCCTCCTCGCTGGCGACGACCTCCGAGACGAGACCGATCGCGCGCGCCTCCTGCGCATCGATGAGACGCGCCGTCAGGACCAGCTCCTTCACGCGGCCGAGGCCGACGAGAGCGGCGAGGCGCACGAGGTTCGCAGCAGAGAAGCAGTTCCCGAGCGTTCTCGCGACCGGCACTCCGAATCGCGCCGAGGGGGCGGCGACACGGAGGTCGCACGCCGCCGCGATCGCGAGGCCGCCGCCGACCACCGGGCCGCGGAGCGCCGCGATGGTGGGGACGCGCACGTCTTCGATCGCCCCGAGCCACGCATCCATGCGGTGCTCGTACTCGAGCGCTTGCGACGCCTCCTTGAAATCGACGAACTGCGCGATGTCGGTGCCGGCGACGAAGGCATCGCCGGAGCCAGTCAGCACGACCGCCTTGACCGTCGCGTCGGCGTTCGCCTCGCGGCAGATCGCCGCGATCCGGTCGTACATCGCGAACGTCAGCGCGTTCCGCGCGGCGGGTCGATCGACGCTGATCCAAAGCGCCTTTCCGCGGCGTTCGGTGCGGATCTCCTCGGTCATGTTCGGGCGATGATGCCTTCGTTCGCCAGGCGTTCGACATCCGCGTCGCTGCAGCCAATCTCGCGCAGCACCTCGGCGCTGTGCTCGCCGAGGCGCGGACCCGCACGTCGGTGCCGCACCGGCGTGCGCTCCATCCGGAGTGGCGAGCCCAGCCCGCGGAGCGTTCCGAGGACCGGGTGGTCGAGATCGACGAAGAACTTCCGCGCGACAAGGTGCTCGTCGCCGAAGACGCCGCGGTAGTCCGCGATCTCGCCACA
>DATCPK010000130.1:0-10850 GCA_036570125.1 Candidatus Limnocylindria bacterium
TAGCCATGCTGCGTCCGGGGATCGAGCCAGAAATACGCGATGTCCACAAGCAGGTTCCCGACCGGGTACACGATCGCCGCGAGCAGGGTGACGCCGAGCACCGCCGGGAAATCGAGCGCGATGGCAGCGGCCGTCGCATAGCGTCCGAGACCCGGCCAGCTGAAGATCGTCTCGGTCAAGACCGCGCCCGAGAGAAGGCTGCCGAAGGTGAGGCCGAGGATCGTGACGGTGGGGATGAGCGCATTGCGCAGCCCGTGGCGCAAGATCACGAGCCGCTCGCCAAGGCCCTTGGCACGCGCGGTCCGCATGTAGTCCTGCCCGAGCACCTCGAGCATGCTCGAGCGCGTCATCCGCGCGATCACCGCCGTCGAGAAGTAGCCGAGCGTGAGCGCGGGCAGCACGAGGTGAAGCAGGCTGCTGCGGAGCGCCTCGAAGTCGCCCGCGAGCAGGCTGTCGACGACGTAGAGACCCGTCCGGGTCGGCGGTGGCGTGACGAACGTATCGATGCGGGCGCCACCCGGAAGCCAGCCGAGCTGGTAGTAGAAGAGTCCGATCACGATGAGACCGAGCCAGAAAACGGGGACCGAGCCACCGATCAGAGAGAGCAGCCGAACCAGATGGTCCGGCAGGCGCCCGCGAAAAATGGCCGACCACACGCCCGCCGGGATGCCGACGACGATCGCGACGAGAAGAGCCGCGAGCGAGAGCTCGATCGTCGCTGGAAACGAATCGAAGAGGTCGTCAGAGACCGGGCGGCGCGTCCGGATGCTTCGACCGAGGTCGCCGTGAACGAGGCCGGTCACGTAGGTGAAGTACTGCTCGGGAAGCGGCCGGTCGAGGTGGTACTCCGCCCGGAACGCCTCGATCTGCTGATCGGTGGCGTGATCGCCGAGCGCCGCCGCGACCGGATCGGCGGGGATCACGTGCGAGATCGCGAAGGTGATGATCGAAACGCCGACCATCACCGCCGCGATCCCGACGATCCTCCGGGTCAGGAACCCGAGGAACCGCATGGCGCCCTGTGACTGCTACTTAGTTACTGAGGCGAGCTCCGCCCATCCGATCGAGCTCCAGTTGAAGCCCTTCACGTTCGAGCGAAGTCCGAAGAGCTCGTTGGGCTGATAAAGCACGATGTATGGGCCGTTGTGTAGGACGTAGTCGGTGATTTCCTTGTACGCGGCCACCCGCTTGGCCGGGTCGCTGATGAGCTCGGCGTCGTGTGCCTTCGTCGCGATCGGGTCATCCCAGCCGTTCCGGTAGGCGATGGACTTCGCCTTGTAGTCGGTGAACGGGTTGACGTTCGCACCGGGGTCGGGATAGTCCGGCCCCCAGTTGATCATGACGAGCTGGCCCTTCTGCGCGCGGTACGTCGCGAGCAGGTCCGCTGTGGTCGTCTGCTTGATGTTCACCGTCACGCCGATCTTGGCCCAGTCGGACTTCAGCTTGGCGGCGATGTCGCCCCAGGCGACGCCTCCCGGCGCACCCCCCGTGGGGACAAGGAAGTCGAGCGTGATGCTCGTCTGACCGGCTTCCTGGAGCAGCGACTTGGCCTTGGTCACGTCAGCCTGGAATGGTGTCGAGTCGTTATAGCCGGCGAGACCCGCCGGGACGATGCCCTGCACTTTCTTGCCGTTGCCCTTGAGAAGGCCGTTCACGATCCCGTCGTAGTCGACCGCAGTGCGAAGAGCCTCCCGCACCTTGACGTTGTCCAGCGGCTTGACCATGGCGTTCATGCCGACGTAGACGAGGAGCAGGCTGCCGGCGGACGTCGTGGTGACTCCTGGCTTGCCCTGAAGCGCGGCGATCTGCTCCGAACCGAGATCGTTCGCAATATCGATGTCGCCCTTCTCGAGCGCGAATTGCTGGTTTGTCGGTTCGGGTACGTGCTTGAAGAGGACGGCGCTGAGCGCCGGCTTCGTTCCACCAAAGTTCGGGTTGGCTTTGAGAAGGACCTCGGTGTTCGGGGTCCAGTGATCGACCGCGAACGGCCCGCTCCCGGCGGAGTGGTCGAGCAGGTACGCCGAACCGAAGTCGCCGCCCACATCCTTCGTCATCACCGACTTCGAGTCGACGATGCCACCGATGGTGAAGGTCAGGATAACGAGGAAGGTCTGGGTGCTCGACGTCTTGGGCATGGTGACCACGACGGTCGATGGGTCGGATGCCTTGATGTTCTCAGGCTTGAGGCCGGCGATATCCGTAAAGAGGAAGGCCGGCGACTTGTTCAGCTTGATGGCGCGCTGGAACGAGTAGACCACGTCGTCCGCGGTGAGCGGGTTGCCACTCGCGAACTTCACACCTGACTTGAGCTTGAAGGTGACGTCCCAGTTGCTGCCCGCATCCTTGATATCCCAGCTCGTAGCGAGCGAGGGCTTCGGCGTGGTGAGGTCGGTGCCCTCGAACTTCACGAGCGTTTCGTACACGTTGTGGGTGGCGAAGACCGCGCTGAACTCATAAAGGACAGCGGGGTCGAGCGAGATAAGGTCGCTCGTGTCCCGGTCGATCACGAGGGTGCTCGCGGCACCGCCGGGTTGCGCCGATCCCGAGGCGCTGGCGCCAGGCGTAGCCGCCGGCGCGCAGGCCGCCGCGACGACCAGCGCTAGCGCAAAGAAGATCGAAGACTGCCTAATAGAAATAGACATGTAGCCCTCCCCCGAAACGTAAGGGTTGAGCCTAGCACCGGTTCATTCGGTGACCGGAAGGCGCCAGAAGATACAAATCGCACGCTGGCGGGCCCTTTTCGGCACACAAGCCCCGGTTTGACTAGCCGAAATCATCTGCTAACCCTTCGTAGTAGTTCTGGCGCGGAGGTCATGCAGATGCTGCGGCTCGGAACATCACAAGACACGGTCTCGCGCTGGCGGCGACGGGCCATCCTGCGATTCGGCTTTCTCGGCGCCCTCGGTGTAGCCGCGACCGAGATCACGGCCATGGTCGCCCCGTTCGTGCGCGTCAACAGGATCCTGGGACTCGGCAACCCCGTAACCGTTGGGACGAAGGCGCACGTGCTCGAGCTCTTCGGAGCGACGAACGATCGGCCGATCCTCTTCAGCGAGGGTCGCTTCTTCCTACTACACGCGCCTGGCGGGATCATCGCCGCCTACCGCAAATGCACGCACCTCGGATGCGCAGTGCCGTGGAGCGACGCCGAGGATCGATTCCATTGCCCATGTCACGGGTCGCAGTACGACAAGCGAACCGCGGTCGTGCTGAAGAACCCTGCCCCAAAGCCGCTACAGCTCTTTCACATCACAGAGAACGCGACCGGACAGCTTGTCGTCGACACGAATCCGCTTCACGTTATTGATCGGTCCAACGACAACTGGGATCCCGCGGTGATCGAGATCACCGACGCGTAGTCGGCTGCTACCCCGCCGGCATCGGTATCGCCGCGGTCCGCCGCTCCACCTCGCGTCGCACGATCGGCGCGACCTTCGTGCCGAAGAGCTCGATCGCATGGAGCACCTTCTCGTGAGGGAGCGTGCCAACACTGAGCTGAACGAGGAAACGGTCGAGACCGAAGAGCTGGTGCTCGTAGACGATCTTCGCCGCGACCTCCAGAGGCGTCCCGACGAGATTCGCGCCGAGCGGCCCCCGCTCCGCCTCGAACTGCTCGCGGCTCGGCGGTGGCCAGCCGCGTTCGCGTCCGATCTTCGTCATCACATAGGAGTACGCCGCGAACGCGTCGTCGGCCGCCTGCTTCGAATCCTCTTCGATAAAACCGTGCGAGTTGATGCTCACGCGCAGCTTCGCCGGGTCGTGGCCGGCGCGCCGGCCGGACTGTCGATAGAGATCGACGAGCGGCACGAAGCGGCGCGGCTCACCGCCGATGATCGCGAGGGCGAGCGGCAGACCGAGTCGTCCGGCGCGGACCACCGACTCCGGATGGCCACCGACGGCGATCCACACTGGAAGCGGCTCCTGGACGGGACGCGGAAACACCGGGAGATCCTCGATCGGGGCGCGATGATGTCCTCGCCACGTGACGCGCTCGCTCTCGCGGATCTTCAGCAGAAGCTCGAGCTTCTCCTCGAAGAGGTCGTCGTAGTCGGCGAGGTCGTACCCGAACAAGGGGAATGACTCCGTGAACGAGCCGCGGCCCGCCATGATCTCGGCACGGCCGTCGGAGACGAGGTCGAGCGTCGCGAAATTCTGAAAGACCCGGACCGGGTCGTCCGAGCTGATGACGCTGACCGCGCTCGTCAGACGTATGCGCTTCGTTCGCGAAGCCGCCGCGGCGAGCACCACCGCGGGCGCCGACACGACGAACTCGCGACGGTGATGCTCGCCCAGGCCATAGACATCGAGCCCGACCTTATCGGCGAGCTCGATCTCATCGAGGAGCCGCTTGACGCGCTCGTGCGCGCTGATCGTTCGACCGGTCTCGGGATCGGGTGTCGCCTCACCGAAGCTGTAGATCCCGAGTTCCATGCCTTGGCTAAACGCGCTCGGCCACCTCGAACATTCCGCGTTGGCGTATGAGCTCCTTTTCGTTCGACGCGAAGCTCACGACCCTTCCCGAATCGAAGTCGAGCACGCTCGTCAGCGTGAAACCGGACTCCGACAGGTAAGAGACAGCGCACACGTCCTCGTTGATCGGCGCGACTTCGTACTTCGCTTTCGCCTCGGCGCCCGGTTTCCCCGTCTTCTGCGTGCCGTTGGTCGGTGGCTTGCCGCTTTTGTTCTCGCCACCGGTCTCTTGCCAGGTCACCGTGCCGTCCTCGCCAAAAGTGTGCTCGAAGGTCTTGCCGGCCATCGGTCCGTCGTCGTATGTCCACTGAATCTTTTTGCCGCGAAGCGGATCGCTTCCCATGAGATGGCCTCCTTTAATAACGCGTGGCTGCGGATGAGCGCAGCAAGCGAGGGACCACTGTCGTTTTCTCTCGAATAGCGGGATCAATCGCGTTTCCGTAGACGTCGTTGCAAAAGGTCTGTTCGGTCAAAGCACATCGACGATATTTCCCGCTGGGTTCGCGGGGGCGCGCCTGTTGCGCGATTGAGCTCGCTCGGTCGTACACAGGCCGATCGAGCGGTTGGCATGTGGAGCGTGTGGTACCCAATCGACGGTTAACCGAGCGGACAACCCCAACATCGCAAACGGGAAGGGATACGGGCCGGACCGCTCAAACATGGGGTCGCGATACCCCCCATTAGTCGCTGTTTGGGCCGGACCATCCCGACCAGTGTTAAGCCCATGAAGAAGAAAACCTTCGTCCTCCATGCCTCCATCGCCGTGGCGCTCTGCGCCACGACTTTCGCCACGCCCGCCGCGGCCGACGAGGGCCCCACCGCCCCTCCGACCACACGCCCGGGCATCGCTCCGTTCCTTCCACCCGCGTTCGCTCCGCTCGACGCCTTCATCGAATACGCGAAGGCGATCGTCACGACACAGAAAGCCGCGAACGACCCAGTGGCGCCGACCGCCGCATCCCCGTCGGCTCCCGCCATCCCGATAACGGCGCCGGCGCGTGCCGCCCCGCAGGCCCGCTCCTATCCCCGCACCTTCGCCACGTACGACGCGCTCGTCGATTACGCCACCTCGATCGCCACGACGCAGCAGGCCGCGAGCGATCGCCTGGCCGCGGTCTTGGCGCAAGAGGATGCCAATAGAGCGGCTCTTGCCACCGTCTTCGATCCGCGCGTTCGTGGCGGGCTCATGCAGTCAGCGACGGAGCTCATGGACGACGTGACCATTCGCGCGCTGCAAGCGCAGCTCGCGAGCGACGTCTCCGCCGCGCGAGAGCTTGTGGCGGACGGAGCGGTCGTGACGCCGCCCGCATCCTGGCTCCTCCCGCTCCTTGGAGAGGACACGCAGGACTTCGGGTCGACGCCCTACTACTTCGAGCCGGCACTCATCTACAACGGGGTCTACTACCCGCACTTTCACACCGGTACAGACATCGCCGCCCCATGGGGGACGCCGATACTCGCGCCCGCTCGCGGCATGGTCGTCTTCGCTGACACCATGGGCGACGGGGCTGAGGTCGTGGTCATAGCGCACGACTCGGGACTCGTGTCGATGTACGCGCATCTCGACAATCACGTGTTCCCGGTGCCGGTCAAAGCCGGCGATACGGTCCAGGCCGGCGACCGCATCGGCAACGTCGGGCTCACGGGCATCACGACCGGCGCGCACCTGCACTGGAGCGTCTGGCGGAATGGCGAGCTCGTCGATCCCCTTTCTATGATCAGGGGCTAGTGAAGAGCAGACACCTCATATCCGGAAAAGAAGCGAAGGTCGACGGCAAACCCGCGTACTCCTCGGCCGTCGTCGCTGGCAACACCGTGTATCTGGCGGGGGCGGTGTCGGGCCGCGATGCGGCGGGCAACGTGATCGGTCGTGGCGACATCGAAGCCCAGACCGTGGCCCTGTACGAGAGCCTGAAGGAGACACTCGCTTCTGCCGGTGCCACGTTCGCGGACCTCACGAAGATCACGGTCTTCAGCACCAAGCTCGAGTACCGCGCGAAAATCGGCGAGGTCCGCGCCCGCTACATCTCGCAACCGCCGCCGGCGAGCACCTTCGTCGTCGTGGCGAGCCTCGCGGATCCAGATTTCCTCGTGGAGATCGAGGGCATCGCCGTCATCGACCGCGCCTGAACTACGCACAGAGCGTCATCGGATCGCTCCGCGGCCACCGCTCCGCACCGCCGGCGCCGACGACGTAGATCGCCCGATCCTGGTCCGATGGACTGACGTAGATCGCGATGGAGCCGTGACGATGGCCGGTCGGACGAGCATCGGGCGGAAGACTCGCGTGCAGGACCAGTCCATCGCGATATGACCCGCCGACCACACCGTGGGGATCGCGAATGTACAGGCGCGCCCCGGCCGCGCTCGACGACACCGTGCCCGGTGGCCACCCGATCGTGAGGTATGTCGCGGACTCCCACCCGCAATGGTCAGGGCCGGCCGACGTTACCAGCTCGAACTGGCTCACCGTGCTGCCATCGCGGGTCCAGCGATAGCCCGGGTAACTTGGCGGAAGGTCGAACGCCGCGGCCACCGATGACACCGGCGTCCCACTCCTCAGCGCAAGTAGGTCGAATCGCCACGCAGCGATCGCGAAACCGACCAAGAAGACAGCGGTCAGGCCGAGGGCGGTCGCGCGCGATCGGATGATCAAGGGGGACCGTATCCGACGGGCAGGAGGATGTCACCGCGTGTGGTCAGGTAATAGACCTGCCACTGGTAGTACCCACGGTACGCATCCGGATCCGCACGCATCACCTCGGCGTACGCCGTGACGGCGCGGACGTAGCGCTGGGACTGGTTGTAGCGGAAGAGCGCGTTGGCCATGTTGTCCGGCGCGCCGTTCGCGCGGAGATAACGGGCGGCCGCGCGGATCGAATCGAGATTCGAGTTGATGTCGCCCTCGCCGTATCGAGCCCATGTCGCGGGGATGAATTGCATCGGGCCCTGGGCTCCGGCGACGGATGTCCCGCGGATGCGACCCATCCGCGTCTCCACCAGATGGATCGCTGCGAGGTACGACCACGGAACACCGAACTCCGCTTCTGCTTCGTGGTAGTAGCGAGCGAGATCGTCGCGCGGCGCTGGCTCGACGATCCGCCAGGTCGTGGGCAGATCGGGACCGGGCACGACGGTCGCGCGCAGATCGGCCGTCGCGTCCGCGTTCGCGGTCGCGGCCGCCTTCAGGTCCGCCGGCATCGCGTTAAGCACCGCCTCGCGGAGCGCGGGAGTCGCGGCGAGCTTGCGATATGTGAGCTGCTGCAAATGTCCGAACCACGCGAGCTCGGCACCGGTGACGCTCGGATCCCGGATGGCGCGCTCGGCGGACATCATCTGTAAAGCGAGGGCATCCGGGTCCGAGGCCGCGACCGGCGGATCGGGACGCGGCGTTGCCGCCGGGAGCGGCGACGGCGTGGCCGTGGCGACGATTGCCGAGGCCAACGCAGTTGGTGAAATGGTCGGTGACGGTGAGGCCGGCCCGCCACTCGAAACAGTGCATGCGGAGAGCAAGAGCGCGAGCGCGGCGGAGACCGGTGGTCTCAAGGGTCTGCTCGGGCGCACGCGGCGGCGCGCGCGAGGAGGAAGTCACGCTCGCGCGCGTTCTGCGTCAGCGCGGCCGCGCGCTCGAACTCCGCGCGTGCCTCGCCGGCGCGTCCAAGTTTTTCGAGCAGGTCGCCCCGCGCGCTGGGCAAGAAGTGGTACGTCGAGAGCGAAGGCTCCGATGCGAGCGCATCGACGAGCGCGAGCCCGGCCGCGGGTCCGAACGCCATGCCGACCGCGACCGCGCGATTGAGCTCGACCACCGGCGACGGCATCACTTCCGCGAGCGCGTCGTAGAGCGCGGCGATGCGCGCCCAGTCGGTGTCGGCCGCGGTCCGCGCCCGCGCGTGGCACGCGGCGATCGCAGCCTGGAGGGCATACGGACCGAGAGCGCCGCCGAGCCGCTCGGCGCGCTCGAGCGCGGCGAGGCCGCGACTTATATGCAGCGAGTCCCAGCGGCCACGGTCCTGGTCGAGCAGAAGGACGATCTCTCCCGATGGTCCGACGCGCGCGCGCGATCGTGACGCCTGGATCTCCATCAACGCCACGAGGCCGTGCACCTCCGGCTCGTTCAGCGCGAGCCCGGCCAAGATCCGGCCGAGACGAAGAGCATCCTCGCAAAGACCCGCACGCATGAGGTCGTCACCGGCCGTCGCAGCGTAGCCCTCGTTGAACACGAGGTAGATGACCTGCAGCACCGAAGACAGGCGAGCGTCGAGCTCCGCCCCGCTCGGCACCTCGAACCGTACGTGCGCGTCGGTGAGTGTTCGCTTCGCGCGAACGATGCGCTGCGCGATCGTCGCTACCGGCACCAGATAAGCGCGCGCGATCTCTTCGGTCGTGAGACTCGCCAGCAAGCGCAGGGTGAGAGCAACGCGCGCCTCGGGCGCGAGGATCGGATGGCACGAGATGAACATGAGGCGCAGCAGGTCGTCGTCCACATCGTCGTTCGTCGGGGCCAGGTCCGCCATCGCCATCTCCTGCTGGAGCTCGAGCTCGCGTCCGAGCTGTTCCTGTTTGCGCTCGAGCCGCTCGTTGCGGCGCAAGCGATCGATCCCGCGATGTTTGGCTGTCGCCATGAGCCAAGCGCCCGGGTTATCCGGGACGCCTGACTCCGGCCACTGTTCGAGTGCCGCGACGAGGGCGTCTTGAGCGAGATCCTCCGCGAGGCCGACGTCACGCACGAGCCGCGTGAGGCCGGCGATAAGTCGTGGGGCTTCGATCCGCCAGACCACGTCGATCGCCTGACGTGTATCGGCGGCAGTCACGCCGCCGATTGTTACCCGCCGAAGACCTCTTGGATCACGCTCTCGCCGTCACCGACGATCTTTCGGAACCGCTTCGCCCATTCGATCGCCTCGTCCCTCGACTTCACTTCGATCAAGGCGAAGCCGCCGGTCAGCTCTTTCGTCTCGGTGAACGGACCATCCGTGACGGCCAATTTGCCGCCCGAGTTGCGGACGCGCGTGCTCGCTGGGGAGAGGCCCCCGGTCGCCAGCAGGACGCCGGCTCGCTTGGTGTCCTCCGTGAATTTGCCCACCTCGGCCAGCATCTGCGGGGTCGGTGGCGCGCTGGCCTGTGCGTTCGCGCCGGTTTCGTAAAGCAGGAATCGCATCTTTCGGGTCTCCTTCGATTTCTTCTAGAGCTCTGGGTTCCGGATCCTTGCCTGGCCGAATCCTCGCTCTACTTACACGTCGAACGAGGCCTAACTCAAATCGACAAGGGTGGGTGCCTACCTTGCGCGGCTTTGAGCGCGGGGGGCCGCCCCGGGCCTGCATGTGCGATCGCCACTGACCTTCCGCGAGCTCGACGCTAGCTATCCGCGATTCACGATTCCGTCCGTGCCGAGATCCCAGTGCGGACCTGCCGCGCGAGTTGCCCTGTACTGGTCATGCAAGCGCCCACGTCTGTGTCCACTCTTTGAAGGACTCCGCCGGTATCGGCGCGCTGAAGTGAAAACCCTGAGCCACCGGGCATTTGAGCTCCGTCATGGTCTGGAGGGTCGCCTCGTTCTTCAAACCCCCAGCGACAACGCGAAGGTCGAACGCGCGGCCGAGCTCGATGATCGATTCGACGATCGCACGGTTCCCACGCTCGGCGAGGGCCATGACGAAGGACTTGTCGATCTTGATCTCGTCCACAGGCAGCCGGCTCAAGTAGCTGAGCGAGGAATAACCCGTTCCGAAGTTGTCGATGGCGATCCCGATCCCGATCTTTCGGAACCGGTGCAGCACCTCGAGGACTCGCTCGGCCTCGAGCATCATCGTTCCCTCGGTGATCTCGAGCGTCAGCGCTCGCGCCGGAACGCCGGAGGATTCGACAAGCGCCTCGATGTTCTCGACGAACTGCGGATCGTGCAGATTGCGCATCGCGACGTTGACGGAGACGCGTAGGTCGAGGTTACCCTCACGCCAGACCTGGACTTGGCGAAGCGCGTCTTTCACGACCCACGGCGTGATCTCGAGGATGAGCCCGGACTGCTCGGCGAGCGGAATAAAGTGCATGGGCGGCACGAGCCCGCGGTGCGGATCGTTCCAGCGAAGAAGCGCCTCCGCGCCGACGACGGCCCCGCTGACCAGATCGACCTGCGGCTGGTAATAGAGCACCAGCTCGTTGGCGACGAGGGCGCGGCGGAGGTCGGCGGCCAGCGCGACCCGGATCTGACTGTGCGTATCCAGCTCCGCCCCGTATGTTCGATACCGCGTCTGCGATCGCTTCGCGGCGAACATCGCGAGCTCCGCGTGCTCGAGCAGCGCTTCCGCCTCGATGCCGTGATCGGGAAAAATGACGATGCCCATGCTCAGATCGAGGTGCACGGCCTGTGGACCGAGCTGAAA
>DATCPK010000131.1:0-9743 GCA_036570125.1 Candidatus Limnocylindria bacterium
ATACATGCCATGGGTCGATCTACGACCGGACTGGAAAGGTCGTGGGCGGCCCCTCACCGTGGAACCTAAATGAGCTCGCGTCGGAGGTGCGGGGCGAGGAGCTCTGGCTAGATCCCAGCCGGGTCAAGGTCGGCGCGTCAGCGTTGCGCTAGCCAAAGGACGGTCCAGGCGTCGGCTCGGTGCGGCGGGGGGTTGCGGAGCGGCTGGGGCAGCGAGGTGCGTTCGTACCCGTTACCGCTACCACGACCGTCTCAGCACGGCTCGGTGTCCCAATAGAACATCCCGTCCGCGCCGACTCTCGAAGTTCCACAGACCGAGAGATTCGCTCGCGTCGCGCCGCCGATGCCCGTTGAGAGGGTCCCCCATACTGGGAAGTCGAACGCGCCGTACAGGAGATAGAAGGTCTGCCCGACGGCGGGCTCAGCGACCGAGGTGACTTGCGACCGACCTAGGTTGTAACCAACACCACCCGCAGCAACAACCGGCGTCGCGATGAGAGCTGTGAGCATCGCAACACGAGCAAGCCGAGCGACGGTCCCGGTACCATGCGTTCGCATTTCGGCTGACCTTTCCCCAGCAGCTGGAACAGCTGCGAGCGCAGAATCGACAAGTTCAGGATGCAGATGCGCGTCGATCAGGCCATGGAGCAGATCGACCGCCCGAGGGACGCTCGGAGGTTCGGTCGCAAGAAGGTCCGCGATCTCCTCGCCATAGCGCTCGCGCCACCTCGCTGGATAAAACCGCACTAGCAGCGCCAGTTTCATCGAATAGCCAACCGACGCGCGGCGGTCGTCGTCACTTTCCGGAGCGCGTCCAGTTCAACCGCGAGCGCCGTTGCGCCGGACGCGGTAAGTCGATACGGCCGACGCGGTCCGTCGGCTTTCAGCGCCTCGATGTATTTGGCTGTCTCAAGCCTCGCGATCGCTCCGTACAAGCTGCCTGGGCCGAGCCGTCGTCCGCTCATGGAGGCGATGTCCCGCTGGATCGCATAACCGTGCTTGGGCGCATCAGCGAGGCTAGTCAGAATCAACAGCCCCTCACTCGACAACTTGCCCCCTTGCGCCATGAGACGGACGCTATTACGCGACGCGTAGTATGTCAATCGGACAAGCTCGGAGGACGATTGGAAGGCAGAGTGCCGCGACATCGCGGCGCAACGCGTAGTCGGTGTTGACGACCTCGTGGACGCTTGGGACTGCATGACCGCTGAGGCGCGGGGGCAGATGCTCGCGGCCATCTTTGACAACATCACCGCGAGCGCGGAGGGGGTGAACCGGCTGGAGCCTCGCGAGGACCTAAGGCCCTACGTCGTGCCGGCCATCCCGAAGCCGGTGAGCGTGCTACCGGCTGCGGACAGAGCGGAAGACGGGGGTCAAGCATGCGGATGTGGTAGCTCGGCTCGTTCAGGACGAGCGCGGATGGCTCCGGCTGGCGGGTTAACGCTGTGGTCCAGTCGCGCATGTTGGCGAGAGGCTGCGAATACCGGTCATCGAGTCTGACGGCTCTTCCTTGAAAGGGACGAGTTCGAGAAAAGCGTCCCAGCGAATTCTTCGGGCACGAACTGATTCCGGCTTCGCGCGAAAACGCGCGTCAGATAAGCGGCCTAACGAAACGATAGTGAGGTGGGCAGCAGGCCGTCGGCAAACTCGTTGCGAGTCTCACCGTAGTCCGGCCTCACGTGCGCGGAGGACCGCTTGCGTACGGTCGACCACCTGGAGCTTGTGGCAGATGTTCGAGACGTGGTTCTGCACGGTCTTCAGGCTCAACACGAGCTCGGCGGCGATATCGCCGTTCGTCCGCCCCTGGGATATGAGCGCAAGGATCTCGCGCTCGCGCTCGGTGAGCTCGGGGAACAGCGGAGCAGTGCGAGCGTCGGTCTCGCCGAAGAATCCAATCAGGCGTCTCGCCACCGCCGGCCCGAAGATCGCTTCACCGTTCGCGACCGCGCGAATGGCGCGCAGCAGCTCGGCCTTGGGCGCACCTTTGAGGAGATAGCCCCGCGCGCCTGCGCGCATGGCCGCAAAGACCGAAGCGTCGTCCTCGAACATGGTGAGGGCGAGGACACCGATGTGCGGGCTCGATCCCACGATCGCGCGGGTGGCTTCGATCCCGTTGCCGCCGGGCATCTGCAGATCCATGAGCACGACATCGGGCTGCAGGCGTCCCGCGAGCGCCACGGCCTCGGATCCGGCGGCCGCCTGGGCCACGATGGCCATGTCCTCGACGGGCCCGAACATGGCACGCAGTCCGTCGCGAAAGTCCGGGTTGTCGTCCGCAACGAGGATTCGGATCGGCTCGGCCACAGCGTTCATTCGCGCGACGACGCTATCGGCGCGCACGCGACATCGTGGCGCGCCCCGGTCTCCGACCGCTTGAGCGGGAGGACGGCGGTCACGCGCGTGCCGCCACCGGGTGACGGCTTAATGCTGCAGCAGCCACCGAGCTCTGCCGCGCGCTCGCGCATCGAGGCGAGGCCCACGCCTCCGCGCGGATGTGAAGGAATACCGCCTCCATCATCCTGCACCTCGAGCGTGAGCTCGCCCGACGCGTCGACCGCGAAGCTGACCGCACAGCGCCGCGCGGACGCGTGGCGCACGACGTTCGTCATCGCCTCGAGGGCGATCCGGTACGCGGCGACCTCGACGGCTGCGGGGAGCGCCGGCAGATCGGGCCCCTCCACGGTGATCCGCAGGCGTCCGGCTTGCTCGTACTCCGCGGCGACCTCGCTGAGCGCTGCCACGAGACCGAGCTCGTCGAGCGCGGCCGGACGCAGGTCAGACACGAGCCGTCGGATCTCCGCGATCGCGTCGCGCGTGCGCTCGGCGAGATCGGCGAGGAGCATCGCGGCCTCAGGCTCGCGCGCGAGACGGTCGCGCGCAGCTTCGAGGCGGAGGGTCAGGCTCGCGAGACGTGGTCCGAGGCCGTCGTGCAGGTCGCGCCGTAGGCGTCGCCGCTCCTCCTCTCTTGCGCTCACCAGCTCTTCGCGCGCCGCGAGGAGGTGCGCGTTCGCCTGTCGCAGCTCGGTCGTGAGTCGCACGGCGTGCACGACGACCCCGGCCTGGCGCGCGAGGTCGTCCAGCAGCCGCCGGTCGGCGGGCGTAAGCGCCTCTCCCCTGCGGGGCGACAGCAGCAGCGCACCAACGACCTCGGCTTGATGGGTCAGAGGGATCCGCAGCGGGTCTGCGATCGGGACGCCGGACGCGGCAGCGATCGCGGTCTCGTCACCGATCCGCAGCGCTATCGCGGCGTACGACAGCTTCAGCGACTCCCGGACAGTCCCGACGAGGGCCTCGATCAGCGCATCGGACGCGAGCGTCGCCTCGAGGCGCCGCCCGAGCCCGGACAGGACGGCGTACGGCTCGTGCCGGCGCCCATAGAGCAGCCGATCGATGGCGCGCTGGACATGTTCCCGGACTGGCTGGAAGAGCACGGCGATAACGCCGGTCGCCACGAGAGAGAGGACCAGTTCGTCCCCCGTGCGGAACAGCGAGCCGACGTATCCAACGACCACGACGTAGAACGCGATGACGCCGAGCGTCAGGCTGCCGTACACGAGCGTCCGATTGATGAGGACATCGATGTCGTAAAGGCGGTATCGGAGGATCGCGACGGCGACGGATATAGGCACGAGGCCCATGCTCGCGTAGAGCGCGAGCCGCGCGAACTTCCCGAGCCCCGATCGGGGTGCGAGCGCGTCGAGCGCGACGGTGACCAGGAGGACCGCGATCACGAACAGGCAGGCTGCGACCAGCCACGTGAACTGCTGGCGCTCCAGTCCCGTCGCGCGGATCAGTCGCAGCACCAGCGAGATCACTGCGGCCACCAGCAGCGGCAGGGCCAGCGGTTCGAGGACTGCCGCTGTCCCGGGCGCGAGCGCGACGAGCAGGACGCTGGTGGACGTGTATCCGACGAAGAGCCAGGCGACCGGACGCCACTGGCGAGACGGCAGGCGCCCGTCGGGGAACAGCAGGAGGATGAACATGAGCCCACCGATCCCCACGTACGTCGGCCAGCCGTGCAGCCACGTGGCGAGGCTCGCGAGCGGTCGATCCGGCGACATCTCGCTGTACGCGCCCGCGGCATCCGCCACTTCCCAACCCAGGGCCACGGCGAGGAAGAGCCAGCCGATCGGATGCTGCGGCCGCCGCGACGCCAGCAGTGCGCCGACGGCCGGGAACGCGAGCGGGAGCAGGACGCTCGCCAAGCCGCCGAACGCATCCGGCGCGGCGGTCCCCGACTCGAACAGGTAACGAATGAGGATGAGCGCGGCGCTGATCGCCGCGCAGCCCCACGCGAGCCACCTCAACATAGCGCCCCGCGTGGCCGGGATGGACTGCGTAGCGCGCACCGTCTCCACCACCGTCGTGCGGCCAGTATGGGCAGCCGAGATCAGGATCCGGTCGCGCGCCAGAAGAGCAGCCGCACTCCGAGGATCGCGGCGATCGGGTACACGATGACCGGTGGGATCCCGCCGCGAGCCAGGATCGTCAGGGCGACCGCCACGCAGCCCAGTGTTACGAGCGCGCCGGTCAGCCTGGCCCGCCCGCTCGTGTACAGCGCGATCGCGAGAAGTCCGACCGCCGCCACGGCGACGAGGATGTTCGCCGTACCAAGCCAAGACGGGCTCGCGCCGAAGCTGTGGACGGCGATGAGCAGTGGCGGCACCTCGCTCGCATCTCGCACACCATCGAGCGGCGCGGCGAAACGGATGCCGAGAACGGCCGCGGCGGCGATCGCCGACAACGACGCCGCGATCGTGCCAATGCGGGCGAGAGCTGGGGCATCCGACCGCAGCAGCCGAGCGAGTATGACGAGGCCGACCGAGGCGGCGATCGCCCCGGCGAAGAAGAGCAGGCTCTGGAGGGTCCAGGCCAGCCGCTGGCCAGCGATGCCGTTCAGCTTGGCCACGGGATCGTCTGCGTTGTAGAACGCGCCGAGCGTGCTGTAGAACGCCACCGCACCGACGAACCAGAGGATCGGGCTCGCGATGAGCGCGACGGCTGCGACGCGAGCGCGCTTCCGCTCCGCTGTCGGGCCGGTTGATGCGTCACTTGTCTGGACGGCCGTGTTCGTGTGCGTGATCGACGTCATCGTGGGTCCTCCTGTCGCGATGTCCGTCGACGACAGTGGAGGAGCGGGGTTCCCGTTCGCATCGGACGGGCTCCCGACTTCGCCGGGAAGTCAGCAGGTGGGTCTGGGAGACGGGCGCGAGGCGGCGTGCGCTGTACGCCCGGAGGGGGGTCAAGCACGCGGAAGTGGTAACAGTCGGGCTGGTCCGCGACGAACGTGGGTGGCTCCGGCTCGCAGGCTGATCCACAGTCACACAGTCGTCGGATGCGATGTGGTCGAGCACGAACGCCGGTCGGCCAGCACCCATTCCAGCGAGAGAATTCGGTTCTCAATCGTGCTCAGTAGAAGCTGAGGCTGACCCACTCTCCCCTCGAGAGAATCACCGGTAACACCGCGCGTAGCATGCCCGCGTGGGGACCACTTACCTTGACACGCTGCTTCAAGCGACGCTCGAGCTCACTGGCCCGAATCCCGAGAGCTGGTACGACCGACTCGAGCGCGAAGAGAGCGAACTCGATGCGGCACTCGAAGATGCCTGCGAGGCCGATCCGGCGCTCGGTCTGCGAGCCGCGCGACTGCTCCAGCGTTTCTGGTTCGCGCGAGGACGTCTCGAGCATGGTCGTCGCTGGGTCGAGCGTCTGCTCGCGGCCTACGGGGAACGGCCGACGGCGGAGCGTGTGGAAGGACTCATCGCGGCGGCTGGGCTCGCCTTCCGAATGGGCGACACGCCGGAGACGCGTCGCCAGGCCTCTCTTGCGGTCGAGCTTGCCCGTGAGCTTCACCTCGATGGGCTGCGGGTCGACGCTCTGCTGACGCTCGCGCGGGTCGGGCTGCGCGACGGCGACACACATGCGGTTGCGAAACTCGCCGACGAGGCGCGGATGCTCGCGCTCGAACTCCACGATGAGGCCCGTGAGCTCAGTGCGATCCACCATCTCGCTGAGGGGGCACGGATGGCGGGCGATCTTCAACGTGCCCGCACGCTGTACGAGGAGAGCCTTTCGCGAAATCGGGCGCGAGGCAACCGCCTCGTCGTCGCCGTCGAGTTGGCCAACCTCGCGACGGTCGAGCGGACGGAGGGGAACGTCGCCCAGGCCGAAACGAACCTTGGCGAGGCCATCGGCATCTCACGCGAGATCAAGAACAGTTACATCTTGGCGGCGTGCCTGATCGTGCTCGCCAGCGTCGAGCTGAAAGCGGGGCGGCTGCAGGACGCTGCGCGTTCGCTCGGCCGGGCGGACGCGATCTATTCGTCCACAGGGCTCGTTATCGATCCCGCTGACCGGGCCGACTACGACCGGACCGTCTCGGCCGTTCGCTCGGGCCTCGGGGAGGAGGCACACGCCGCCGCCCACGCGGAGGGCGAGAAGAGCGCGCTTGAGGAGCAGAGCCCGGCGCGCACCTAGCAGATCGCCCGCCGACCAGCGCGCCCGACAATGCGCGAAGGCGATGACCTCAACGCCTCGTGTGTCCGGAGCGGAAGACGGGGGTCAAACATGCGGAAGTGATAACAGCTCGACTCGTTCAAAACGAGCTCGGATGGCTCCGGCTGGCGGGCTGAATCCAAAGGGCGGCTGATCTACAGGCATCCGCCCCAAAATCGGCCGCGGCGCAGCCAACAAGCGGTTTATGTGGGGAACTTGCAAGGCATCTACCGAAATAGTCAGGACGGTCATCCGCCCCAATAAGTCAGGGAGCAGGGAACGACCAGACCGTCCTCAGGTACATCGGACGAAGATCGGAGTTGCCCGCTAAGCGGAGCCGGCCTTGGGTCCGTGACCATCGGCGGGCCGTGAAGCGATCAGGACTGGATCCGGATCCTAATCACGTGGATTGGTCGTTCAGAGAGTTCTTCGAGTCGCGGAAACAATAGAAGCTGACCCTTCGTGAATGGCTCTGACGCGGATTTCGCTTCAGCGAAGAACCACTCCCGAACTCCGTGTGGGTCATAAACAAGAAGGTCCGGAGGTTGACTGCCGGCGTGATCGATCTCCTTGGCGACCGCTTCTCCAACGATCGCCCGATAGATTGGATAGACATCTGACCTTCGTTTCTTCAGGAAGTACTTCTCGATCAAGACGTGGTAACCGGCCGACCAATAGTCGATCGCGGCGTACCACTCATGAAAGTGTGCACGTGGCTGCCTTTCAGTAAGGGCGTAGTCAACATCCCGAATCAACTCCGGATATTTGTCGCGCCACTCGGTCGCGAGTGTGCGGCGACCGTCCCAGCGCTCACGGAGCCCTTTCGCAACCTTGAGATCACGCGTCTCACGGGGCCGCCACGCCAGATGCTCCAAAGATCTTGATCCTTCTCGGGCCCGCCCGAGCGCCTGGTGTTCGTGAGCAGCCTCTCGCGGTCCCGCTAATCCCGCAATCTAAAAAACGTCCGGTGCGCGGCCCTTTTGAGAGTTGCGTCGGTTGGGGTGCACTTTGCTGACCTTTCTGTCCGCTACATCGGCGACTACAGCGTCGAGGAGCTCAAAACATTCCCCGCGGTCGGGCTCGATCAGATCCTGACGCCCGACAAAGACAGAGGTCTTCGGAGAGCGTCCGAGCGTCTGAGGCGATGGCGGGAATCGAAACCCGCGATGAAGGTTTTGCAGTTGCATGCCGCGCCGTCCCACGGTGTCTCGGCACGTCCGCGACCGTCGCCTGAGCACGGCGACGCGCGCGCGGTGATGCCAGCGACGACGCGGGACGTGCCTGGACGCACCCAACGGTCGTCAGTTAGGTCGTCAAACTCCTGCGCTTCGCCCCACGGCAAGCCTCACCCGATATCGAAGAGGTGCGGGGCCAGGCTGAGCTGTACTCCTCGATGACGCGATCGCGAAGCCCGAGGAGCTCAACGGCCCACGGAGGCCCGCGAGCCGCTCGACATCGTCTTGCCCACGACCTCTTCCTTGAAAGGGCTCATTGGAATGTCCGCAGCGGTCCGCAGCAGTCCATATCTGCCGCGTTTCGAGGCTTTCGATTCCATAGCCGTCCGCTCGCGTCCGCATCAGTCCACGCCGATGGATACCCAAATGGATACCCAAGTTGATCCTGCGGGGCCATCGTCCAGTGGTTACATGAACAGACAAACGAGGAGCCAGAAGGGTTCCGCCACCTCCTTTGCGTCCCGCAGCTTGTGGCAGTGTTCAGCCGAGCAGCAGCTGCGCATCGCGCAACGCGGCCGCGTAGTCCTCGTCGAGTACCCGCCGCAACGTGCCGTCCGGTTCCCGCACGACGTCCCATAACCCACTGTTGTGCCAGTGGGTGCCATCCTCCCAGTCGGGGCGATCGACGAGCGGATAGATGCAAATGCCGTTGACGTCGACCCCCGAACGCCGCGCGAGCTCGGTCTCCGAGGCGACCTCCCGCAACCATCGCGCCCGACCGCTCCCGAAGTGGCTCGTTTCGGCGATGAAGATCGGCCGCGCATAGCGGTCGCGAGCGTCGCGGAGGAGCAGGTGCAGCGGTCGCCATCGCGGGTCACGGGGGTCCGGCATTATCGGGAACGCTCCAACATCGCGCTTACGGTACCGACCGGCTGTTCAGAACAGCGCCGGTGCATGGGCAGAGATGGGCAATCGCGCGGTCGGGCATTTCCTGCCCCCCTACGCGGACTCAGCCGAGCGTCTCTCGATCGGGAATCTCTTCCGCTGGGTGATTGACGAGCGGTCACGCCTCGTTCGGGTCGCGAGCGAGCGGACTAGAGCGATGCACGCGGCGAGCGGGCCACAGCGCGCGGAACGCGCTCGCGAGACCGGCAAGACGATCGGCGATCGCCGGGATCGCCTCGCTGCGCGGCTCGAGCGCATCCGTCTCGAGCGCGCTGGTGCGCAGCCGTACCTGCAGCAGCAGCCGATCAGTAAACGGTTGCTGAGCGCGGCGCTAGCTGATCTTGCCGCTCTTCTTCAGCGCTCGCGCGCCATCGTGGATGTTGTCGGCGGCCTTCTCAACCTCCATGTCGTGGCCCTTGGCCGCCGCGGTGAGGTCGCTCAGGGTGATATCAGTGGGCTTGTGCCGCTCTTCGTTCTTGCCGCAGCCGCAGTTCATGCACATGATGTCGACTCCTTCGATTTGAGTTGTGGCGATCCGCTTATAACCCGCTTCGACGGTAGTCGCGGGCTCAGTGCCGCTCATGACGGTCCCGTCATGAAACGACACGCCTGCCACGCACACACTGCATGCGAATATCGGAGGTGATTGCGCATGGACAAGCAGCTCAAGGGTAAGGGCGAGCAGATCGTGGGCAAGGCGAAGGAAGAGGTCGGCAAGGCCACCGGTGATCGCAAGACCGAGTGGAGCGGCAAGGGCGAGCAGGTCAAGGGCAAGGTCCACGAAGTCATCGGCGAGGCCGAGTCCAAGGCCGACAAAGAGCGAGCCCAGCACGAGCCCGCCCGCAAGAAGTAGGACTAATACCGTCGTTCCCGGCTCATGACCGGGACTGGACGACGCGAGACGCGGCCATCGGCCGCGACCCGAACGCGATCAGTCAGTCGGTGAACGCGTACCGCGTCGACCCGCCGGTCTTTTCCTCGGTCGACAACGCCGTCCAGCGGCTACGCGGCGGGTCGCAGACTCCGTTTCGCGCGCCAGGCGTCGGCGTTCGGCGCGATGAAGAGCACGAACATGATCCCGTAGAACGGCAGGTGGCCGAGGAGCTCGGACCATCCGAACAGCGGCACG
>DATCPK010000132.1:0-3225 GCA_036570125.1 Candidatus Limnocylindria bacterium
GGTTCGTGCTCATCAGCACCGACAAGGCGGTCGAGCCCACGAACGTCCTTGGCTACACGAAGCGCTTCGCGGAGTTGCTCGTCATCGCCGAAGCAAAGGCGCACGACGCCCGCTTCGCAGTGGTGCGATTCGGCAACGTGCTGGGGTCGTCGGGCAGCGCGGTCCCGACCTTTACGGAACAGATCGAGCAGGGCGGTCCGGTCACGGTGACGCACCCCGATGCGACGCGGTTCAGCATGACGCTGGACGAGGCTTCGTCCTTGGTGATCGAAGCGGGCGCCCTCGCCGAGAGCGGTGATGTGATGGTCCTCGACATGGGCGGACCGATCTCCATCCTCGACCTGGCGCGCCGCATGATCCGTCTCCAAGGTCTGCGTACGCCCGCCGATATCGAGATCTCTTTCACCGGGCTGCGACCGGGCGAAAAACTGCACGAGCGGTTGTTCTTCGAGACCGAGCGGCCCGTCGGGACCCAGCATCCGCGCGTGATGCGCGTATCGAACGCCGAGCCGCCGGCGCTCGCGTCGCTCAAGGTGACGTTGCGCGAGATCGAGGACCGAATCGCCGATCAGGACGAAGCCCAAGCCTTGCGGATCGTCATGGAGACCGTCGATGCGCACGGTCGTGCGGACCAGGCTGGAAGCGCCGTCGCAGCCACGCAATTGTGATCTAAGGCGTGGCCAGGCAGACGCTGACCAACGCGGCGTCCCACGTTCGCAAGAGCGCCAGGGGGTATCCATTGCTCGAATCGGCGATCAACCTGGTGGATACCTTGCGTCACCCCGAGCTCTCGGCGCGACGGGCCGTCCTCGCGGACGCCGCACGGATCCGCTCGGACCTGCAGCGTGCGGCAGGCAAGGGCGACATTCCGGAGCTTCTCGTCGCGGATGGCGAGACCTGGTTGAAGAGGGACCAGGCGTGGTTCGCGGCGCGTGTCGAAACGCTCCCGTTGCTGTTCGCCGATTTCGAGGATCGCGAGGCCGCCGAGCTTGCGCGTCTTGTCCGGCCGAACGGTCGGTTCGTCGACATCGGCGCGAATTTCGGCCTGCACTCGATTCTGCTCGCGACGCGGTTCCCAGATCTGAACGTCGATGCGTTCGAGCCCGTGCCGGAGACGGTCGCTCTTCTGCGAACGAACGCGGCGCGGAACGGGTGCACGCGCATAGATGTGCACGCGGTCGCCGTGAGCGACAGGGAAGGCGAAGTCGCTATCACGTCGGGGCTCGCAACCGGCAATCACATCGTGCCCGCTTATCGATCCCTTATCACGCCCGAAGCCATCCGAGTTCAGTCCGTCTCGCTGGATGTGTTCTGGCAACGGAAGGGACGCCCTCCGGTCGACGCGGTCAAGGTCGATGTCGAGGGAGCCGAGTGGAACGTGATTCGTGGCGGAAAAGACTTTTTCAGCCAAACACCGGTGTTGCTCATCGAGCTGGTCGACGAATGGCTTCGGCGCTTCGAGCACACAACCGCGGAATGCGTCGCCCTCTTGCGCGAGTACGGCTACCAGTTCGCCCGTCCGATCGGCACCGGCCGCGACGCCGATTGGTCGGACCTGTCTGACTTCCGTCCCGCCCCGGCCGGAAACTTTCTATTCAGTCGGTCGCCGACGTCGCGCTGACCGACTCCAAGATGCCCTCGATGGTCTTCATCACGTCGTCTCGCCGAAAATGCGCGAGCGCGTACGCCCTGCCTCGCTCACCCATCGCCTGACGATCCGACTCCGAGCGGCGCGCGAGCTCCTCGACCGCCGCGGCGAGGCCTTCGGGATCGTCGGGGGGAACGGCAACGCCGGCCCCAGCCTCGTCGACCATCCGGGTCGCAGGCCCCGACATGGCCATGACGATCGGCCGCCCCGCCGCAAGGTACGCGAGCGTCTTTGTCGGAATGACGAGCTCGCTTAATGGGCCGGCGCCGAATGGGACGACGAGAGCATCGCTCTCCGCGAAGACCGCGGACATGTCGCCGGAAGGCCGGGCGCCCAGGAAGCGCACGTTCCCAAGACCCAATTCTTTCGCGAGACGTTCCAAGCGCGGTCGATCGGCTCCGTCTCCCACGATCCTGAACGCGATGCGCGTGTCGGTAACACGTTTCGCGGCGTGAAGGATGGTGTCGAGCCTTTGAAGCAGCCCGATGTTGCCGGCGAAGGTGACGACAAATCGTCCATCCTTTTCCAGAAATCGCCCAGCCCAGCTTCGCGCATCAGCGTCGGGTGTCGCGAAGGCGGACTCGTCCACCCAATGCGGAATGACACTGATCCTGTCCGGCACCGCGCCCTTCGCAATCAGGTTCTGTCTGGCGCTTTCGGTCACGACGAGCAGATGCGCAGCCCGCCGGTAAACGAAGCGCTCGACCTTGCGAAGCACCGAGGTGATCGCACCTTCGCGGAGCATTCCTGACATCAATGCGCTGTCCGGCCACACGTCCTGCACGTCGTACACGAAGGGCGCCCTCCGGATGGACGCGAGGACCGCCGCGACGACGCCAACCGTGAGAGGAGGATGCCACGCATAGACGACCGTGGGCCTGCGGATGAACAACGCCGCGATCGAGCCGGCCACCATGAACGAGCTGTAGTTGAGCATGCGGCCGAGCGCGGACCTGCCGTGATAGGGCAACTCGAAGACGCGCCGGACCGAAAGGTTGTCGCGCGTCTCTCTCCGCCACGGCGTGAGCCGATATCCGGGCATGAGAACGCCGCTCGGATAGTTCGGCAAGCCGGTGAGCACCGAGACGTCGTGACCCTGGGCGGCAAGCCATCGCGCGACCTCGCCAGGTTTGGGGACAGGGACAGGGTCGTAGTACTGCGCGAGCACCAGGACGCGCATCAGCTCGGACGGTGCTGGTAGCCCAGGACGATCTTCGTCACCGCGCTCGAAACCGACTCGGCCATGTACTCGGCGGGCGGGGTCCAGTCGCAGGGCGATCCGAGCGCGATCTCGGTGCAGCGCGCGATCGACTCGGGTTCGGCACCTGAGAGGATCGCGCTGCCGCACTCGATTGTCTCGGCCCTCTCGGTCACATCGCGGATCGTCACGCTCGGTATGCGGAAGATGCAGCACTCCTCCTGCACGGTGCCGCTGTCGCTGAGGACGCAGCGTGCCGACCGCTCGAGAGCCACGAAGTCGATGAATCCCATCGGCTCAAGAAGCCGTACCCGCTTCTCGTCCACCGGCAGACCGCTTTCCTTCAGTCTCTGGCGCGTGTGGGGATGGAGGCTGACGG
>DATCPK010000133.1:0-20885 GCA_036570125.1 Candidatus Limnocylindria bacterium
GGATGGGAGTTCCATTCCATATCGAGCCCGAGGTCGGACCCATCGTGGAACGTCCGGTGCGAACGATGGCCGACGTCGGCGCTCTGCAGGTCGTCGACGCGGATGAGGCGACGCCGTACCTCTTCACCGCGATCCGCGAGCTCCGCCGCTCGCTGCCGGCCGAAGTCGCACTGATCGGCTTCGCCGGCGCTCCGTTCACGCTCGCGTCCTACCTCATCGAGGGCCGGCCTTCCCGCGACCTGGCACGCACGAAGGCCCTGCTCTTTGGCGATCCGGTCCTCTGGGACCGCCTCATGTCGACCCTGACGGAGGTGCTTGTTCGTTATCTCAACGAGCAGGTCGACTCCGGCGTCGACGTGATCCAGCTTTTCGACTCGTGGGCGGGCTCGCTGTCGGCGGAGGACTACGCGCGCGCGGTGCTTCCGTACTCGCGTCGCGTGTTCGAAGAGGTGACGGGCGTGCCGCGCATCCACTTCGCGACCGGGAACCCCGAGCTCCTTCCGCTCCTCGCCGACGTCCCGTGCGAGGTCGTGAGCGTCGACTGGCGGATCGCGCTGGGCGACGCGTGGTCGCGCGTGGGCGACCGTGGCGTGCAGGGCAATCTCGATCCGGCAATCTGCCTGGCGCCATTCGACGTCGTCGCGGCACGATCGCGTGCGATCCTCGCGGAGGCCGGCGGACGGCCGGGCCACGTGTTCAACCTCGGACATGGCGTTCTACCTGGGACCGATGCGGACACGCTCGCGCGGCTCACCGACCTCGTCCGCCAAGAGACCGAGGTCGCACTGGTGTGACGACAGGCGTGCTGCTCATGACGTACGGCGCCCCGAGCGGCGACGCGGACGTCGGTGCGTACCTTGCGCGCGTCCGTGGCCATCCGCCCGCACCCGAGCTCGTCCTGGAGATGCGCCGCCGCTATCGGCTCATCGGCGGGTCTCCGCTGATCGGCATCACACGAGCCCAGGGCACCGAGCTCGCGCGGGTCCTCGGAAGGGATTACCGCGTACGGGTGGGGATGCGGTTCTCCGAGCCGGCCATCGGCGACGAGGTCCGCGCGCTCGTCTCGGAAGAAGGAGCGGAGCGCATCGTCGCCATACCGATGTCACCGCAGTGGTCCGATCGGCTGATGGCGGGTTACGAGCGGGCCGTCGCCGACGCGTCGACCGTGCCATTCGCGCTCGCGCGATCGTGGTACCGGACGCCTTCGTTCGTCGTCGCCATCGCAGGTGCCGTACGTGAATCTCTGGCGCGCATTGGGGATGCGTCCCTCGCGATCGTTTTGACGGCGCACAGCCTTCCACGCCGAGTTTTCGAGGCCGAGCCGGCGTACGTCGAAGAGCTTCGCGAAACCGCGCGGATCGTGGCAGAGGCCGCGGGCCTTGTGACCTGGTCCTTCGCTTATCAGAGCGCGGGCCACACGGCGGAGGAGTGGCTTCGTCCAGACCTGGTCGACCTCTTCCCATCACTCGCGGCTCTGGGCGCGACCGACGTGCTCGTTGTGCCAATCCAGTTCCTCGCCGATCACCTCGAGGTTTTGTACGACCTCGACATCGCGGCCGCCGCTCAGGCTCGCGTCGCCGGCCTCCGCTATCACCGCGTACCGATGCAGAACACGAGGGCCGACTTCATCGAGGCGCTCGCGACGATCGTCCGCGCGCTAGGCGACGCTGGGCCTCGGCAGGTATCGCTTCGCGACGAAGGCGATCCGGAGAACCGCGAGGAGTCCGGTGAGGATGGTCCAGTCCACGTACACGAGGATCGCGGCGAGCGAAGCAATCAACAGGATGAGGATCGCCGAGGTGTCGTGCTCGCGGGCGACAAGACTCGCCGCGACGAGGAGCGCGACCCAAAGCGGGTCGGCGTGTCCGGCGAGACCCGCGAACACGATCGTGTCGGACGCCAGGGTGACCGGTTCACGCAGGCCGCCGACGAGAAAGGCAAGCGCGACCGCGGCTAGCGGCCAGATCCCGAACCAGAGAGCGACCGCCGCGATCGTCCCGAGTGCGAGGCTCAGGTACGCCGTGTGGCCGATCCCCACTTTCTCCGCGCGCGCAGATGCCGGTAAACGAAGTAGGTGATGACCACGAAGGGCAGTCCGATGAGGATGTAGACGATGTACGGCTCGGCGAAGCGCCGGAACGTCGGCCCCAGAGCCGCGCCGACCGTGACCCAGAACGTCCAGTAGATACACGCGGCGACGAAGACGGCGGGCGAGAACTGGTACAAGGGCACTCTGGCGGTCCCGGCGATGAGCGACATGACCACGCGTGCGCCCGGCACGAGACGGCCGATCACCACCGCGATGAAGCCACGCCGATGGATCCGTTCGGTCCACTGGTCGACCTGCGCCGGATCGATGTCGATCCACGTCGCGAGCCGGTGAGCCACGGTCGGCCCGAACCGCCGCGCGAGGAAGTACGGCACGAGCGTGCCGGCGGTCGACGCGAGCGCGCATACGAGCACGACCTGCGCGAGCTCGGGTAGGTCACCGCGCGCGCGGTAGCCGTAGAACGCGATGACGACGTCGGTCGGCGCGGGGAGGGGAACGCCCGCCTCCTCGATCGCGACGACGAAGAAAAGAACGACATATTGGTGCTCGAGCACTGCGAGGAAGAGCAGGCGGATCGCGTCGCGGATGACCGGCGGCAAACTCATACGCGGCAGAGCCTAGCGAGAAGGACTATTTTCGATTCGACTAACGCACATCGGGGGAGGTTCCATGCCAGCAAAGCGTCGTTCCACCACGTCCGCGCGCCGTTCGAGCGCGTCTTCGCGAGAGACCCCTAGCTTCTTCGATCGCCTCGAGTGGCGCACCGCCGGCCCCTATCGGGGCGGACGCGTTGCCGCCGTCGCGGGCGATCCGCGGGAGCGCAACACGTTTTACTTCGGCTCGACCGGTGGCGGTGTGTGGAAGACGATGGACGGCGGTCAGTACTGGGAGAACACGACGGACGGGTTCTTCAAGCGCGCGTCTGTCGGCGCGATCGGCATCGCGCAGACCGACTCCAACGTGATCTATGTCGGCATGGGCGAAAGCTGCATCCGCGGCAACGTCTCGCACGGCGACGGTGTGTACCGCTCGACCGATGCGGGCCAGACCTGGACGCATCTCGGTCTCGAGGACACGCGCAACATCGCGAAAGTCCGCGTCCACCCCGAGGACCCGGACACCGCGTACGTCGCCGCGCTCGGTCACGCACACGGTCCGAACACGGAGCGCGGCGTCTTCCGGACGCGCGACGGCGGTAAGTCGTGGAAGAAGGTCCTGTACCGCAACGAGACCGCGGGTGCTTCCGATCTGTCGATCGACCCGAATAACCCCCGGATCATCTACGCGTCGTTCTGGGAGACGATCCGGCGTCCGTGGGAGCTCGTCTCCGGGGGACCCGGCAGCGGTCTGTTCCGCTCCAATGACGGCGGCGACACTTGGACCGAGATAAGCCGCAACAAGGGCCTTCCCAAGGGACTGCTCGGCAAGATCGGCGTGTCTGCCTCCGCCGCGCGGTCGGGTCGCCTGTATGCGATCGTCGAGGCCGAGGACGGCGGCGTCTTCCGCTCGGACAACTTCGGCGAGACGTGGGAGCGGGGAAGCGAGGACCGCAACCTCCGCCAGCGCGCCTGGTACTACAACCACATCTTCGCGCACCCGACCGATCCCGAGACGGTCTGGGTCCTCAACGTCTCGGCCTGGCTCTCGAACGACGGTGGCAGGACCTTCCAGGAGCAATCGATCCCGCACGGCGATCACCACGACCTCTGGATCGATCCGAAGACTCCCGATCGGATCATCAATGGAAATGATGGTGGCGCGGTCGTCACGCAGAACGGCGGCGAGAGTTGGTCGTCCGTTTACAACCAGCCGACGGCCGAGTTCTATCACGTGATCACCGACACGCAGACGCCCTACCGCATCTACGGCGCGCAGCAGGACAACACGACGATGACGGTGCCGAGCCGCTCTGCCATCGCCGGCATCACCGCGGCGGACAGCTTCGCCATCGGTGGGGGCGAGTCTGGCTACATCGCCGTCCGGTCGGACGACCCGAACGTGGTCTTCGCCGGTAACTACCAGGGTTTCCTGACGCGCTTCGACCGCCGCACCGGACAGGCGCGGAACATCATGGTCTGGCCCGAGACGAGCGCAGGCGAAGGCGCGAAGGACGTGAAGTACCGGGTGCAGTGGACCGCGCCCACCGTCCATTCGCCGCACGATCCGAATGTTCTCTACCACACCGGCAATCACGTCTTCCGCACGACGGACGAAGGCACGACGTGGGAGCGGATCAGCCCAGACCTCACGCGCAACGACAAATCGAAGCTCGGCCCATCCGGTGGACCGATCACCAAGGACAACACCGGCGCCGAGTACTACTGCACGATCTTCGCGTTCGCGGAATCGCCGGTCGAACGCGGCGTGTTGTGGGCTGGAAGCGATGATGGTCTGATCCACGTCTCGCGGGACGACGGCAAGACCTGGAAGAACGTCACGCCAGCCGCGATCCGGCCGTTCTCGCTCGTCTCGATCATCGAGCCGTCGCCGCACGACGCGGCCACCGCGTACGTCGCGACGACCCGATATAAGAGCGACGACTTCAAGCCGTACCTCTGGAAGACAACGAATTACGGACGAACCTGGACGAAGATCACCAACGGGATCCCGGCCGACGACTTCACGCGCGCGATCCGCGAGGACCCGACGCGAAAGGGCCTCCTCTACGCCGGCACCGAGACCGGCGCGTACGTGTCGTTCGACGACGGCGCTCGATGGAATCGGCTCGGCGGCAACCTTCCGGTCGTGCCGATCCACGACCTGGTCGTGAAGGACTCGGACCTCGTCCTCGGTACCCACGGGCGATCCTTCTGGGTGCTCGACGACCTGTCGCCGATCCGCCAGCTCGCGGCCGAGGCGATGAAGGGAAAGGCGCGGCTCTTCACACCGCGGCCGACCGTGCGCTTCCGCACCGACATGGGCTTCCCGCAACCGGCGAGGTCCGGCAAGAACTACCGCATGACCGGCGCGACGATCGTGACCTATCGCCAGGTGGAGAAGCCGAACGGCGAAAAGGCGCAGGTGAACATCGACGCCGGGCAGAACCCGCCCGACGGCGTGCTCGTGTCGTACTGGCTTCGCGACAAGCCCGAGGGCGACGTCACCCTCACGTTCATGGATGCAAAGGGAAAACAGATCCGCCAGTTCAAGAGCGCCGCGCCCGAGCCGAAGGAGAAGAAGGCCACCGACGCGCTCACGCCCGAGCAGCGGCGCGCCGATGAGGCGAAAAAAGCGAAGGAGCCGAAGGTCCCGAACGAAACAGGGCTCAACCGCTTCGCGTGGAACATGCGCCAACCGGACGCCACGCGGGTCGAAGACGATCCGGCGTGGGACGCGGCCGAGGCGACGCTCGCCGGACCCGTCTCGCCCCCCGGCCAGTACCGCGTTCGCCTCGACGTCGGCGGAGAGCGCCACGAGGTCGCGTTCGAGATCCGCAAGGACCCGCGCGTGTCGGCCACGCAGGCGGACTTCGACGCGCAGTTCGCGCTCCGCATGCGCATCCGCGACAAGCTCACCGACGTGCACGAGGCGATCAACGGCATCCGCGCGCTGCGGACGCAGATCGAAGGCTGGGAGAAGCGCGCTGAGGGCAGCGGCGGTGCGCGTCTGCGCCGCGCCGCCAGCGCGCTCAAGTCGAAGATGGCCGCCGTCGAGGAAGAGCTCATCCAGGTGAAGGCGAAGAGCCGCCAGGACACGCTCAACTATCCGGCCAAGCTGAATCTCAAGATCGGCGGTCTCGCCATCGCGGTCGGCGGCGCCGACTTCGCCCCGACCAAGGCGATGTACGACGTCTTCGACGATCTGAGCAAGCGGGCGGAAGCACAGCTGGTGAAATGGCGGCAGATCGCCAAGACGGATGTTCCGGCCTTCGACAAGCTCGTGCGCGGATCAGGTGTGCCGGCCGTCTCAGCCATACGCGCCAAGAAACGCGAAGGGCGGACGGAGCTTCGGAAGGCGGCGGCGAGCTAACGCTTCCGCGTGAGGACGCAGGTCCTGTCGCGGCTCCGCGGTCGCTCGCTACCCGCATCCGATTGGTGCCTAGCTCGCTCCCAGCTCCTCCGTGCCTGCGACGCGACTCGGTGACTCGTGCAAACGGAGGAGACGCTCGGGGTCCAAACGAAGGTTGTCGCGGGCGGCGCGTAACCTAGATTGGAGCGCACCAAGAATTTGATCAAGGCGGCCCGAGAGGGGTCGTCTATAGATTGCGGAAGATGGGATCCGAACACTGGCGTAACGAGTACGAATACAAGGTCACCTCGATGAGACCGGCGGACGTTCAGCAGACCGCCGACGAGCACCTCAACTTTGCGGCCAAGGACGGCTGGCATCTGGTGGAAGTCGTCCTTTTGACGCCTTTAGAGCAGGCGTCGTTCATCTGGGAGCGGAAGAAGATCTAGGGGACATCGCCCGCGACACGTGTGCCGGGAGCTTGCGTCCGAGCTGCTCGCCGAGCCAGGTGCTCGTCTTGACGAGCTTGTCGACGTCGACGCCCGTTTCGATCTTCATGCCGTTGCACATCCAGACGAGATCTTCAGTGGCGAGATTCCCGCCTGCCATCTTGGCGAAGGGCGAGCCGCCGATCCCGCCGACGCTCGCATCGAAGGTCGTGATCCCCTCGTCCATGGCGGCCAGTGCATTCGCTAGCGCTTGTCCATAGGTGTCGTGAAAGTGAAAGGCGATCTTGTCGACTGGAATGCCGGCGCTACGAAGCGTGTCGACCAAGCTCTTCACGTCCCCGGGTGTGCCGACGCCGAGCGTGTCGCCGAGAGAGAGCTCGTCGCACCCGAAGTCGAGCAGCTGCTGCGCGGCTGCGCTGACGACCGTCGGCCGAGTCGGGCCATCCCAGGGATCCGCGACCACCATCGAGAGATACCCGCGAACGCGGAGGCCGGCGTCCTTCGCGCGCGCGACGACCGGTCGATAGCCCGCGAGCGCTTCGTCGCGCGAACGGTTGAGATTCTTTCGCGAGTAGCTCTCGCTCGCCGACGCGAAGATCGCGATCTCCTTGACTCCGCACGAGATCGCCCGTTCGAGTCCCGTCTCGTTCGGAACGAGCGCCATGTACCGGACGCCGGGCCGGGGCTCGATCCGCCTCATGAGCTCTTCCGCGTCGGCGAGCTGCGGCACGGCCTTGGGGCTCACGAAGCTCGTCGCCTCGATGGCGGTATGGCCGGCGTCGGCGAGCTGCTCGAGCAGCTCGTACTTGGTGTCGGTCGAGAGAACGCGATCTTCGGCCTGGAGGCCGTCGCGCGGCGCGACCTCGACGATGGTGATTCGCTCTGGGGCTGAGAGCGGCACGGCGCGCGTATCGTCGCACGGATGCAGCGACCGAAAGGCAACGACGTTCGGCGGGCCGCGTTCGACGGACCACCCGAGCTCGCCGCGTTCTTTCGGAACGGTCGCCTCGAGACGATCCCGGCGGGTCGCGAGCGCCGGCAGGCCCTCCTCGTGCACGTTGCGGGCGCGTTCGCTCGCGATCGCGAATACCGTGAGGACGAGGTCAACCGCATCCTGCAGAACCTCCATTCGGATCACGCCACGCTGCGCCGCTATCTGGTCGACGCGGGGTTGCTGCGGCGCGAGCGCGGCGTGTACCGGAGGGCCTGATGGAATTTCAGGACGTCGTCCGCAAGCGGAAGATGGTCCGCAGCTTCGAAGACCGCCCGATCCCACGCGAGATCGTCGAGCGGATCGTCGCGAACGTGCAGAAGGCGCCGTCCGCCGGGTTCAGCCAGGGCTGGGGCTTTCTCGTGCTCGAGGGAAAAGACGCCGCGCGTTACTGGGATGAGCTATGGCCCCAGGACCGCCGGAAGGACTGGAACTGGCCGGACCTCTTCAACGCGCCGCTTCTCATCGTGTGCCTCAGCAACAAGATGGCGTACAAGCGGCGCTATGCGGAGCCAGACAAAGGTTGGACCGACATGGACGACAGGCACTGGCCGGTGCCGTACTGGGACGTCGACACGGGCATGGCCGCGCTGCTCGCGCTTCTGACCGCGGTCGACGCCGGCCTCGGTGCGGTGTTCTTCGGCGTCTTCGATCAGGCGAAGCTGCGCGAGACCTTCGGTATCCCGGATGAGTACACGGCGGTCGGGGTCGTCGCCGTGGGCTACGCGAAACCGAAGGATCGGCCTTCGCCATCGCTCAAGCGCGGGCACCGAGCGGCCGCGGACGTCGTGCGCCGCGGCCGCTGGTCCTAGATCAGGCGCAAGAGCGCAACGGCCACAACTCCCACGATCACCCCGGCGAGCAGGCTTCGTCGCCAGGCGACCGTCGCGACCACGAGGGCCGCGGCGACCGGCTCGGCGCCGTGCGTCAACGCGCCGGCCGGAGCGACGACCGCCGGCCCGACGAGCGCCGCGATGATCGCGACCGGGAGTGCGTCCAGGTATCGCGATGCCGCGTCCGGCAGGTGGCCCCGGATCGTCACGACGAACGGGATGGACCGGACCAGATAGGTCGCGACGGCGGAGCCCACGATGGCGATCCAGATCATCGGCGCACGAATACGGCGATGAGCGGCGCGATCGCGCCGGCGGTGATGACCGCGATGGTCGATGCGCCAGCGAGAGCGAGGCCACCTGCGATCAGCGCGGCGACGACCGCGATGACCGCGTCGGAGCGATGCCGGATCGCCAGCACGACGATGCCGATGAACGTCGCGGTGATCGCGAAGTCGATGCCGTAGCGGCGGGGATCGCCGATCGCGTCGCCGAGCACGATGCCGGCGAGCGTCGCGATGTTCCAGAGCACGTAAAGGGATATCGCAAACACGAAGTAGTACGCGAGGCTGCGTCCGCCGCGACGGAAGTGCCCCGTCGCCATGGCGAAGGCCTCGTCAGTGAGGAAGAACGCCGCGACGAGACGTCCGAGGACCGGCAGCCCTTGGAGCTGGGCGCGGAGGGACGCGGCCATCAACGCGTGCCGCAGATTGATGAAGAGGACGCTCGCGATGACGATCGCGGTCGGGGCCGATTCGGAGAAGAGCCGCACCATCGCGAACTGCGAAGCGCCGGCGAACACCAGAAGGCTCATCGCGGCGATCTGAATTGGTTCGAGTCCTGACTGCCGCGCCACCACACCGAAGGTCGTTCCGACGACGAGGACCGTCCCCAAGACCGGCCAGCCTTCGGTCAGCGCCCGGCGCGCCGCGACGCGGTCGTCGCGTGTCAGATGGATCAGGCGGTGTCCGCCTCGAATTCTGCGAGTCGTTGTCCTCGCTCGACCTGCTGGCCGACGCTCGCGAGAACGCGCGTGACCTTTCCATCCGCGGGCGCCTCGACGCGCAGCTCCATCTTCATCGCCTCGACCACGAAGAGCAGGTCGCCGCGACGCACGTGCCGATCGGCCACTGCCTGCGCCGCGATCACGAGACCGGGCATCGGCGCCGCGACCTCCGCGCCGGCGGTCTGCTCGACCTCGCGCTCCCGCGGCGACGTCTGGAGCTCCCATACATTCCCGCGAACGCTCGTCCAGACCACGCCATCGCTCGCCGCGGCTGCGGCCTGCGCGCCGTCGACGGCCCAGCGATGTGGTTCATCGATCGGCGCGACCCGATGGCCGGCGTACGTGTACGGACCAGATCCGGCCAGGCGCACCGCGCGCTCGCGCTCTCCTTCGCGAATGGCGATCGTCGTCGCGGTCCCCTCGCCGATGCGCCACGGGCCTGTCGCCGTCCACGGGTCCTGCGGCTGATGGGCACCGGTGGCGACCGCCGCGGCGGCGACGGCGTAGGCCTCGTCGGGCGCCGGAGTGGATTCGGGAACGAGGCGGACGAGCTCGCGCTCGACGAGCTCTGTGTCGTAGCGAACGTCCTGGTCGTTCAGGCGCCCGATGAGCGCGCGAACGAAACGGATATTGGTCCGGACGCCGAGCACCTCGGTCTCGTCGAGCGCGTTCGCCAGCATGCCGAGCGCGATGCGCCGGTCTCCACCGAACGCGATGACCTTTGCGAGGAGCGGGTCGTAGTGCCGCGTGACGACATCGCCTTCTTCGTAGCCCGCATCGACGCGGATGCCGGAGCGTTCGGGCCAGCGCACGTGAACGAGCCGGCCCGTCGAAGGCAGAAAACCGGCTGCCGGATCCTCGGCGTAGATGCGCGCTTCGATCGCGTGCTGCCGCCCGTGTTGCGTCGGCTGCAGGTCGAGACGCTCGCCCATCGCGATGCGGAGCTGTTGCTCGACGAGATCCACGCCGTAGACCATCTCGGTCACGGGATGCTCGACCTGGAGGCGCGCGTTCACCTCGAGGAAGAAGAACGTGCCGCGATCGTCCACGACGAACTCGACGGTTCCCGCATTTCGGTAACCGGCCTCGCGCGCGATCGCGATCGCCGACGCGGCCATCCGCTCGCGTCCTTTGTCGTCAGGGCGCCACGCCGGGGCCTCCTCCACGATCTTCTGGTGACGTCGCTGGGCCGAGCAATCGCGGTCGCCTACCGTGATGACCGTGCCGTGATCGTCCGCGAGCACCTGCACTTCGATGTGCCGCGGCCGCTCCACGAGCCGCTCGAGCAGAAGCCGCTCGTCGCCGAATGCTGATGTCGCGAGGCGGCGCGCTCGCGCAAGCGCGTCCCGTAGCTGCGACTCGTCCTTGACCGTTTGCATCCCGATGCCGCCGCCCCCCGCGACCGGCTTGATCATCACCGGGTATTTCACGGAGCGCGCCGCCTTGATGAACGCTTCGTCGCTCTGATCCTCGCCGCGATATCCCGGGAGCACCGGAACCTTCGCGCGCTCCGCGATCGCTTTTGCTTCGGCTTTGTCGCCCAAGCTTTGGAGCACCCTCGGTGGCGGTCCGACGAAGCGCATTCCCGCGGCGTCGACGGCGCTCGCGAATTCGGGGCGCTCCGAGAGGAACCCGTAGCCGGGATGTATGAGGTCCGCCTTCGCCTCGCGCGCGGCCGCGATCACTCGATCGATCGCGAGATACGACGCGGGCGCTGGCGCGGGCCCGATCTGGATCGCGGTGTCCGCCTCCCGCACGAACGGCAGACCCGCGTCGGCGTCTGAGTACACCGCCACGGTGCGGATGCTCATCCGACGGGCGGTCCGAAAGATGCGTCGCGCGATTTCGCCGCGGTTTGCGACGAGGAGCGTCGTCACCAGCGCGGCTCCCGTTTTTCGAGGAAGGCGCGGAGGCCCTCCTGTCCCTCTGGTGTCACGCGGATCTCCGCGATCCGTTTCACGGTGAGGTCGGCGACCTCGTCGATGCGGCGCCCTTCGACCTCGCGGACGAGTCGCTTCGCCGCGTTCACGGCCTTCGGCCCGCCGGAAACGATCGCGTCGAGCACTCGACCGACCGCGGCGTCCAGGTCCGAAGGCTCGACCAGCCGCTCGACCAGTCCGATCTCGTGCGCGCGCTTTGCATCGATGCGCGATCCCGTCACGAAGAGAGCGGTCGCCCGAGCCGGTCCGATCTTCCGGACGACGTAGGGCGACACGACCGCCGGGAGGATGCCAAGGCGCGTTTCGGAGAATGCGAAGCTTGCCTCGGTCGACGCGACGGCGATGTCCGCGACGGCGACCAAGCCGGCGCCCCCGCCGATCGCCGCGCCCTGCACGCGCGCGACGAGCGGCATCTCGAGGTCGTAGAGCGCGCGGAACATCGCGGCGAGCGCTTTCGAGTCCGCGATGTTCTGGTCGAGCGAGTAGTCCGCCATCCCGCGCATCCATTCGACGTCCGCTCCGGCGCAGAACGCGTCGCCCTCGCTCTGCAGGACGACGGCGCGGGCGGAGCGATCGACCCGTCCGACCGCGGCGACCAGATCTCTGATCAGCGCGGCGTCGAACGCGTTCTTGTGCTCCGGTCGAGAGATGGTGATGCGCGAAATCCCGCTAGATTCCGTGCTCAGGGTCACCGTTTCGCCCATCGCGCGAACTCTAGACGCCGCGCCGGCTCCCTAGTGGAAGGTGAGCTCGCCGGCCGCGATCGGCACGGCGAGCCAGTTCTCGCGCGGCGGCAGCGGGCAGCGCCACGCGTCGTTGTACGCGCAGTACGGGTTGTATGCGCGGTTGAAGTCGAGCTCGTAGCGGCCGTCGCCGAGCGGCTCGGCCTCGACGTAGCGGCCCGCGCCGTATGTCTCTTTCCCGCTCGTCGCATCGCGAAACGGGATGAAGAGTCCGTCGCCTTGCGCGAACGCGACGAGGCCGACGCGCTCGCCACCCACATCGAACCGCACGGTGCCCGCTCGGCGCATCTCGTCGGACGAGCCGTCGCTCATCTCCACCGTCTCGGACCCGCCACCTCCGGCGGGATCGACGGTGACCGTGAGGCGCAGCGTCGCGTCCTCCGGGAAATAGCGGAGCCCTTCGAAGTGCGCGCGCTGGTCCACGGTGAGCGGCGAGTCGTGCGCATGCCCGAAGTAGTGGTCCTTCTCGTGCCGGAGCTCCGTAACGTCCATCGCCTTGCACAACGTGCGAGTCTCCCTACGAATTCCGCGACCTAGACTCGGCGAGTGCTTCGGCCACGCCTTTGGGTCAGCCTCGTTCCATATGGGATCGGCCGGACGAAGCCCAACCACTACCTGGAAATCCTTCGAACGGTCTGGGACAACCGGCACGACCTTCCCTACGCGTGGCGGATCCTGTCGAAGGGCGTCTGCGACGGCTGCGCGCTCGGCGTTGCGGGCTTCCGCGACTGGACGATGGAAGGCGTGCACCTCTGCACCACGCGCCTCGATCTTCTCAAGCTGAACACCGCGCGCGCTCTCGATCCGGCCGTACTCGCCGACGTCGCGCGCCTCCCGCGATCCTCAGGCGCCTTGCGTGCGCTCGGCCGCCTTCCGTACCCGCTGCTGCGTCGGCGCGGCGATGCCGGCTTCCACCGGGTGAGCTGGGACGACGCGCTCGACCTGGCCGCGACGCGGATCCGCGCCAGCGCTCCGGAGCGGGTCGGCTTCTACCTCACGGCGCGCGGGCTCACGAACGAGACCTACTACGCGGCGCAGAAGGTCGCGCGGTACCTCGGCACGAACAACATCGACAATGCGGCGCGCGTCTGCCACGCGCCGTCGACCGGCGCGCTTCGTCAGGCGATCGGCGTCGCGGCGACGACGTGCTCGTACCGCGACGTGATCGAGAGCGACCTCGTGGTGCTTTTCGGGGCCGACGTCGCGAACGCGCAGCCGGTCTTCATGAAGTATCTGTTCCTTGCGCGGAAGCGGGGGACCAAGGTCGTGGTCGTGAATCCGCTGCGCGAGCCCGGGCTCGAACACTACTGGGTGCCGTCGAGCGTGGAGAGCGCGATGTTCGGGACGAAAATGACCGATGCGTTCTTCGCGATCCACACCGGCGGCGATCTTCCCTTCGTGCGCGGTGTGTTGAAGGTCCTGATCGACGAGAGCGGGATCGACGAGACGTTCGTGCGCGAGCACACCGTCGGCTTCGACGAGCTCCGCGCGATCCTCGCAGCGACACCGCTCGACGATCTCGCGCGGGCGGCGGGAAGCACCGTCGAGAATCTCCGCGCGTTCGCGGCCTTCTATCGCGACGCGCGCTCTGCCGTGCTCGTGTGGTCGATGGGTGTGACGCAGCACGTGTGCGGAACCGAGAGCGTCCAGGGCATCGTCGATCTCGCGCTCGCTCGCGGCAACGTCGGGCGCGACGGCGCAGGCCTCATGCCGATCCGCGGTCACTCCGGCGTGCAGGGCGGTGCGGAGATGGGCGCGTACGCGACCGCGCTGCCGGGTGGACTACCGGTAACGCCGGAGAACGCGCGTGCACTCTCGAAGCGCTACGGCTTCGACGTTCCGGACCGGCGTGGCCTGACCGCCGCGGAGATGGTCGAGGCCGCGGGCCGCGGCGAGATCGACGTGCTGTGGTCGAGCGGAGGCAATTTCCTGGAGACGCTTCCCGATCCCGATTCAGTCCGCGCCGCGCTCGCGCGCACGCCGCTGCGCGTGCATCAGGACATCGTCGTATCACCACAGATGCTCGTCGACGGGGACGAGGTCCTGCTGCTGCCCGCGATGACGCGATACGAGCAGCCCGGCGGCGGTACGGAGACCACCACCGAACGCCGCGTCGTGCTCAGCCCCGAGATCGCCGGACCCCGCCCGGGCGAGGCGCGGCCGGAGTGGGCCATCTTCGCGGAGGTCGCGCGGCGCGTCCGCCCCGACGCGGGGCATGTGCTCGGCCTCGGCTCGGCGGCCGAGATCCGTGTGGAGATCGCCGCCGTCGTGCCGGCGTACGCGGGCATCGAGCGCCTCGCTCAAGGCGGCGACTCATTTCAGTGGGGCGGCCGTCACCTCTGCGCGGACCGGCGCTTTCCGACTCCGGATGGTCGCGCGCACTTCTCGAGCGCGGCCGTCGCACCTGCCGACCTCCCCGCCGGTCGCTACCACCTCTCGACACGGCGAGGCAAGCAGTTCAACTCGATGGTCTGGCGCGATCGCGATCCACTGACCGGCGCGACGCGCGACGCGCTCTTCCTATCGGCGGATGACGCGGCGGCGCTCGGCGTGTCGGAAGGAGAGGAGCTCGTCATCCGAGCGGAGAGCGGCGCCACGATCCGCGCCCGCGCCCACGTCGCGCCCATCCGCGACGGCAACGTGCAGATGTTCTGGCCGGAGGCGAATGTCCTCATTGCGGCGGGACGCCGCGACCCGGTTTCGGGCGTTCCGGACTACAACGCGGTGGTCGAGATCACGCGCGCGTGAGCCGGCCTTCGGGGATCCTCCTCGCCGGCGGCGCCTCGCGGCGCTTCGGCCGTCCCAAGATCCTCGAGCCGCTCGACGGCGGGCCGCTCTTCCACCGGCCGCTCCGGGCGCTCCTCGACTCCTGCGACGACGTCGTGATCGTGATCGCTCCCGATGCGCCGGAGCCGCCGCTCCCGGATGGCTCGGACCGCGTTTCGTTCGCGCGCGATCGCACCGCATTCGAAGGACCGCTCGCTGGGACGAGAGTCGGGCTCGAGCACGTGCGCTGCGAGTACGCGGTCCTCGTCGCGGCGGACATGCCCGGTGTGACGTTGCGGCTGCTTTCGTTCATGGCCGACCGTGCGGCGGCTACCCGCAGCAAGGCCATCGCCCTCCGCGACGCAGACGGCACGCGTCCTCTGCCTGCTGTGCTCCTCGTGGCTCCCGCTCTGACCCTCGCGCGGTTCCTTCTGGAGAGCGGCGAGCGAAGGCTTCGGGCGCTCGTCGAAGGCCTCGAGCCGGAAAGGCTTCCGGAGACGGTATGGAGCGCCGCTGATTCAGAGGGCGCCTGGCGGCGCGACGTGGACGTCCCCGGCGATCTGCCCTAAATAACCGCGCTACGCGGCGGTGCTTGGCTCGAGTCGATCGAAGGCCCGGCCGATGTCCTGAAGGATCTCGGCATTGATGTCGGTGGCCAGCCTGTAGCGCACGACGTTCCCGTTACGCGACGGCTGGACCACGTCGGCCTCTCGCAGCACGCGGAGGTGCTGGCTCGTGGCGGACCGGCTCCGGCCGAGCACGCGCGCGAGGTCGCTTGCGGCAAGCTGGTTATCGCGAAGAGCCCGCACGATCTTGAGGCGCGTCCCATCACAGAGCACGTCGAGAAGCCGCCGCATCCGCCGCTCGGACATCGGCGACAGGGTCTGTTGCTCCGCGGTCGCGACCGCGGCCGGGTCTATCGGACTTGCAGTCATCGGCTCCATTGCTCGGATTTCAACCAACCTTGTCGTTTTTCGGATGTCCCGTGTGCATCCCACGTGCCCGTTACCCGGACATCCGCGCTTGAGCCTCGGCGCAAGTTGCGAAATCGTTACCTCGACCCTATGAAGGCATCGAATGACAACGATCCTGGTCCTCGACGACGATCAGGTCATCCTCGATCTCCTCCAAACGGTCCTCATCGACGCTGGATACGACACGATCCTGGCTGCCAGCCTTCAGGCGGTCGCGGCAGACACGAACGCCGACATCGTCATCACCGACCTCGTTCCACTGAAGGCATATCGCCGCCAGTCGGCGGTCGAGTGGATCGCATCGCTTCGGTCCCGCTTCGCAGACTCGCCGCTCCTCGTGATGACCGCGCACGCCGACGCCCTCGCCGAGTCGGACATGCTCGGGGCGAACGCGATCATGGGCAAGCCTTTCGACGTGGAGATGCTGCTCGCGAAGCTCGACGAGCTGCTCGCTTAGCGCGTCACATCCGGAAGACGCCGTAGCGCACGTCCTCGATCGGAGCGTGCCTTGCCGCGGCGAGCCCGAGCGCCAAGACCGTGCGCGTGTCCAGCGGATCGATGATGCCGTCGTCCCAGAGCCGCGCCGTCGAGTAGTAGGGCGACCCTTGCGTTTCGTACTGCTCGCGGATGCGCGCGCGGAATGCGTCCTTTTCCACTTCGTCCTTGAAGGTGCCGACGAGTGAGAGCACGGTCGCGGCCTGCTCGCCGCCCATGACGCTGATCCGCGCGTTCGGCCACATCCAGAGCTGCCTCGGCGAATACGCGCGGCCATTCATTCCGTAGTTCCCGGCTCCGAAGCTACCGCCGACGATCACCGTGAACTTCGGCACGGTGCTGCAGGCGACCGCAGTCACCATCTTCGCGCCGTCCTTCGCGATGCCGCCGGCTTCGTACTCCTGACCGACCATGAATCCCGATATGTTCTGGAGGAACACGAGTGGCACCCGCCGCTGATTGCACAGTTCCACGAAATGCGCGGCCTTGAGCGCCGATTCGCTGAAGAGCACGCCGTTGTTCGCGACGATCCCGACGCGAAAACCTTCGATGCGCGCGAATCCGCACACCAACGTGGTGCCGTACAGCGCCTTGAACTCGTGGAAGCGCGAACCGTCGACGATCCGCGAGATGACCTCATGCACGTCGTACTGCGTTCGGATGTCCTCGGGGATGAGCGCGTAGAGATCGTTCGGATCGAGTGCCGGTGGCTCCGGCGCGATCCGGTCGTCGCCCCAGTACGTCGGCCGCTCGAACTGCGCGACGATCTCGCGTGCGATCGCGATCGCGTGCGGATCGTCGAGCGCGAGATGATCCGCGACGCCGGAGACGCGCGTGTGCAAGTCCGCTCCGCCGAGATCTTCGACGGACACATCGACTCCGGTGGCGGCCTTCACGAGCGGGGGCCCGCCGATGAAGATCGCGCCCTGTCCCTTCACGATGACGGTCTCGTCGCTCATGGCCGGCACGTAGGCCCCACCGGCGGTGGACCACCCCATGACGAGCGCGATCTGCGGGATCGCCATGGATGAAAGCCGTGCCTGGTTGTAGAAGATGCGGCCGAAGTGGTCGCGGTCGGGGAAGACCTCGTCCTGTCGCGGCAGGAACGCGCCGCCGGAGTCCACGAGGTACAGGCAGGGGAGACGGTTCTCGAGAGCGATCTCCTGCGCGCGGAGATGCTTCTTCACGGTGAGCGGGTAATAGGAGCCGCCCTTCACCGTCGCATCGTTCGCGACGATCACGCACGTGTTGCCGCTGACGCGGCCGATCCCGGTGATCATGCCGGCCGCGGGAGCTTCGTCGTCGTACATCCCGTACGCGGCAAGCGGCGAGAGCTCGAGGAACGCCGTGCCCGGGTCGAGGAGGCGCTCGACGCGCTCGCGCGGGAGGAGCTTCCCGGCCTTGGTGTGGCGCTCCCGCGACCGATCGGGTCCTCCCAGCCGCGCCTTCGCGAGGCGTTCGCGAAGCTCGGAAACGAGGCTCTGGTTCTTCTGACGGTTGCGTTCCGCCGCACCGTCGCGCGTGTCGGTCTTGCTCCGGAGGACGCTCACGCGACGATGCTAGAGCCCGATCAGCGGCGGGGCCGCAGCTTCCTCACAGGCGCACCGATCGCGAAGAAGCCCGACCGGATCGCCGCGTTCTGCCAGATATTCTTTGCCTGGGACCATTGCCGGCGGCGATCGACGCACACGATCCGCTCCTCGACGTGGGCTTCCACGCCAAAGTGTTTCGCGATGTTGCGCAAGGTGCCGCGCCAAATATCGTTTTGCATGCGCTGACCGATAGGCATCATCATCGCCAGCTCCCAGAACGGATCGCTGGCGCGAGTGAGCTCATCGACCTTCACGACCGTAACGCCATCCTCGTTGACGGCGCTGAACGTCAGTGGCCCCGCGAATGGGTGTCCCTCAGGGGTCATGAAGCTGAAGGACTCGTCGTCGGCGTAGATGACCAGGACGCCGGTCGCCATCGAGGGTGCGCCGGGCATCGGTTTCGCGTTGATGAGCCCGACCTCGCCGGGCGCGATGCCGGTCGTGGGCAGGAACATGCGCTGGCCCTTTGGCCAGAAATCACCGAAATTCTCTTTCCATATCCGGATCACCTCGTGTGGCGCGACGGTCGCGCCTTCGAGCCGGACCGAGAACGACTTCTGCCATAGACGGCCGAAGCCGGTCGCGGCGCCCGCCACCCGGTGGCCGGTCACGTTCAGGTCTATCGCCCCGGTTGGGACGTCCTTCGAGGTGAGTGTCCGGACCGGCTTCGCCCAGTTGCCCGCGTCGCTTCGCGGCTTCTCGGCGGCGTGGTCGTTAGTCGTTGTCGGCAGGGGCATCGTTTTCTCCCTAGCTCGCCTTCGCTCCAGCGACGGCGGCGCGCTCGTCGTCGTAGATCGCGATCGCCTCGTCGAGCCGCGTGAGCTCGAAGATCTGGCGGTAGTGCTCGTTGAGGCCGTAGGCGCAGAGCCTTTGCTTCTGCCGGTTCGCGCGGACGAGCATCGTCACGAGCAGGCCGATGCCGCCACTGTTCATGTAGTCGAGTCGCGCGAAGTTCAAGATGACGACGCGCGTCTCCGTGCCGCTGGCACGCGCGTACGCCTCCATGAGCTCCGGCTCCGACTTCGCCGTGATCTCGCCGAGGATGTCGATGACGCTCGCCGCGTTGTCGACCGCTCGCACGCTCGTTTCTGTCACCTGTTGAGCCACCCCGTCCTCCTTTATCGCTTGCCCGCGATGGCCGCCTGCTCGTCGCCGTAGAGACCCATGAAATCGGACAGTCGCGTCACTTCGAAGATCTCGCGGTAGTGGGCGCTCAGCCCGTACGCGGAGATCGGTCGGCTCTGCTTCCTCGCGCGGGCGAGGATGCCGACGATCAGCGCGATCCCACTCGAGTTGATGTACTCGGTCCCGGAGAAGTTCAGGAGGATCGCGCCCTTCGGGCTGACCTCCGAGTACGCAGTGTCGAGGGCCGCTTCGGTGGCGATGTCGATATGCGTAGGCATGTCGATCACCGTGACGCCATCGCGCCGCCGGACGATCGCGCGCTCAACCGTCTCTGCCATCGTTCCCTCCTCCGAGCCTCATGACCAGCTCCACGGTGTGATGTCGCGCGTCGCTTGTGACGCGCATCTCGTCGACCATCTTCTTGATCAAGAAGAGGCCCCAGCCGCGTGGCTTCTGCAGTCCGGCGAGCTTCGCCTCGAGATCCGGCGTCGTTGCCTCGGGGATCTCGCGGCCGCCACCGAGATCCGTGATGCGAACGACGATCTGACCGTCGCTGGTGCTCACCTCGAGACGGACCGGTAGCTCGGCGCGGCCCTCGTTGCCGTGTTCGATCGCATTCATCGTCGCCTCGGCGACCGCGGTCTTGAGTCGCTCGAGCCGGCGGCTGGGGAGGTCGACGCCCTTGATGCTCGCGGCGACCCGTTCCATCGCCTGCCGCTCGTTCCCGCTGACGCTCGGGACCTCGAAGTCGTCGAGGACCCGCACATCCGGGACGCCTGCGGACCGGACCAGCGTGACGAGGGTGATGTCGTCTTCCTGCTCCCAGGCCGCGCCGGTGAACCGCCCGAGGTCGTTCAGAAGCTCATCGATAAGTGGCTGGCCGGCATCGACGCGACCGACGAGGTCGCGCATCCGCGGAAAGCCGAACATGTTCCGGTCGGGATCGTGCGCTTCGGCGAGGCCGTCGCTGTGAAGGAGCAACCCTTCGCCTGGATCGAGGACGGTCTCCTTCTCTTCGTACGTCATGTCGCGCATCAGTCCCAGTGGCATGCCCGTGGCACGGAGGTCGCGAACGCCACGGTCGCCTCGCACATAGGGGAGGTCGTGGCCGGCGTTCGCGTACTGCAACCTGCCGGTCGCGGGCTCGAGCACCGCGTAGAGGCAAGTGACGAACATGTTCGGCGGGATGTCGCCGTGCAGCAGTGCGTTAGCCCGCGCCAGCACCGCGGCCGGCGAGACGAGCCGTGGCGCGTCGCTGCGCAGGATGCTGCGCGTGGTCGCCATGACGAGCGCGGCTGGCACCCCATGGCCCGTGACGTCGCCGATCACGAGCGCGATCTTTCCGCCGGGCAGCTCGATGAAGTCGTAAAAGTCACCGCCGACCTGGCGCGCTGCGTGGTAGTACGCCGCGAACTGCCAGCCGCGGAGCTCGGGCAGGCGCTTCGGAAGGAACTGCTGCTGGATGAGCTGCGCGACCTGAAGCTCTTGCTCGAGACGCTCGCGTGCTCGGACCTCGACCTCCTGCTCGCGGACGAGCTGCGCCACGCGTACCGCCGGCGCCGCCTGTCCCGCGAGCTTGTCGAGAAGGCGCCGGTCCTCGCGCGAGTACTCCTGGTCTGAGAGCCGCGGACCGAGATCGAGCAGGCCGATGAGCTCGCCCTGGCTGATGAGCGGAACGACGAGCTTGCTGCCGCGCGCCCGCAGCGCCTGCACCGCCGGCGATTCGAGCTGCAGCTCGTCCAGGCTGACCGCGCCGCGCGATTCGGCGAAATAAGCGAGAAGGGGGTCGTTCGGGGCGATGTCGATCGGTGGACGCTCCACCGCCTGGCGCCGAGCCGTCGCGGCCGCGCGCTGCACATCTTCGTCCGCAGCTTTCGGCGCGCCGAGTCCGACCACGCGCCGCAGGGTCCGCGTCCAGGTCATCATCCGAGATCCTTTCTAGTGAGCGAGCGTCCGGGAATCGTTACGACGGC
>DATCPK010000134.1:0-2926 GCA_036570125.1 Candidatus Limnocylindria bacterium
GGAGCGGATGCTCCTGCATGATCTTTTTCTCTTCGGGCGTGAGCGGACCGGCCTTCGAAAGGATCGCGGCGGGCACGCCGATCTTGCCGAGCGAGTGGAATAGCGACGCGTACCGCAAATCGCGAAGCTCGTGCTCGCCCATCTCGAGACGCTCGCCCACGGCGACCGCGTCCGCCGCGATCTTCCGCTGGTGGTCCTCCCGGTAGTGGTCGCGCGCGACGATGGTGGACATGAGCGTCGAGACGGTCGAGAGGTACGCCTCGTCGAGCTCGCGGTAGAGCCGGATCGATCGCATGGTCGAGGCGCCGACGCCGGCGAGGATGCCGATGAGCTCGCGCTCCTCGTCTGTGAAGACGTGGGGCTCGCGCCAGGTGACGAACAGCACGCCAATGGTCTGGTCGGCCGAGCGCAGCGGGTGGATGAGGAGAGCTTCGTGGCCGAAGCGCTCGAGAAGCTTGCGGGTGCTCTCGGGCGTGTCGGCGCGGCGAGAGAATGCGATCGGCTGGCCCGTCTCGAGGACGCGCGTGATCGTCGGCGAGGTCTTGGGCAGCGCGAGAACGTCGCTCGTCGCCTTCCCCGTGGTGAACGCGAAGTCCAGCGTGTCGCCGCCCTTGTCGATGTACACGGCGGACACCGCGGGCTTCAGAAGGTCGACGACCGATTCCGCGAGCAGCTTCGTGACGTCCACGAGCTCGGTCTTCTCCGAGATCGCGAGACCGATGCGATGCAGCTCGAACAGCCGTCGCGACAGTGTCGCGGTGCGGTCGTAGAGGTTGGCGCGCTCGAGGGCGATCGACGCCTCGTTCGCGATCGCGGCGAGAAGCTGCAGGTCGCCCTCGTCGTACGCGGTTGGCCGGCGGCTCTGCGCGGAGATCGCACCCACGAACGTGTCGCGCTGCTTGAGCGGCGCGACGATGATCGACTGCTCGACGATGGCACCCCAGGACTCGAGATCGGGCATACCAAGCCGCCGTGCGTCGCGCTCGACCTCTCTTAATAGGAGCGGGCCGCGCTCGATCGTCGCTCCGACCAGCGTTCCTTCCTTCGGACGCTCGACCGGCTCGAGCTCCTTGCCGCCGTCCATGAGGAACCGGTAGCGAACGGTCGAGCCGTCGGGGCTGAGGGTGGCGACGAAGAAGTTGTCGGCGTCCATGACCGCGGCGACCTGGCGATACACGTTGCGGAAGACCTCCTGCGGATCGAGCGAGGCGCCGACGGCGTGGCTCACCTCGACGAGCGTCGCGAGAAGACGAGCGCGGCGCTCCGCGATGAAGCGCGCGCGGATGTCGAGGTAGCCCAGCAGGAAGAGCGGCACCGCAGGGAGAAGGAACCACGGCTGGATGAGAACGATCTCGATCGTGATCACCGCGGCGAGTCCCCAGAGAAGCTGCGCTCGCCCGGTGCGGCCGATCCAACCGATGGTCGATCTCGTGAGGCGCTCCGTGCCGAGCACCAGCTGCAGCGCGATGATCTGGCCGAGGTCGAGGACGACGAGCGCGGTCGCCGCGATCGCGCCGGCGACGATGACCTCGCCGATCGTCCCGGTGACGCGGTCGATCATCGACATGATCACGAGCTGGAAGGCCATCGCCGCGGCGCCCGCGCTGATCGCTTGCGCGGCGGCGTTGCGGACGATGCGGATCGGCGACTTCCGCGTCACGAGGTCGTTGACGAAACGGGCGGACCCCGCGACGAGCGCGAGCGTCCCCGGCGGAAGCAGCACGACACCGGCGAGGACCGCGACCTCAGAAGCGGAGAGCTCGACGTTCGTGGCGATGCGGATCGGCCGGAGCGACAGGAGGACGCAGAGAGCCCAGATGTAGAAGGCGACGGTCGGCGGCTCGTCCCCCAGCACGTCCTGGACACCAAGCGCGAGGAACGGAACCGCGACAAGGCAGGTGATCGCGATGAAGACATATGCGCGGGCGGGAATCGGTCTCATCGTCGCCCTTCCAGGAGTCCAAACCGTATTACCGGGCGATTTCGGCCAGGAATCAGGCGGCTATCAGTCGCCTAGGAAATCAGGATGGGCCTTCGGCGGACGGTTCCCGGAACCACCTCACGACGATCTTCTCGGGGCGATCGACTTGCTGGTCGATCTCCCAGCCGGCGCGGACCAGTCGAGCGACGTCGTCCTGATATTTCCGGACGTTGGCGTACTCGCGGACCATCGACTCGCGCAGTCCCGGACGTCCAGGCCGTAGCTCGCTCGGTGCGAGCGCCCCGCCGATCTTCGCCCACAGCGAGGGTCGCCGCTTCACATCGGCTGGCGCGGTGGCTCGCTTGACCCGTTCGTCGATCGCGTAGCGCTGGGTGGGCAAGCGGGGCTTCGTCGATGAGATCGTCGACCCTACGCTCGCGCTCGACGGAAGGTCCCTGCCGCAAAAACGGCAGAGGACCGCGGCGTCTTGGATCTGCTCGGCGCAGAAGGGGCAAGCGCGCATCGCCGTAAGGCTAGCGCTCATCGCGCTAGCGCGAGCGGAGCCACCTCTCGCCGAGAAGGATCGCGATGAACAACGCCGCGATTCCGAGGAATTCGCCGAGCCCTCCCCGGTCGATCGCCGGGCGGATCACCGCGACGAAGAGGAGCAGCGTCAGGACCGCCGCGGCAGTCGCCATGAATACGACGCGCATGGTCACGCTGAGGGTGGCTCCGGCTCGGGCGGCGCGAAATCGTCCTTCTTCCCGCGGATGCGGCGGAGCGCCCAGGCGATCGGGTCGTAGTGCGCGCTCACGACGCGTTCCTTCAAGGGAATGATCGCGTTGTCGGTGATGTGGATGTCCTCGGGGCACACCTCGGTGCAGCACTTGGTGATGTTGCACATGCCGATGCCTGCGGCTTCCTGCGCCAGCTGACGGCGGTCATGCGTGTCCAGCGGGTGCATATCGAGCTCGGCGTACCGAAGGAAGAGACGTGGTCCAGAGA
>DATCPK010000135.1:0-11224 GCA_036570125.1 Candidatus Limnocylindria bacterium
ACTCCCGCCTGGTCATCCTCCGCGCCGTCGACCGCCTCAACGCCGCGATCGCCGATCTCCGCGGCTACGTCCTCGGCCTCCGACCGATCCGCGGGAGCGACCGGCCCCTCACGGAGTCACTCCCCACGCTCGCGGACCAAGCGCGCAGCAACGCACTGCTCGATGTCGACGTGGCCATCTCAGAGGAAGCGGCCGAAGCGCTCGACGGCGTTGCGCGCGAGGCCACCTTCTATATCGCGGCCGATGCGCTCGGGAACGTCGCGCGGCACGCGCGGGCGAAGCGCGTGTCGCTGCGGTTGTTCCTGCGTGACTCTCACGTGGTGCTGGAAGTCAGCGACGACGGTGTGGGCTTCGACTACGCGAACGCCACCGAGGGCCACGGTCTACGCAACATGCGCGAGCGCGCGTTCGCTGTCGGCGGCCAGCTCCACGTCGATGCGGCTCCAGGAAGCGGCTCGCGGCTACGCTTCGAGGTACCGATCCGCCCGGAGGTCGCGCGTTGACGATGGAGAAGACCCGCATCCTGCTGTGCGATGACCACGAGGTCGTGCGCGAAGGCTTGCGCGGCCTGATCGGTCGTCAAGAAGGAATGAGCGTCGTGGGCGAGGCCGGGACCGTGGCGGAGGTCATCGAAGCCGCGGCGCGCACGAAGCCCGACCTTGTGATCATGGACGTGCGCCTTCCCGATGGGTCGGGCGTCGAAGCATGTCGGACGATCCGCGAGGCGCGGCCGGAGACCAAGGTCATCATGCTCACGTCGTACGCGGACGACGAGGCGCTCTTCGCGTCGATCATCGCGGGCGCCTCCGGATATCTCCTCAAGCAGACCCGCGGGCAGGCGGTCGTCGATGCCGTCATCGCGGTCGCATCCGGTCGTTCGCTGTTGGACCCCGATGTGACCGGCAAGGTGCTCGAGCGGGTGCGTCAGGGTCGCGGCGACGATCCCGCGCTCGCGTCGCTCACCGAACAGGAGCGCAAGGTCCTCGCGGGACTCGCCGAAGGTCACACCAATCGAGAGATCAGCGAGAAGCTGTTTCTCTCCGAGAAGACGGTGAAGAACTACGTGAGCCGCATCCTCGACAAGCTCGGTCTGTCTCGTCGCGCCGAGGCCGCTGCATACATGGCCAAGCATCCGCCGCGCCCCTGACATGGCGACGGACTCCTTCTATGGGGAAAAGGAGTCCGTCGCGCGCGCGTTGGGGGGGTGGGGAGACTCGCGAAGCCCGTGGGTCCAATTTCCCTTCGGGGTTACGACGAACATACGAATCTCAATGGGTGATTCGGACAACCGCGGGTAAACGGAACGCCGACTGAAACGCGATGGACACTGCGCCCGCCAGATCGAATCGATGCGTGTGACGTGAATGCGTCCACTGTTGTTCGCGAAGCGCGTCATTTTCGCGAGCGCTGGCTCGGTCGGCCTCTATGTGGCGATGGGCAAGGCCAGCGCGAACACGCTGCCGGCATCGGTGCTCGACTCCATCCATAGGCGGCCGCCGTGCTGTTCGGCGAGTCGCTTACTGATGTGCAGTCCGAGACCGGTGCCCGCGAGGTCCTGAGTTCTGGACGTCCGGAAGAACGGCGTGAAGAGCCGATCGCTTTCGTCCGCCGGGACGCCGATGCCGTAGTCCTTGACGCGAAGGATCGCTTCGCTATCGACGACGGTGAGTGAAACGTCGATCGGCGAGCGCTGTGGGCTGAACTTGAACGCGTTGTCCAGCAGGTTGCCCAGGATCTGTGCGATGCGATCGGGGTCGCCACGGACGCGGACCCTCTCGGACGGCGTGAACGTGACTCGCGGGATGTCTCCATGCTCGTGCTGGCTGATGGTCGTCGCGACCGCGATGCCCAGATCGAACGTCACCACCTCGAGACTGAATGCGCCGATCGCGACTCGCGTCTCGTTCAGCAGCTCTGTCATGAGGCGGTTCATCCGTTGCGCCTGATCGAGTGCGCGGTCGATGGCCTCGGCCGCGCGCACCGGATCCTTCTCGATGTAGCGGCGCGCGAGCTGCGCTTGTCCCATGACCGACGTCAGGGGGGTCCGCAGCTCATGAAGCGCCGTGCTGAAGAAGTCCGCGGGGCCCCACGCTTCTGAAGCTGGGCCACTCAGCTCCGGAAATACGCTTATCGCCTCCGTCGCGAGCCCCTTGCCAGTGATCGACAGCGGAGGGGGCGGGTTTTCCACGGCGTGCTTGAGCGTCGCCAGGAATTCGAGGATCAAGAAGGGCTTGTCGATCACTCCTGAGTAGTTCGCGGCCTTGCTTCTCGGCGTTGTCTTAGCGCGAGCTTCCGCCATCGAGTCCGGATCCGCCGTGAACATGAGCACAGGGAGATCTGGGTGGGCGCGCCGGATCGCGGCCGCATCGGCCCACGATCGTCCGCGGCCCTTGGAGGGCGGTTCGCTGTCGAGGATGACGCACTGGGGGTGGTATTTCTCGACCGCGCCGCTGATCTTGTTGTGATCGCCGATGGTCACGTGCTCGTAACCGGCCTCTTCAAGAAGACCGCCGACGAGCTTCTTGAGTAACGGTTCGTCCTCGACGAGCAGCACGGTCGGGTGCCCTTTTGGAGCGCTTGTCGCCTTCGCGGTCGCTTCTTGTAGAGCCACAGTTGCCTCCACCACCAGCGCGGGACGGGGTGGCTCGGCAAGCGTGGGCTCTCTGGTGCGTGGAGGCATGACCGTTTCGTCACGTCAGTTCTTGCGACGACCTCGTCGAAGGAGCGCCAGCCCGCCGACGCTGAGCACCATGCCGACGAGTGCCAGTGACCCGGGTTCAGTGGCGGTGGACGGCAGAGATTCGATCCCGAGCAGATTCCTTGTGTTGCCCGAGGCGGTCGCGTTGGAACTGGTCGATGCAGCATCGTTCTGCGTTCCGCTCGCGCGTGCGCCGGCGCTGCTGGATGTGGGGTTGGACGAACCCCCATCGTTCTCTGCGGTGCACGCGCTGTTGAGCTCACTCGTGGGAGATGGGCCGGCTGACGCGTTCGCCACCAGACACGTTGACCCGGATGGTGTCCCGGCCGCTCCGTTGCCGCCCGAGCCGTTCGCTCCGAAGTCTTCCGAAGCGGAGGACGGCTGTGTCCCGCAGTTCGTGCCGAGGCTCGCGTCGGTCGGTACGCCGGGCGATGCCTCTGCGGTCAAGCAGGTCGAAGCGTTCGTCGGGTCTTCGGCCGAACCGATCCCGGCCAGCGATCCCGCGAACGAACCGGTCGCGTTGGCGACCGCATTCGCTCGGACCCGCGAGTCGGAAGTCGAGAGGGTGTTCCGGCTGGCGTCGGCATTCGCCGATGGTCCGGACGTCGTCGGAGCCGGCGTGGACCCATCGGGCGTCGAAGGTTGCGCTGTCCAAGCGTTGATCGGCGCAGTCGCTGTGGTCCCAGGTCCGGTGGCTGTCGTGGTACCCGCGGGCTGCGCGCTCGAGCCGACGGTGTTCGAGCTCGACGCCGTCACCGGCTCGCTCGATGCGACGGAGGCCGGCCCGGCGTCGTCGCCGCTCGCCGATGCGGAACCGCCGGCGGTCGAGCTGTTCGGATCGGGTTGGACGACCGGCTGCGCAGCGACCGTTGGGCCGTCCGCGAGTGCGGGGCCCGCCCAGACGCACAAAAGCGCGAGGGTCGCGATGACCGTGAAAAGGTTTCTCATCGCTTGAACAAAGCCTCCGCATGGGCAGCATCGTGAGCGCGATCTCGGAGCTCCACGAGCATCAAGTTCAGGCGCGCGATCTGAGAGACGACCTGGTCCAGCGCCTCGCCTGCGCGGGATGGGTCTGTCTTCAGCGATCGCTTCGCGAGTAACACGCCCCCGTTGATGGCGGTGAGGGGCTGGCGCAGCTCGCAGACGACCGAGTCGCAGAAATCGACCTCGACCGCTTCGCTGGGGTTGTTCATCGATGTGCCTCCAATCGCGATCTCGTCAGCACGACCACGCGGGTCTCGGGTAGCTCTGATCTGAGCACGCGAGCGATCGCGGCGCCGCCGAACGCCGGCAGGTCCTCATCGAGTAGCGCGATGTCGGGACGGAGCCAGCGGAGAAGCTGAAGCGCTCGCTCCCCGTCGTCCGTCTCGCCGACGACGACGATCCGGGGATCGTTGGCCAGGCTCGTCCGCAACGCGCGACGGAACTCACCGTCGCTATCCCCGAGCAGGACGCGAATCGGTGCTGTTTCGCTGTCGGAGCGGGACGCATGGAGAGTGCGCCCGCTCCGCAGCTGGGGTGGGATGGGGGGGAAAGGACTTGTTTGCATCAGGCACCGACTATTTGTCCCCGCGGAATCCGGCACAAGGTCCCATTCGGGTACCTCGGCTGAGGTGGACGCTCGCACGTGCCCGAATGGGACCTTGCCGGGCGGCTCGTCGGAGCGATAGTCATCCGCATGACAAGAACCCGAGTGCTCGTCGCCGAGAACCATCCGTCGGTTCGCGAGAACCTTCGCTACCTCATCAACGCCGAACGCGACATGGAATGCGTCGGTGTCGCGAAGAATGCTCGCCAGTGCATCGATCTCTGCCGGAAGCTCCTACCGGAGGTACTCGTAGTCGATGAGATCCTGCCCGGCGCGGATGGCCTTGCGGTCGCCGCGATCCTCGGAGAACGCCTCCCACAGATACGCGTGGTCATGTACACGTTCAATCCGGAAGTGTGTGAGATGGCTCGTGAATTCGGCGCGGTGGGATGTGTCGTCAAGGACACGCCGTACGGCGTGCTCCTGGGAGCGCTCAGGCAGGCCGTTCCCGCTCCAGCTGCGAGGGTGCATTAGCGGGTGAGCTGCCCCGCAGCGGCGGGTCGTTGGTGACGTCGACGAGGAACACGATCAGCCCGGCCAGCTTGCCGGCGCCATCGTGCATCGGCGTCGTGAAGACATCGGCGCGGCGCCACGTGCTTCCGAAGCGAACGAGATCCGCAAGCATGACGCTCCTCGCCACACCCGGCGCGGCACTGACGAAGCTCTCGTCGGCGATGCGCCCGACGGCGCGCCGCGGCTCCGCACCAAACAGCTGCGCGAGCTCGATCCCGGATCCCGCGTCCGGGAGAATGCTCTTTGCCGCGACGTTCGCGTACTCCACCCGGTGTGCGGAGCCGCGGGTGATGAGCGCGGGCACGGGGACGGCGTCCAGAATGCTGAGGGCGCTAGGCGCCCTCGAGCGGCGCCGCCGTGCGGCGTCGGTCTGAAGCGCGGGTCGCACCAGGGCCGTTCGACTCGGCGCGTCGAGCTTGAGCAGAAGCCTCGAGATCACTCGTTTCACGGCGTCGGGGCCGATCCCAAGCTCGCCGCCGATCTCCTTATTCGTCAGCCCGCGGATGAGACCATCGAGGACCTGGCGCTGGCGCGGCGTGAGTCGCGGATCTTCCACGCGACCTCGATCCTCGGTCTCGGCACGCTGGTTGCCACGGAGCGGCACGCGAGTGAGGAGCGTCATCCGGCGACGCTCGATCGCGGGTGCGCCGTTCCGAGCCTTCATGGCTGTGTCGCTCCGACGTGCGCTCGGAAGGTGCGGTAGCCGCCGCCCGAGTGCTTGGCCTCGTACATCGCGGAGTCCGCGGCCGCGAGCAGGACCTCGACGTCGCGACCGTGATTCGGAAACACGGCGATCCCGATGCTCGCGCCAACTGCGAGCGGCTTTCCATCGATCGTCATCGGCGCCACGATGAAATCGACGAGCGCCCGTGCGGCTTCGACGGCGCCCACGAGTGGAGTCGCCGGGAGCAGCAGGACGAACTCATCCCCGCCCAAGCGCGCGGCCGTATCGCTCTCGCGGAGCGTGCCGCTCAACCGATTCGCGATCTCGATGAGCACGAGGTCTCCAGCGTGATGACCGAACGTGTCGTTCACCGCCTTGAAGCCATTGAGGTCGAGCATCAGCAGACTGAGTGCGGCATCTTGCCGCTGGGCGACGGCGATCGCGGAGGTCAGGCGGTCGCCAAGCAACGTCCGGTTCGGAAGTCCGGTGAGTGCATCGTGCAGAGCCCGTTCGCGCAGCTCGGCCTCGGCGCGTTCGCGCGTCGTGATGTCCCGCAGAAGCCAGACGCGGCGGTCGGCGTCGTCGGAGCGCGCGACCCGCCGCACGACCTCCACGTCGATCAGGCTCCCTTCGTGGGATCGGACCTGCGCGTGGAACGGTCTGTGGTCTTCGCTCGTTTCCGCCGGAGCGTCGTCCGCAACGACGATCAGGTCCCCGATCGACGGAGCCCCTTTGAGGTCGGCAGCGGTGTAACCGGTAAGCGCTTCGAATGCCCGGTTCCAGAAGATCGGCCGTCCGGCTTCCGTCATGAGAACGGCATCTCCGGCGTCGTCCTGCGCCTCACGGATCGGCTCGTACGTATCGAACTCACGCTCGCGGATGGTTTCCAGCTCGGGAAGGACCGCGTTCAACACCATGCCGGCGATGAGGTACCCGCCCAGGTGGACGACGACCTGGCCCGCGTTCACAGGGATGGCGAGAGCGGATGCGCGGAACACCATGACCACCACGTACGTGAGTGAGAGCGACGCCGCGGCGAGGAGCGCGCCGCTCGGAAAACGGAACCCGCCGCTCGCGATGACCAGAAATCCACACGCGTAGATCGTCCAACTGGGATCGGGCGCGAACACGAGCAGTGCAAAGCCGACGAGGCTGATATCCGCCGCAAGGGTGAACCGCGCAGCCTGCTCGCGATCGAATGGCGTCCGCACTCGCGCCCATGCCACGGTGATCAGCAGCCCATAACCACCGCAAAAGACGCCGAGCACCACGACGAACACCGCGCCGACGTTTGGCAGCATCTGGCCGAGGGCGAGGATTCCGCCCGCCGCGACGAATCGAAGAACACCGATCACGCGCTCGAGGCGTCGATCTTCGATCGGTTCCCATCGTCGAGCGGAGGTGCCGACCGCGGTCGCCGCGACCAAACCGCTCACGGCAGTCTTAATGGAAGCGTCGGGAGCGGAAGCGTCGGGAGCGGAAGCGTCGGAAGCGGCGGAGTGCTCGTCGGCAGAGGTGTCCCCGAAGCGGTGGGCGCAGGAGTCGGCGGGATCGTCGGGGCTGCGGTCGGCGGGTTCGTGGCGATAGCCGATGCGGTGGGCGCAGCCGTCACGGCTCGAGTGGGGGTCGGCGTCGGCGTTCGCGGGGTGGCCGTGATCGTTGGGCCGATCGATCCAAGCGGTACGAGGGTCGCGCCTGGCTGCGCCGGGCCCGGAAGCGGAGCGCCCGACGGCGATGCAGTCGCGGCGCTCGGCGTCGGCGGGTTTCCGCCGACCGCGTCTCGGGTCAGGCTGAAGCCGGCGAGCGCGACGCCCACCGCGAGCGATGGCCCGAGGAGAACGTACAAAGTGAAGGAAGCTCGGCCGCCATGGCCTGGAGCTCGATCCTGCCCGTTCCCCTTGACCACACCCACGCTTGGTAGGTAGTTCTTACCCCGCTCCCAAGTGGGATAAGTGGCGAGTTCGTCGCAACGGCCCCAGGCACGCGGTCGGACGCGCCGTGAATGCCGCTATCCCTATTTGCTTGTCCGGCTTCGCGCACACCTTTGAACGGAAGGTGCACAAATCGGGACCCCCACGGCGGTACGTCCTAGTACTCGCGCGCTACGACCGAGCCGTGAGTCCCTCACCGATCGGGCTCGCCGCGGGTGACGCGCGCAGCAACGCCGCGAGGAACGAGCCGTAGCTCGTCACGCTCTGGATCTGTTCGGGGCCATAGACGACGAGGCGATTCGCGAAGACCGCGAGCACTCCGCACGGTCCTTCTCCGGCACGACTGAGCGGAACGGCAACGCCCGCGCGCGCGTCTCCGAGATCCTCCATCGCCATCCCGTCGAGGGCAGTCAGAGGCGTCGCCCGCGCTTCGCGGAACGCCTTGGTGATCGCACCGGCCGTGCGTCGCTGTCCGAGAACGCTCTTGTCGACGCCCGCCGCCGCGACGAGCTCGAGTCCGCCGCCGGGTACCGAGACATAGATGAGCGCCGCATCACCAGGGACGAGCTCCAACACGGCTGCGGCCAGCATTCCCAGCGTGCTCGGGTCCATTCCCGAGCTCAATGCGAGGGCCGCTTCCGCAAAGGCGCCGACACGGCGAGCGCGCGTGTCGAGCCGGCCACGCACCAGGCGCATGGCGCCGAATCCAGCACCGACGCTGACGAGGGCAATGATGCCGAGCCCGTTCCCACCGATGCGCAGGATCGGTTCGCCGATCTGGTGATCCGTGCTCTGCCACAAGGCGATGCTCGCGACCGACGACAGGAGCGCCAACACGATACCGCCCTCGGGCCCGAGCAGGGCGCCGCCGAGCGCGACGATCGGGATCGCCAGCAGGCTGGCCGACGCTCCGAGCGTCGGCTCGCCCAGGAGGAACGCGCCAACGTAGATGACCAGCAGGATCGCGATCACGGTGACCGCGCGCCGTCGCTCTGCCAACGTTCTCCAGGCATGGCCCACACCGCGCTGCGTGAGAACGACGCCTTTTTGTGTCTTCATCGGCGGAGGCTGCCGGGCGTGGCGCCGGATCTCGGCGAGCACAGCGTCGATCGGCGTGTCCTTTGGAAGCACGGCTGCCGCGCCAGCGGCGAGCGCGGGTTCGCGAACGGTGTCGTCGAGCGTGAACATCACGACGGCCGTTTGGGGAATCGAGTCGTGTACTGCCCGCAACACCTCGAGGCCGGTCAGTTGCGGCATGTCGTTGTCGAGGACGGCGAGGTCGGGCCGATGTTCGGTGATAAGACGGAGCGCCTCGGCCCCGTCGGCAGCGACGCCGACCAGCACGAGGTCGTCCTCAGCGGAAATCACCTCGCGCAATCCTTCGCGGACGCTCGCGTTGTCATCGGCGATGACGACACGGAGCGTTACCCTCGAACGCGCGGTCGTATCCCGCTGGAGAGTTGACCGTTTCTCGCGCGCGAGCGCGCGCTCGACATCGTCCTGGGTCGCGAACCCGAGCTGCACCATGATGGAGCCGAGTGGCGTGCTCTCGGAGCGTCGGCTGCGCTGTTCGGCCAGCGCGTCTTCGAGCTGCGAGGGCGTGATCACGCCAGCTTCGACGAGCCGAAGGCCGACCGCGGGCTCGCCGCTGGTCTGGTCACGAACGACGCGCAGCAGGCGGACGAGATCCGCGGGGCCGAACGGCTTCACGATGAATGCGGTGGCCCCGACAGCGCTCGCGAACGCGCGGTTCTCGGGATCGTCGCTCGCCGTGAACAACACCACGCGGATGGATCTCGTCTCGCGACCGGCGGTCAACTCGCGGCATACGCCGAAGCCGTCGCGCTCGTGACCCTCGAAGTTCACGTCCAGGAGCACCACTTCGGGTCGGTGCTCCCTCGCGAGAGCGATGCACTCTTCGGGACTCGCCGCCTCGAGGACGCTCCAGCCCTGTCCTTCCAGCGCCATCCGCGACGTGGCGCGCAGCCCCGCGTCGTCGTCGGCGACGAGAACGGTCGGCTGGTCCGGGCGTCGTCGAGCGCCGAGCGTGCGGAGGCTTATTTGGCCGGCCTCGTTCGTGGCATGACCGGCCCACTGTTAGTCCTGCCCAATCCGGGGTCAAGTGGGGCTTTAGTCGCAGTAGCGATGATCGAAACCGCGGTGCCGCTGAAGATCCGCTCCTTTTCAGCTCCCGAGAAGTCCATCGCCTCGATCGAGCTCACCGATTTTTCGATCGATCCGAGCAGATGCGGATAGTCGCTGCCCATCGCCATGTGCTCCGCGCCCACGATGTCGCGGAGCATGCGCAGGTTGTGCGGGCTGAACGTCACCGTGTCGTAGTAGAGCTGCTTCAGATAGAAGGACGGCGGCTGATCGATGTTCACTCGGCACTCCGCGAAGTCGCGCCAGCCCGAGTCCATCCGCTCCATGAGATAGGGGATCGCACCTCCGGCGTGGCCGATCAACCAGCGGATGTTCGGAAGCTGCTTGAAGACGCCTGCGTAGCAGAGCTTCGCGACGGCGACGGTCGTGTCGAAAGGGAAACCGATGATCGGACCGAGCACGTACTCGGTGAAGGCGTCGGCGGCGGCCGGGATCATCGGATGAACGAAGACGCAGAGCTTTCGGCGATCGGCTTCCTCGAAGAATGGCCGGTACACCGGATCGGCGAGAGCGCGGCCGCGAATGTTCGACAGCACGACTACGCCTTGCATGTGCAGCTCGTCCATCGCGCGGCGCAGCTCCTCGAGCGCCGCGTCGGGGTCGTCCATCGGGATCGAGGCGAAGCCGAGGAACCTCCCGCGATGTTTCTGCGCGAGCTCCGCGTACGCCTCGTTCGCCAGTCGCGCGACATCCGCCTGCGCTTTGCCCTCGACGAAGTACACGTTCGGCGTCGAGAGCGAGAGCACCTCCGTGTCGATGCCGACGCGGTCCATATCCTCGAGGCGTTTGGCGACATCGGTCATCGGCGCCGTCACGCCGAAGAACCGCGCGCCCTTGTACCGGATGATCCGCTGGCCGGTCGGGCTCGTCCCGAAGGAGAAGTCGCCGCCGCTTCGCTCGATGCGGTCGAAATACGCCGGCGGGTAGTAGTGCGTGTGCAGGTCGAGCTTCACTACGGCAAGACGCTAATCTGTGCCCCGTGCCTGTGCAGACCAAGGACCTCGCCGGAAAGATCCGCGACGTCCCTGACTTTCCGAAGCCCGGGATCCTTTTCAAGGACATCACCACGCTCCTCAAAGACGGCGACTCGTTCGCGGCCGCGATCGACGGTCTGCTCGCAAAGATCGGCGAGAAGAAGGTCGACGTCGTCGTCGGCATGGAGTCACGAGGGTTCATCTTCGCGGCGCCGATCGCGTACAAGCTTGGCGTCGGGTTCGTCCCGGTGCGCAAGCTCGGCAAGCTCCCCGGTGACGTCGTCAGCGTCGAGTACGACCTCGAGTACGGTTCGGCGACGCTCGAGATGCACAAGGACGCGATCAAGCCCGGCGCTCGGGTGCTGATCGTCGACGACCTTCTCGCGACCGGCGGCACCGTCGCCGGCACGATCGAGCTCGTGAAGCAGCTGAAAGGCGAGATCGTCGGCCTCGCGTTCCTGATCGAGCTCGCCGCTCTCAAAGGACGCGACAAGCTGGCCGGCTATGAGATCGCGACGCTCATCAAGTACTGACGGGCTAGAATCTTCGTAACACCTGCGACCGGCGGAGGCCCGCTTGGTCCCAATCCCACAGGGGAGGACCGATGACCGCGGCGCCGTCATTACCCGAGATAAAGATCGATGCTCGCGCGTCCGCCGACGAGGCGCGCGCCTTCCTCGAACGCGATCGCCT
>DATCPK010000136.1:0-8614 GCA_036570125.1 Candidatus Limnocylindria bacterium
TTCTCGCACCGACCGGTTCGGGCAAGACGCTCGCCGCGTTCCTCGCCGCGATCGACCACCTCATGTTCTCGCCCGCCCCCAAGAAGCCGGCCACGCGCGTCCTCTACATCTCGCCGCTCAAGGCGCTCGCCGTTGACGTCGAGCGAAATCTGCGAGAGCCGCTCGTCGGCATCACGCGGCAAGCGCAACGTCTCGGCGTCCCGTATCGCGAGCCGACCGTCGCCATCCGCACGGGCGACACGCCGTCGCGTGAGCGCGCTCACTACCAGCGCGAGCCCGCGGACATCCTCATCACCACGCCCGAGTCGCTCTATCTGATCCTGACGAGCCAGGCGCGCGACGCGCTCGGCAGCGTCGAGAGCGTGATCGTCGACGAGATCCACGCGGTCGTTCCATCCAAGCGCGGGTCGCACCTCGCTCTATCGCTCGAGCGCTTGGAAGAGCTTCGCGGGCGCGATGCGCGCAAGCTGCAGCGCGTCGGCCTCTCCGCGACGCAGCGCCCGCTCGATGAGATCGCGCGGTTCCTCGGCGGCCTCGACGACGGCGTCCCGCGGCCCGTGCGCGTACTTGACGCCGGACGAAAGAAGAGGCTCGAGCTCCGCGTCGAAGTCCCGGTCGAGGACATGGCGCGGCTCGGCGAGCCGGCCGAGATCCCGACGGGGCCGGTGACCGCGGTGCAGCGCTCGTCGATCTGGCCCGCGATCCACCCGCAGATCCTCGAGCTCATCCGCTCACACCGGTCAACGCTCATCTTCGTGAACTCGCGTCTCCTTGCCGAGCGTCTCGCGGGCGCGCTGAACGAGCTCGCCGGCGAGGAGCTGGTCCACGCGCACCACGGCTCGATCGCACGCGAGCAGCGGCTGCGCATCGAGGACGACCTCAAGTCGGGTCGCCTGCCGGCGCTCGTCGCGACGAGCTCGCTCGAGCTCGGCATCGACATGGGCGCGATCGATCTGGTCATACAGGTCGAGTCGCCGCCGTCGGTCGCGAGCGGAATGCAGCGGATCGGCCGGGCAGGTCACCGCATCGACGAGCCGTCGACCGGCGTGATCATCCCGAAGTACCGCGGCGATCTGCTCGCGAGCGCCGCGATCACCGAGGGCATGATGGCCGGCTCCGTCGAGCCGCTGCGCTATCCGAGAAATCCGCTCGACATCGTGGCGCAGCAGATCGTCGCGATGACCGCGATGGACGACTGGTCGATCGATGATCTGGAGCGCGTCATCCACCAGGCCGCTCCGTTCGCCGAGCTGCCGCGCAGCGCGTTCGAGGGCGTGCTCGACATGCTCTCGGGGCGCTATCCCTCCGACGAGTTCGCCGAGCTGCGGCCGCGCATCGTCTGGGACCGGACCGCGGGCATCGTGCGTTCGCGCGAGGGCGCGAAGACCGTCGCCATCTCCAACGGCGGCACGATCCCGGACCGCGGGCTGTACGGCGTGTTCCTCGCGGGCGCCGAAAAGGGCAAGGGCCGCGTCGGCGAGCTCGACGAGGAGATGGTCTTCGAAACGAAAGAGGGCGACGTCTTCCTTCTCGGCGCCTCGAGCTGGCGGGTCGAGGAGATCACGCAGGATCGGGTGATCGTGTCGCCCGCGCCGGGCGTTCCCGGCCGAATGCCGTTCTGGCACGGCGAGAACGTCGGCCGCCCGCTCGAGTTCGGTCGCGCGATCGGCGCGCTCGCGCGGCGGATGCGCTCGCTGCCCGAGGGCGAAGCCACGAAGGAGCTGATCACGAAACACGCCCTCGCCGACGGCGCGGCGCGCAATCTCCTCCAGTACCTGCGCGACCAGGAGGCCGCGACGGGCACGGTGCCCGACGATCAGACCATCGTCGTCGAGCGCTACCTCGATGACATGGGCGACTGGCGCGTCTGCATCCTCAGCCACTTCGGGGCACGGGTTCACGCCCCGTGGGCGATGGCGATCGGCGCCACGGTCCGCGAGCGAACCGGCGATGAGCCGGACATCCTGTGGACCAACGACGGGATCGTCGTTCGTTTCCCGGCGACGACGGAGCCTCCCCCGGTCGATCTGCTCCTTCCCGATCCGGACACGGTGAGCGATCTCGTTCAGGCGTCGCTCGCGGTGGGCGGGGGCGGTGCCCGCGCCGCGAACCAGGGAGCGCCGACCACCGCGCTCTTCGCGGCACGTTTCCGCGAGAACTCGGCGCGCGCGTTGCTCCTGCCGCGCCGCCGCCCCGGCCAGCGCGCGCCTCTCTGGCAGCAGCGCACGCGCGCGGGCGATCTGCTCGCGGTCGCGAGCCGCTACGAGGCGTTCCCGATGGTCCTCGAGACGTACCGCGAAATTCTCCAGGACGTGTTCGACATGCCCGGCCTCGTCGAGATCCTCGCCGCGATCCGTTCGCGAAAGCTCCGCGTCGTGACAGTCGACACGAGGGCGCCTTCGCCGTTCGCCGCATCGCTCCTGTTCACCTACGTCGGGAATTTCATGTACGAGGGCGACGCGCCGCTCGCCGAGCTGCGCGCGCAAGCGCTCACCGTCGATCCGTCGCAGCTGCGGGCTCTTCTCGGTGAGGTGGAACTTCGCGAGCTCCTGGACCAGGACGCCATCGCCGATCTGGAGCTCTCCCTGCAGCATCTGGTCCGCGAGCGGGCAGCGCGTCACGCGGACGGGGTCCACGAGATGCTCCTCCGTCTCGGCGATCTCACTGCGGATGAGATCGGTGCGCGCAGCGCGGAGCCGACGGCGGTGAGCGAATGGATCTCGATGCTTGTAAGCGAGCGGCGCGTGCTCGATGTCCGCATCGCCGGAGAGAGGCGTTTCATTGCCGCGGAGGACGCCGGCCGTTATCGGGACGCGCTCGGCGTCGGCCTTCCGCTCGGCCTGCCGGCCGCGTTCCTGACCAGCGATGAGGTGGATCCGCTCGTCTCGCTCCTTCGGCGATATGCGCGCACGCACGGTCCATTCGTGTCATCCGATCCGGCGCGGCGCTTCGGTCTTGCGGATGGGCCGGTGCTCGATGCGCTGCGACGGCTCGTCGACGCCGGAACCGTTGTCGAGGGCCAGTTCCGGCCGGGCCAGTCAGGATCGGAGTGGGTCGACACGGGAGTGCTGCGCACGCTGCGCGGACGATCGCTCGCGCGACTGCGCCGCGAGGTCGAGCCAGTCGAACAGGACGCGCTCGGCCGATTCGCGATGGCCTGGCACGGCATCGACGCGCCCGAACGTGGGCAGGCCGCGCTCCTTGACGCGATCGCGAAGCTCGAGGGCGCATTCGTGCCGGCGTCGGATCTCGAGACGCGCATCCTTCCGGCGCGCGTCGCGAAATACGATCCGCGTGACTTCGACGCGCTCCTCGGGTCCGGCGCGGTCATGTGGATGGGCGGGGGCGCGCTCGGTCCCAAGGACGGAAAGATCGCGCTCTTCCTCGCCGAGCACTTCAGTCTCCTTCGGCCGACACCGGAAGCGCGCCCCGACCGCCCGATCCACGATCGGCTCCGCGAGGTCCTGCAGGCGCGCGGCGCGTCGTTCTTCCCGCAGCTTCTCGCCGCGGCGCGGGGCGGATTCGCTCCCGAGCTCGGCGACGCGTTGTGGGATCTCGTCTGGGCGGGAGAGGTCACGAACGACAGCTTCCATGCGGTGCGCGCATTGCTTGCGCCACTTCGCCGATCGCGCCGGACCGCTAACTCAGCCGGGCGCGCAGTGCACGTCCGCAGTCTCGAACGCTTCACCGTGCGCGACGACGTGGCCGGTCGCTGGTCTCTGACGGAGGCAGCGGGCGACGCGCCGGTGACGCTGACCGAACGCGCGACCGCGCAGGTGCGCGAGCTTCTCGAGCGGCACGGCGTTCTTACGAGAGAGGTCGTGCGATCGGAAGGCACCGGCGGTGGGTTCGCCGCGGCGTACGGGATCCTCAAAGCGATGGAGGATGCCGGCCGCATTCGTCGCGGCTACTTCGTCGCCGGCCTCGGTGCGGCACAGTTCGCGATGCCCGGCGCGGTCGATCGGCTTCGTGCAGCGCGCGAGCGTCCCGAAGAGCCGCACGCCGTCGTTCTCGCAGCGACCGATCCCGCGAACCCGTACGGAGGAGCGCTTTCGTGGCCCGAGCGTCCGGAGGGCCGTAAGCCGATGCGCACCGCGGGCTCGCTCGTCGTTCTGGTCGATGGCCGTCTTGCAGGATGGCTCGGTCGCGGCGAAGAGCAACTCCTCACGTTCGACGGCGATGAGGCTGATGCCGAGCGGACGCGTCACGCGCTCGCTACAGCGCTCGCCGCGGAGGTCGGACCCGACCGCCGCACCACGCTGTTCATCCAGTCGGTCGACGGAGCCCCGGTGGACGAGTCGCCGGTAGCCGACGCTTTGCGCGAGGCCGGATTCGCGCGGACGCCCCGCGGCTACCTCCGGCGCGTCGCGCGCACCTAGGCGCGATGCCCGAGGGCGACACGATCTTCCGCACCGCGACGGTGCTTCGGCGCGCGCTCGCGGGGCGCGTCGTCACCGGATTCGAGCTCATCGCGCCGAAGGTGACACCGGCGGCCGCGCGGCGACAGGTCGTCGGCGGCACCGTGAAGGCGGTGGAGTCGAACGGCAAGCATCTTCTGATCACGTTCACGACCGATGGCGAAGACGTCGTCCTCCACACGCACATGCGGATGCAGGGGCAGTGGCACGTCTACCGTCCGGGGCAGCGCTGGTGGTTCGCGCCATCCAATGCGCGCGTCGTGATCCGCACTGACGAATACGTCGCACCGTGCGAGACCCCACCCGTCGTCGAGCTCATGACCGCGCGCGAGATCGTGCTCCATCCGGTGATACCGGAGCTCGGACCTGACGTGATCGGTGACAACTTCGACATCGATGAGGGGTTGCGCCGCCTGCGCGCGCAGCCGGACCGTGAGATCTCGACCGCGCTTCTCGACCAGCGCACGCTCTCGGGGATCGGGAACGAGATCAAGAACGAGGCGCTCTTCATCACGCACACGTGGCCGTGGACGAAGATCGCGGGTTTCGACGATTCCGAGCTGCGCAGGGTCGTGCTCGCCGCTCGCGATCTCCTGCGCCGCAACCGCGACGGAGGTCCGCGTCGCTCGCGTTTCACGCTCGATCGCCGCCAGCTGCGATCGGTCCAGGAACGAAGAGGTCTGCCCTGCTTCGAATGCGGCACGCCGATCGACGTCGGCTTCCACCCGAACGAGTTCCGCAAGAGCTACTTCTGCCCCAGCTGTCAGCGCGCGCCGCGACCCGTCTGAGGCATAGATGTTTTCGCTATTGCGGCGGCGCGACTTCGCGCTGATCTGGACGGCGAGCCTCATCTCCGCGACCGGCGACTGGGTCCTCCTCATCGGACTGCCGATCTACGTGTTCCAGCTCACGGGCTCGACGCTCGCGACGAGCGCGATGTTTGTCGCGGAGCTCGTCCCGCAGATCGTGTTCGGATCGGTCGCGGGCGTCTTCGTGGATCGGTGGGACCGCAAGCGAACGATGGTCATCGCGAATCTCATCCTCACGTTCGCGATCCTTCCGCTTGCGCTGGTGCGATCGGCTGACGATGTGTGGATCGTGTACCTCGTCGCGTTCACCGAATCGTTGGTCGCGCGATTCCTCCGTCCCGCCGAAGGCGCGATGCTTCCGCGTCTCGTTCCGAAGGACGACCTCGTCGCGGCGAACGCGCTTGCGTCATTTGCCTCGAACGCCTCGCGACTGGTGGGGCCGACGATCGGCGGCGTCATCGCGGGGATCTACGGGCTCACCGCTGTCGCCGGGTTCGACTCGGCGACGTTCGCGATCGCCGCGATGCTCGTCGCCCTCGTTCGAGCGTCGGGCGCCCCCGAGCGTTCGGAAAATCGCGACGCCTCCGCGGTCGCCGCCGGCCGATTTCGAGCGTTCTGGCGCGAATGGATCGATGGACTATCGCTCGTGGCGCGCTCGCGCACGATCCGCGTCCTCTTCGCGCTCGCGGCCCTCGCGTCGCTGGGCGAGGGGATGATGTCGGTGCTCTTCGTCGTGTGGATCAACCGCGTCATCGGCGGCACGGCGCTCGAGCTTGGCTGGTTCATGACCGCGCAGGCCGTCGGCGGCCTGGCGGGAGGGGTGTTCGTCGCGCATTTGACCCGCGGCGCGCCACCACGCCGAGTGCTCGGCATCGCCAGCATCGCCTTCGGCTCGCTCGACGCTCTGCTCTTCGTCTCGCCGCTCGTGAGACCGGAGATCGTCATCGGGCTCGCGATCATCGCAGTGGTCGGCGTCACGACCGTCGCGTTCGGCGCGGGATTCAACGCGATCCTCCAGACGAGCGTCGACGATGCGTACCGCGGGCGTCTCCTCGGAGCGATCTTCACGACAATGGCGCTCCTTCGTCTTGCGAGTACGGTCCTCGCCGGTTTTCTCGGTGCGGTCGTGAGCCCGATCCCGCTGCTCGTCGCGTTCCAGGCGGGCTCGTATGTCCTCCTCGGCGTCGTCGCACTGGCTCTCCTCCCTCACGAAGCGGGCCGCCAGCGGGACGAGCTCGTGCGCGAACCCATGACGACTTCGCCAGACGGCGGGCGCTAAACGCTCCAGATGTACGACCGCGAGACACGTCCCGGACGCGCTCGGAAAAGAGTCATCGAACCGTTGTGTTTCAAGGGGTCCAAGAGAACAATCTCGCCCTTAGCGTTCGTGGTGGTTAAGGGGTGAGATTGCATTGATGTACACACTGAGACTCACACTCGTCGCGTTCGTACTCGCGTCTCTCGCGCTCGTTCAAGGCACGACCGCTTCGGCAGCCTCGGGATACTCCCTCTTCGGCGATGCGACCCTCGTGCATCCAGGTAATGCGTCGAACACCGCGGTCCAGCTGAGTTCCGTAGGTGCGACCTACGGTGGGGTGGACTTCGACACGCCCTCAGGAATGATCCTCAGTGAGCTTCAGAACCTTTCGACCGACTACAAATTCACGTCCGGAAGCTGCTCACTGGGCTCTCCGCGGTTCCAGATAAACGTCGATGGTCACAACATCTTCGTTTACATCGGACCGCCCCCGAACTACACGGGTTGCACAGAGGGCGTGTGGTTGAACACCGGCGACCTTCTGGAGGCGGCGCTCTTCGTCGACACCAGCCAACTACCCGGCGGGACCTTCTACGACACATGGGCCGGTGCGCTGGTGAAGTACGGCTCGCACGCTGTTACGGGAATCCAACTGGTCGCGGACAGCGGAACGCAGATCGTCCTCGTGGACAACGTGATGATCAATTCGACGACATATACGTTCGAGCCCGCACCGACCAAAGACTCATGCAAGAAGGGTGGCTGGGAGAGCTTCACATCATCGCCAGGCCCCTTCAAGAATCAGGGTGACTGCGTCAGCTTCTTCGCAAACGGAAAGAACGATTCCGGCGAGTAGTCCTCGCGCGAGATAGATAGAAAGAGGCCCCCGAGTGATCGGGGGCCTCTTCTTGTTAGGTCGCGAGAAGGTCTAGCGGGAGCCGGCGAGAACGGGCTCGCGCTTCGTTGCAACTTCCGGCGTCGGGACGACGCCGAGCTGCTGCATAAGGCCGAGGTTGTCAAAGAATGACCAGACTTCGACGATCTTGCCGTTGTCGAACTTGGTCGTCATGACCCCTGTCGTGTTGGCCTTCTTGCCGGTCGCCGGCATTCCGTTGAACGGGCCGGTGTTCGTGCCAATCGCGCGGAGGTGCTGCACGACGTACTCGCCGTCAGCGATCTCCTTCTCGATCGTGATCTTCACGTCCGGGAACGCGGTGAGATAGGTCTGGAGCGATGTCTTGGCGCCCTGCGGCCCCTTGCCCACTGTCGGATCCTGGGGGTTATGCAGGATGGCGTCATTCGAGAAGAGCTCGTCGAGCACCTTGCTGTTGTGCTTGTTCCAGCCTTCGTCGACGATGCGACGTGCGTTGAGCTTGTTCTGTTCGTTAGTCATGGTTTCTCCTTAGATTTCGTTCGAGGGTGATCAGACGTTCCCGGGGTTCCGGTGGACACTTCGCCGGCGCAGAGCTCGGCGGTGAATGACCGGGGGAACACGTCTATTGTCCTCCCGATTCGGACCGAAACAACTGGTCAAATCACATCGTTGTGCAACTGTGGGAAAGCGTCGCGAGGCCCTGTTTATGCGGCTTTCTTGAGCTCCTGTACCACTTTGCCAACAGCGTCTTTCGCATCGCCGAAAAGCATTGCGGTCTTTGGATCGAGATAGAGATCGTTGTCGATCCCCGCGAATCCGGGCTTCATCGAGCGCTTGATAACGATGATGTTCTGAGCCTTGTCGACGTCGAGGATCGGCATGCCGTAGATCGGTGAACCCGGGTTCGAACGCGCCGCTGGATTGGTGACGTCGTTCGCGCCGATCACGAGTGCGACGTCGGTGCGCTGGAACTCCGGATTGATCTGGTCCATGTCGAAGAGCTTGTCGTACGGAACGTTGGCCTCCGCCAGGAGCACGTTCATGTGACCCGGCATCCGCCCGGCGACCGGATGGATCGCGTACTTCACATTGATGCCCCTCGACTCGAGCAGATCCGCCAGCTCGCGCACACTGTGCTGCGCCTGCGCGACCGCAAGGCCATAGCCCGGAACGACGATCACGTTCTGCGCGTACGACAGAAGGATGGCGGCGTCCTCGGGGCCGATCGAGCGGATCGAACGCCCGTCATCGGCGG
>DATCPK010000137.1:0-21539 GCA_036570125.1 Candidatus Limnocylindria bacterium
TCCCACCCGAGAAGGTGTTCGTGAATATCCAGCGCTACGGAAACACCTCCGCGGCGTCTATCCCGATCGCGCTCTGCGAAGCGGAGTCGACCGGAAGATTGCGGAAGGGCGACAAAGTTCTCCTGGTGGCATTCGGCGGCGGCTTCACGTGGGGAGCCTCAGTGCTGGAATGGTTCGGCGCGCACGATGGCGTCCGCCCACTCTCACCTCTCGAACGCGCAGGGCGCGCCCTGGAAGAAGTCGTCGAAAGAGTTCGCCCGATCTAGCCGAGCTGCCTGCCTCGCGGGTCCTGTCCCGGGGTCGGGGCCGCGCGCTCGCCTACCGGTCCGCTCTGCACCACTAGGAATCGCACGCGCCTGACGCGGCCGGCCAGACGGCTCGCGCGCAACCCGCGCCCCCGTGCCACCCGCGACGCGTGTCCAACTCCTATCGCGACTCTCTTGTGTTGTGGGGAATTTGATCGACGACACCTATTGACAGTGGCCCTCCGGGGTGTAACTTGCCCCTCGCGTGGTGAGTAGTGGGGGACGGTGGGGAACCGTCTCCCGGATACGGAAGGGAACCTGGAAGGCTATTTCGCAGGGGAATTCGCCCACTCGCTGGACGAGAAGGGTCGGCTCGCCATCCCGGCAAAGTTCCGGAGCCGCTTCAAAGAAGGAGCGGTCGTGACACGGTGGATAGGCGAATGTCTCGCCATTTTTCCTTCGGATCAGTGGGCAGTCCTCAACTCCGAGATCGCCAAGCGCCCTCGGACCGATCCGGCCGTCTCGCGTTTCCGCCACTTCGTGCTGGCGGGCGCGCATGAAGCGGACCCGGACGGACAGGGACGCGTCGTCATCCCGGCGCACCTACGGGAGTACGCGTCGCTCGAAGGCGAAGCCGTCGTCATCGGAAACCTCGACCACCTCGAGGTCTGGCAGCCCGGACGCTGGCGCGCCGAGCTCGCGAGCGTCCAGACCAAGGTCGAGCCCGATCTCCGGGACCTCGGGATTTAACGATGAGATCCAGAAAGCTCATGAGCCGGTTCTCGTGGCCGAAGCACTCGCCCAACTTGGTCTCCATGACGGTGGCCGATATCTGGACGGAACGGTCGGTGGGGGAGGGCACGCTGCGGCCATCCTCGACGCGACCGCGCCCGACGGAAAGCTCCTCGGACTCGATCGCGACCCCGCAGCGCTCGCCATCGCCGCGCGAGAGCTCGAGCGCTTTGGCGATCGCGCCGTCCTCGCTCGAGGCAATTTCGCGGTTCTGGACGGCATGGCCGTCGAGCGCGGCTTCGCTCCGGTCGACGGCATCATCCTCGACCTCGGCCTCTCGTCCATCCAGCTGGCCGACGACGAGCGGGGCTTCAGCTTCCGTTCCCGAGGGCCGCTCGACATGCGTTCCGATCCGGATCTTCGCGCGACGGCGGCCGACGTCGTGAACAGCTGGGCTGAGAAGGACCTTCGACGCGTCTTCGCCGAGTACGGCGAGGAGCCGGAGGCGGCGCGCGTCGCGGGAGCGATCGTCCGTCGCCGCGTCAAAACGCCGTTCGAGGCGGCTGACGATCTCGGCCGTTTCGTCGCCGGCGTGAAGACGCGGAGGCCTCGCGGCATCGACCCCGCGACGCGCGTCTTCCAAGCTCTCCGCATCGCGGTCAATGACGAGCTCGCGAACCTCGAGCAGGGACTCGCGGCGGCCATGCGCGTTCTCCGCCCAGGTGGGCGGATCGTGGTGATCTCGTTCCAGTCCCTCGAGGATCGGATCGTCAAACAGTTCTTCGCGCGGGAATCGCGCGACTGCATTTGTCCTCCCCACCTCCCCACCTGCGTCTGCGGGCACCGCGCGGGCTTGCGTGTTCTAACCCGGCGGCCGTTACGTGCGGCCTCGGCGGAGGTAGACCGCAACCCGCGCGCCCGCAGCGCAGCTCTTCGCGCCGCCGAGCGCCTGCCTTGACGTTCGCGCAGGCAGTGCGCGCGCCGCAAGCGCGGCGCGTACAGCACCGTCTCCATCGCCAGGCCGTCCCGCATCGTCGGCCGGCATCGCGTCACGCCGCGACTCGAGCGCGCACCACGAGCTGGGAGATCCGCTCGTTCCTGCTCGCGAGCGGCGTGATCGTTTCGTGCTTTCTCCTCGTCCTGCTCTATCTCGCGCAGGCGACCGCGGTGTCGGCCGCAGGCTATGAAGCGCAGCGCCTCGCAGCGCAGCGCGACGAGCTCCGTCGCCAGAACGCGCTCCTCACTATTGAGAGCGCTCGCCTCGATTCGCCCGCGCGCGTCGAGACGGAAGCACAGCGCCTCGGGCTCGTCCGCGCCGCGACGATCCACGTTGTCACAACGGAGGCCGCTGCAGCGACGCGGTAACGCGATGGCGAGGTTGTCGGCGGGGAGCGGGCACCCTCGAGGATCGGCTGAGGTGAAGGATGACTGCGACGATCTCGCACACGCGTCTTCGCGTCCTCTTCGCGTTCTTCGCCGTCGTTTCGCTCCTCCTGTCGGCGCGACTCGCGTATTGGCAGACCGTCGGCCGTGCCGATCTTCTGAGTCGCGCGACGGACCAGGTCCACAGCGACCTCGTCGTCGCCGCGCAACGCGGCGTGATCCGCGACCGAAGCGGCGCGATCCTCGCGACGACCGTCGAGCTTCGCTCGCTCTACGCGATCCCCGGACTGATGACCGACCGCGACGGCAAGGACACTCGGCCGGCCGTCGCCGCGGCGATCGCGCCGATCCTCGGCGAAAAGGCCGACGTGATGCGCGCCGCATTCGACAGTGGTGCGGAATGGCTCTTCGTTCGACGCCGGCTTCCTGAGGACACGGCGGCGCAGATCGCGGCCCTGCATCTGCCCGGGCTCGGCTTCGAGATGGAGCCGAAGCGGCTCTATCCGAACGGCGCCGTGGGCGCTCAGGTCCTCGGGTTCGTGAACGACGATGGGGTCGGGCAGTACGGCGTCGAGGGCCGCTACGCGACCGATCTCTCCGGCACGCCCGGGCGCCTGGTCGTCGCCCGCGATCCCGCCAACCGGGAGCTCGCTCTCGGCCTTCGCACCGCCGTGCCGGCGAAGAACGGCGACGACCTTTCGCTCACGATCGACCTCGCCGTGCAGAACGCGGTCGAGCGCGAGCTCGCGGCGGTCGTCGAGCGCGAGAAGGCCGCCGGCGGAGCAATCGTCGTGCTCGATCCGAAAGACGGCGCGATCCTCGCAATGGCGTCGTCGCCGACGTACGACCCCGCGCGCGTTGGAAGCGCTGAGGCCGAGGCGCTCCGCAACCGGGCGATCTCGTGGACGTACGAGCCGGGGTCGACGATGAAGGCGATCACCGTCGCGGCGGCGCTCGACAAGGGCGTGATCACGCCGAGCACGAGCTATCAGGACGTCGGCTATGCGGTCATCGGCGGACGCAAGCTCTGCAACGCGGGATGCAGGGTTTACGGGCCTACGACGATCACACAGATCCTCGCGCGATCGCAGAACGCGGGCGCGGTCTTCGTCGCGAGCAAGCTCGGCGCGGGCGACCTGAACTCCTATCTGCAGGCGTTCGGGTTCGGCCAGCGCACCGGCGTCGACCTCTCCGCAGAGACCGGTGGCATCGTGCGTCCACTCGCCGAGTGGTACCCGGTCGACCTCGGCACGATCAGCTTCGGTCAGGGCCTGTCCGTCACACCACTTCAGCTCGCGGCGGCCTATGCGGCCATCGCGAACGGCGGCACCCTCTATCAGCCCTACGTCGTGGCAAGCCGGCGCGATGCGGATGGGGAGCACCGCACCGCGCCGGTCGCGGTCCGACGTGTCATCTCGGAGGAGACGTCGCGCACGCTCGTCACGATGCTGACGGCCACGGTCGACATCGGGATCGCCAACGCGGCTTCGCTCAAGGGCTACAGCGTCGCCGGCAAGACGGGCACCGCACAGATCCCGAGCGACGACGGAAGCTACATGGACGACGCGTACATCTCGTCGTTCGCCGGATTCGTCCCGGCGATCGACCCCCGCATGGTCGTCGTGGTCGTCCTCGAGAAGCCGCAATCGAAGCTGCTCGGCACCGTGCCCGCGATGAATACGTTCAAGGCGATCGCGACCGACGCCCTCCGGTACGCGCGCGTGCAGCCGGATCGGCCCTGACGCTCGGTACCATTCGACCGAACGTGTTCACCCTCGACCAGATGCTCCGCGCGACGGGTGGACGGGTCATCCACGGTGCTCCGAACGGAGACGAGCGGTTCGTCGGCGGTGCGTTCGATTCGCGCATCGCCGAACCGGGCAGCGTCTTCTTCGCCCTGCGTGATCAGCGTGACGGCCACGAGTTCGTGGCGGACGCGTTCGCGCATGGCGCCCGGGCGGCCGTCGTGGAGCGTCCCGTCCAGGACCTGCCTGATGACGCGCTCGTCGTCGAGGTCGCCAACACGCAGCACGCGCTCCGGCGGCTCGCCGAGGCACTGCGCGACGCGCACCCCATCCCGGCCGTTGGTATCACGGGAAATGTCGGCAAGACGACCACGAAGGAGGCGACCGCGGCCGCGCTCGGCGCCCGCTACCGCGTGCTGCGCACCGTGTCGTCCTTCAACAACGAGATCGGCGTCCCTCTCACGTTCCTCGGGATCGAGCCCAGCCACGAGGTCGCGGTGATCGAGATGGGCTTCTACGTTCCGGGAGAGATCGCGGACCTCTGCCGTCTCGTGCGTCCGCGCGTCGGCATCATCACGCGTATTCCCGACGTCCCGGTCCACTACTCGCGCACGCCGAGTGTCGAAGCGATCGCGATGGGGAAGGCCGAGCTGATCGAGTCGCTGCCCGAGGACGGCGTCGCGCTCCTGAACGCGGACGACGCGCGGGTCCGCGCGCTCGCTCCACGGACTAAGGCACGCGTCGTTCTCTTTGGAGAGTCTGCGGACGCCACGCTCCGCGCGACGGACGTGGTCGCGCGCGGCATCGACGGCCTCCGCTTCATCGCGCACGACGGCGCGCGCAGCGTCGACGTGCGGCTTCCATTGCCGGGGCGGCATCTCGTCGCGTCGGCCCTCGCCGCGCTCGGCGCCGCCACCGCGCTCGGAGTTCCCCTCGACGAGGCGGCGACCGCGCTGTCGGCGATGGACGCGCCGGCTCATCGCATGAACATCCGCCGCACGTCGGAGTTCGTCGTGATCGACGACTCCTATAACGCGAGCCCTGCCGCGGTCATGGCGGCTCTCGCCGTGCTCGGCTCGGTGCCGACGCGCCGCGTCGCCGTGATCGGGGACATGCTCGAGCTCGGGACGCTCTCCGCCGATGCGCACGATGCCGCCGGGCGAGAGGCCGCGAAACAGACCGACGTGCTCGTCGGCGTCGGCCAGCTCGCGGAGACGATGGTGGGCGCGGCGCGCGCCGCCGGGCTCCGCGAGACGTACCAGGTGGCGGATCGGGCCGAGGCGCTGATGCTCGTGCGACGCATCGTGCGGCGCGGAGACACGATCCTCGTGAAGGGATCGCACTCGCTCGCGCTCGACCAGCTCGCCGATGCGCTCGTCCAGACGGGGGCGAAAGCCTGATGCCTACCGCCGTTCTCGCGCTCGGCGTGATGCTCTCCGCGTTCCTCCTTGGGCTCATCTTCGGCGGCCCGTACATCCGCCTGCTCCGGCGTTTCGGGATCGGCCAGAACATCCGGCGCGAGGGACCGACCCGAGACTTCGCCAAGCAGGGCATCCCGACGATGGGCGGCGCGCTGTTCATCATCGTCGTCGCGGTCCTGTGGGCGTTCGTGTGGTTCCTTCTCCCGCAGAACGAGCGTGACAACTACATCCCGCAGACGATCGTCCCCGTCGGCGCGCTCGTCGGCGTCGGTGCGCTCGGCGCGATCGACGACTTCGTCAATGTCACATATGGGTTCGGCATCCGCGGCCGTCACAAGCTCGTGTGGCAGACGATCGTCGCGCTCGCCGCCGCGATCTACATCCAGAAGCACTTCGCGGTGAACGGCATCTTCGTTCCGCTCGTCGGCGAATGGGTCGTCGGCGCGGTCGTCTTCGGCATCATCGCCGTCATCGCGATCGTCGGGACCTCGAACGGAGTGAACCTGACGGACGGCATGGACGGTCTCGCCGGAGGCACGAGCGTCTTCGCTTTCCTCGCGTTCGCGTTCATCGCCGCCGCGGTCCACTACGACTGGCTCGTTGTGTTTTGCGCTGCGATGGTCGGGGCGCTTCTCGCGTTCCTCTGGTTCAACGTGCACCCGGCCGAGGTGATCATGGGTGACACGGGAGCGCTCGCGATCGGCGCCACGCTCGCCGCGTGCGCGCTGACCACCGGGTTCGTGCTCCTTCTGCCGGTGGCCGGGATCATCTTCGTCGCCGAGACGGCCTCGGTGATCCTCCAGGTCGGCAGCTTCAAGCTCCGCGGCAAGCGGATCTTCCGGATGGCGCCCCTGCACAACCAGTTCGAATGGCCCGAGGTCAAGGTCACGATCCGCTTCTGGCTCATCGGCGCGCTCGCCGGGATCGTCGCGGCGATCCTCGCGCTGGCGACACCGACGCGATGAGCGTGATGACCTCGACGTGGGTCGAACGCGATGGGCTGCTCCGGTCGCCGCTCCTCGAGCGGTATCGCGTGCAGGCCGGGTTCACCACGCGGGCGCAGGGGAGCATGGCGGGCTCCGTGTTCCCGCTCGACGAGCAGGACCGCAACCGCCGCGCGCTTGCGCGGCGGCTCGGCTTCGACGAGGTCGCGCGCGTCCGCCAGGTGCATGGCAACACCGTCGTCCGTCTCGATCGAGCGATCGAGCCCTGGCCGGAGGGCGATGCGGTGTGGACGGATCGTGCCGGCGTCCTGCTCGGCGTCGCAGCCGCGGACTGCGTGCCGATCCTCGTGGTGGACCCCGCGTCCGGCCGTATCGGCGCGGCGCACGCGGGCTGGCAGGGAACGCGACTCCGCGTCGCGCAGGCGCTGGTCCGCGCGCTCGTCGGCGCCGGTTCGCGAGCGTCCGCGCTCGTCGCGTCGATCGGTCCGTCGATCGGACCCTGCTGCTACTCGATCGACGAAGCGCGCGCGGAGCTGGTCACGGCGAGCGGCCAGGGTCCGCATCTGCGGCGCGATCCCGACGGGAGGGTCGCCTTCGATCTCTGGTCCGCCAACGTCGCGCAGCTCCGCGACCTTGGCGTCGAATCGATCGAGGTCGCCCGGATATGCACCCTCTCCGGTGGGCACGACTTGTGGTCGTACCGCGGTCGCGACCCCGACGGGCGATACGGAACGCAGCTCGGCTTCATTGGACGCGGGGGTAGGGGCCCCCGAGAGCGACAGCTCCTGTGACGGTCACGTTCGATCCCGAAATCACCGTTGATGAGTTCCGCGGAAGGCGCGTCACGATCATCGGTCTCGGCAAGGGCCGGACCACTGCGGGCCTCGCGCGCTTCCTCGTCTCCAAGGGCGCGAACGTCACCATCGCCGACCCGAAGCCGCGTGAGGAGCTCGCCGACGGCATCGCGCGCCTCGGCGACGTCGCCGAAAAGGTCAGGCTGATCCTTGGTCCGTCGACCGACGAGACCGCGCTCGCGGAGCCGGACTTCGTGTTCGTGATCCCCGGGATCCGACCGCGCTCGCCGACCATCCTGCGCGCGCTGAATCGCGGCGTCCCGGTCCTCACGGAGATGGCGCTCTTCTTCCGGCTCTGCCCCGCGCCGATCGTGGGCATCACCGGCACGAAGGGCAAGACGACGACGACCACCATCGTCGAGCGCGTCCTCTCGCAGGGTTCGCGGCGCGTCATCGTGGGCGGGAACATCGGGACCGCCGTCATCCAGGAGGTCGACAACCTTCGGCCTGACGACATCGTCGTCCTCGAGCTCTCGAGCTTTCAGCTCGAGACGCTCGGACATAGCCCGCACGTCGCTGTGGTGACGAACGTCCTCGAGGACCACATCGATCATCACGGCACCCGCGACGCCTACATCGCGGCGAAGAAGAACATCGTCGCGTGGCAGGGCCCACGCGACATCGCCGTGCTGAACCTCGACGACCCCGCGACCCTCGCGCTCCACACGGGGGCTGCGTCGGAGGTGCGCGGCTTTTCGCTCTCGCTGCGTCCGAAGCGCGGCGCGCATCTCGATCAGGACGGCGATCTCGTGCTCGTCGCCGGCGACCGCAGGACCGTTCTCTGCAAGGCGAGCGAGCTCCGCGTCCCCGGACGGCACAACGTCGCGAACGCTCTCGCTGCCGCGATCGTCGGCGACGCGTTCGACATTCCTGCCGATGCGATCGGCCGCGTTCTGCGCGAGTTCGAGGGCGTGCCGCGACGACTCGAGACGGTCGCCGAGAAGGACGGCGTGCTGTGGGTGAACGACTCCGCCGCGACCACGCCGGCCGCGACCATGTCGGCGCTCGCGGCCTACGAGCGTCCCGCGGTCGCGATACTCGGCGGCGTCTCCAAAGGCGCGGATTTCTCGGAGCTCGCGCGCGTGCTCGCGCTCCGCGCGCACGGCGCGGTCTTGATCGGACGGGCGGCGGACGAGATCGCCTCGGCCATCGCGGCGGCCGATCCCAACAGGGTCGTCGAGGTGCGCCGCGCCGCGACGCTCGACAAGGCGGTGGCGGACGCGCGCGAGATGGCGCGCCCGGGCGACGTGGTCCTGCTCTCGCCGGCGTGCGCATCGTTCGACATGTTCTCGTCGGCCGACGAGCGCGGTGAGAAGTTCACGGCGATCGTGCGGTCGTTCACCTCATGAAGCTCGCGCTGTCGCGGACCACGACCTACGACCTGCCGCTCGTCGCGGTCGTCTTCGTGCTCCTCTTCCTCGGGCTCGCGATGGTCTACAGCGCCAGCGGCATCACCGCGCTCGACGCGAACGACGACCCGAGCACGTTCCTCGCGCAGCAATCGGCGTGGGCGGCGCTCGGCGTCGTCGCGATGCTCGTCGCATCCCGGGTCGATTACCGGCTGCTGCGCTTTGTCGCGGTGCCGCTCCTTCTCCTCGCCGTCGTTCTTCTCGGGGCCGTCCTCATACCGGGGGTCGGCGTGAGCGCCGGTGGCGCAACTCGCTGGCTGCGTTTCGGCGGCAGCTTCGGGCTGCAGCCCGCGGAGTTCGCGAAGCTCGCGCTCATCGTGTATCTCGCGACGTGGCTCGGTGCGAAGCGCGAGCAGGTCGGCTCGTGGCGCGTGACCGTGCCGTTCGTGCTGACAACGATGCTCGTCGCCGGCCTGGTCATCGCGGAGCCGGACCTCGGTACGACGATCGTGATCGTCATGGTCGCGCTCGGCATGTACTTCGCGGCCGGGGCGCGGGTGATGATGTTCGCGGCCCTCGGGCTGTGCACCGCCGTCGGCGTCGCGGCGCTGGCGGTGGTCAATCCGGAGCGCCTCGAGCGGCTGACCACCTTCATGAATCCGTGGGCGCACCCGCAGGACGCGGGGTTCCAGACCATCCAGATGCTCTACGCGCTGGGCCTCGGCGGCCCGTTCGGCGAGGGTCTCGGGGCGGGGAAGGAAAAGTTCGGCTACCTGCCGCACCCGTACACCGACTCGATCTTCGCCGTCCTCGGCGACGAGCTTGGGCTCGCCGGAACGCTCGTCATCGTGCTCCTGTTCCTGGTCCTCGCCTTTCGCGGGGTACGTATCGCGCTCCGCGCGGAGGACTCCACCGGCGCGCTGCTGGCGACCGGCGTCACGATGTGGCTCTGCTTCCAGGCGTGGGTGAACATGGCCGTCGTCGCGAGCCTCGTGCCGATGACGGGCATCACCCTGCCCTTCATCTCCTACGGGGGCAGCTCGCTCTGTGTCGGTCTCATCGCCGTGGGTATCCTCCTGAACGTTGGTCGAGCCCGAGCCACACAGCGGACGAGCGTGTCGCGTGCTTCTCGTCGGTGGCGGGACGGGCGGACACGTGAGCCCGCTCCTCGCGGTCGCGGAAGCGCTCCGCGAGACGGATCCCGACGTCCAGTTCCTGTTCATCGGTGGTCGTCGCGGCCACGAGGCTGAGCTCGTGTCCGGCTCCGGGATTCCGTTCCACGCGACCGTCATGCCATCCCTGCGCGATCCCGACTCGCGGTTCTCGCTCGTCACGCGCGCCGCGTTGATGCCCATCGCGACGGCCGACGCGTTCATGCAGATCCTGCGATTCAAGCCGGACGTCTGCTGCACGACCGGCGGGGTCGCGTCGCTGCCCGCAACGGTCGCGGCGCGGATCGCGCGCGTGCCGGTCTACATCTGGGAAGGCAACGCGGTCCCCGGACGCGTGAACCGGCTGCTCGCCGGATGGTCGCAGCGCATCGGCGCGACGTTCGAGGCATCGCTTCGCGTGCTCCCACGCGGCCGCACGTTCGTCGATGGCAATCCGATCCGCCGCTCGCTCCTGAAATGGACGCGCGAGTCTGGGCGCGCGAAGCTCGCCATCCCCGCCGAGGGTCCGGTCATCTTCGTCACCGGAGGCAGTCAGGGCTCCGCCGCGATCAACCACGCCGTCTCCGGCGCGGTCACTCGGCTCCTGCGCCGCGCGACCGTCATCCATCACACCGGCGCCGCGCATCTCGCGCAGGTCTCGGCGAAGCGCGACACGCTGCCAGAGGATCTTCGCGAGCGTTACCACGTGTTCGGGTTCCTCCACGAAGAGATGGGCGCGGCGCTCGCGGCGGCGGACCTCGTGATCGGGCGCGCGAGCTCGTCGTCTATCGCGGAGCCGCTCGCCTTCGGCGTGCCGCTCATCCTCGTGCCGTTCGCGGCGTCGGCCGAGGCACACCAGGCGGCGAACGCGCAGGACATCGCCGAGCGCGGCGCCGCGATCGTCATTCGCGAGAGCCAGCTCGACGCGGACCGCCTCGTGGCGCAGGTCACCGGTCTGCTCGACGACCCCGCTCGGCTCGCGCGTATGGCCAAGGCCGCGCGCGCCGCCGGCCGGCCCGACGCCGCGATCGCGATCGCGGCCGAGCTGCGCAAGCTCGGTGGATGTTCATGAAAAAGCGAGCGACGAGCGGCTTTGCCGTGAGGAGCAAGACCACCAGCCTTGGGCCGCTCTCCCGGGCGGAGGCCGGAGATTGAGCAGGACAAGATTCCACGTGGTCGGGATCGGCGGCATGGGCATGTCCGCGGTCGCGCGCCTGCTCATGGCGCGCGGCGACACCGTGAGCGGGTCCGACAAGGGCGCGTGGCCTTTGGCGGCAGCCCTCGGGGCGGACGGCGCGACGATCGCGACCTCGTTCGACCCGAAGAACGTTGCGGGCACCGACATCGTCGTCCGCTCCAGTGCGTACGGGGACGCCAATCCCGAGATCGCGGCCGCGCGCGCGGCGGGGATCCCGGTGTGGAAGCGCGAGGACGCCTGGCGCGAGCTCGGCCGCGGCAAGCGCGTCCTGGCCGTCGCGGGCACGCACGGAAAGAGCACGACCACCGCGCTCGCGTGGACGGCGCTTCGCGCCGGCGGGCTCGACCCCTCACTGATCTGCGGCGCGGTCCTTCGCGATCTCGGCACGAACGCGTATTCGGGCAAGGGCGACGTGCTCGTCATCGAGGCCGACGAGTACGACCGGGCGTTCCTCGCACTCGAGCCCGAGATCGCGATCGTCACGAACGTCGAGCACGACCACATCGACGTGTTTCCGACGCACGACGACGTGAAGCAGGCGTTCGCGTCGTTCGCGGCGGGGATCGTTCGCGGCGGCTGGCTGGTGGCGTGCGCCGACGACCCGGGCGCCGCGGAGCTTGCCAAGGCCGACCTCGCCGGGCGCCAGGTCGCGACCTACGGCACCTCTCCGGGTGCCGGATATCGCGTGGTCGAGCTCGTGCAACGTGCGGACGGCGTGTTCTTCGATCTTGCGGGGCCGTTCGAGTCGCCGATCCCGGTGTCCCTGCGCCTCGCGGGCGCGCACAACGCGCGGAATGCAGCCGGGGCACTCGCCGCGGCCGACGCCCTCGGCGTTCCCGCGGCCGCCGCGGCGAAGTCGTTCGCCACGTTCAACGGAACGGAGCGACGCCTCGAGGAGCTCGGCTCGGCACGCGGCATCACCGTCGTCGACGACTACGCGCACCACCCCACCGAGATCCGCGCGTCGATCGACGCGGTGCGCGCGCGCACGAAGGGCCGCGTGATCGTGCTCTTCCAGCCGCATACGCCGAGCCGGCTGCGCGCGTTCTTCGACGACTTCGCAGCCGCTCTTCGCACCGCCGACGACCGCGTCGTGGCCGAGACCTTCTCGTCCGTACGTGAGGCGGCGGACAGCCGCGCCGGCGCGAAGGAGCTCGCCGCGCGCGCGGGCGGCGCCTACGTCCTCGACGCGGAGGCGGCGGCGCGTGCGCTCGTGGAGAGGGCGCGACCCGGAGACCTCGTGCTCGTGCTCGGCGCGGGCGACATCCGTCCCGCCGGCGTGCGCCTCCTCGAGCTCCTTCGCGAGCGCGCGGCGGTATGACCTTGGCGGCGTTCGGCGTGCGCGACCAGCCGCTCGCGCCGCACACCTCGCTGCGCATCGGCGGCCCCGCCGATTTCTTCCTCCGGATCGCCAGCGCGACGGATCTCCTCGGCGCGATCCAGGTCGCGCGGACGAACGAGCTCCCGGTCTTTCTGCTCGGCGGCGGGACGAACGTGCTCGTCGCCGACCGCGGCATCCGTGGCCTCGTGCTGCAGAACGCGTGGCGCGAGTCGAGCGTCGACGGCGAGATCGTGACGGCCTCCTCCGGCACCGAGCTCGCGCACGTCGCCGCAGTCGCTGCGCGCGCCGGCATCGAGGGACTCGAGTGGATGGCGACCGTTCCCGGGACCGTCGGGGGCGCGGTGCACGGCAACGCCGGCGCCTTCGGCACCGAGACGGCCGACGTCATCGTCGACGCGGAGCTCGTCGATATGAACGGCGATACCTGGACGGCGCGGAAGGACGAGCTCGGCTACTCGTACCGCACGAGCGCTCTTCAGGGCACGCCGATCGTTTGCGTCCGCGCCCGCTTTCGCGGCCGGGGCGGCGACCGCGCGAACGCGGTGAAGCGGATCAAGGAGATGGCGAACGAGCGGATCAAGAAACAGCCGCTCGCGCAGCCGAACACCGGGTCGATCTTCCGCAACCCGCCGGGGGACTTCGCGGGCCGGCTCATCGAGGCCGCGGGACTCAAAGGGCACGCGATCGGCGGCGCGATGGTCAGCCCCAAGCACGCGAACTTCATCGTGAACGCGGACAACGCGACGGCGAGCGACGTGCGCGCGCTCATGACCCTCGTGCAGCAGGAGGTCGCGAAGCGCTTCGACGTGAGGCTCGTCCCCGAGGTCGTGGTGGTGGGCGAGTGGTGAAAATCCGAGTCGGCGTGCTCACCGGCGGTGCGTCGGCGGAGCGCGACATTTCGCTCGCGACGGGCGCGCAGATCGCGGCGAGCCTCGACGCATCCCGCTTCGAGGTGGTGCTCCTCGATCCGCTCGCCTTCATGGCCCGCAACCCCGAGATCACGGCCGCGCAGCGCGACCAGGCGCAGCGTCTCCTAGACGGCGGCGCGAGGCTCGAGCCGGACCATCAGCTCCCGCGCGGTCTCGAGAAGCAGATCGAGAGCGCGTCGCGCTCGCTCGTTCCGGCGACACGCGTGATGGCGAACGCCGAGCCGATCGACGTCGTGCTCATCGCGCTCCACGGGACGTGGGGCGAGGACGGGCGCATCCAGGGACTGCTCGACACGATCGGCGTTCCCTACACCGGATCGGGCGTGCTCGCGTCGGCGCTCGCGATGGATAAAGAGGTGGCGAAGCAGGTCCTCGCCGCGTCGGGCCTTGATGTACCGCGCGGCGTCGTCCTCCGCGGTACGGGCAGGACCGATCTCGACCTGGCTCGATCGGTCGGGTTCCCCGCGTTCGTCAAGCCGGTCGGCAGCGGATCGAGCGTCGGCGCGTCGATCGTGAAGACGGACGCCGAGCTCGCTCCAGCGATCGCGGGTGCCCTCCGGTACGACGAGCGCGTCCTCGTCGAAGAGCAGATCCGCGGCCGCGAGCTCACCGTCCCGGTCATCGGGAACGACGATCTGACCGCTCTGCCGGTCATCGAGATCCTCACCAAGCGCGCGTTCTTCGACTACAGCGCGAAGTACGACGCCGGCGAGAGCGAGGAGGTCTGCCCGGCCGAGATCCCTCCCGACGTGGCCAAACGCGCCCAGGACCTCGCGGTGCGGGCGCACCGAGCGCTGCATTGCCGGGGCATGTCGCGGACGGACTTCGTCTGGTCAGGCGAGCGCATGGTGGCGCTCGAGGTGAACACGATCCCCGGCATGACCGCGAACAGCCTTCTACCCAAAGCCGCGCGCGCCGCCGGCATCGCGTTCGGCGACCTGCTGGCGCGTTTCGTCGACTGGGCCCTCGAGGACGCGCGCAGGCGGGCGCGCTGACCTTGAGACCTCGCTCGCGAGGCCGGCGGCTGCGGCCGCCACGCCGTCCCGCAGACATGGACCGCGCGGTCGCGGGCGTCACCGCATTCATGTGTGCCGCGGCGATCCTCGCCGCGTCGATCGGTCCCTTCTGGCGGATCCGCGACGTCGCGATCGAAGGCGCGCATCACGTCCCGGTCGACGCCGTCGTCGCCGCGAGCGAGCTCCTCGGGGCGCAATCGTTCAGCGCGAGCGCCGCGCGCGCACGCGCCCGCCTGGTCAAGCTGCCGGCCGTCCGCGATGCGCAGGTCCAGATACGGATCCCTGATCACGTGACGGTGATCCTGAGCGAGCGCGTCGCGGTCGCACGCTGGATATCCGGCGGGACCGAGTGGTTCGTCGACGCCGAGGGCGTCCTCTTCTCGTCGCTCGATCCGCGCGGGGCGCCTGATATCCGCGTGACCGATGAGCAGAAGACGCGGCAAGCGGGCGACCGGCTCGACCCGGCCCTCGTCGAGGCCGCGACGAAGCTCGCGCGCCTTGGGCCGGCGGATCTGCGGCCGGATGCGACGTCGCCGCGCGTCGTTCTCGCCGCGGGCGCGACCGGGCTCGTGCTCCGTGTGGCGGCGGGGTGGGAGATCCGATTCGGTGGCGCGGAACGCATCGACGACAAGATCGCGCTGGCGCGCAGATTCCTGCGAGATAACCAGCAGCGAAAGCTAGACTACGTCGACGTGCGCAGCCCCGATCAGATCGTCTTCAGCCCAAGTTAGGTGCTGCTTCCGCTCCTCGGACTCGTCGCCGGGGTGCTTTTGGGCCTCGCGCTCCGATTCAACCTTCCGATCGAATGGGCGCGATACACCGCCGTCGGGATCCTCGCGGCGCTCGACTCGCTGCTCGGCGCCGGTCGCGCGGAGCTCGAGGGCCACTTCGACACGCGGATCTTCCTTTCTGGGTTCTACACCAACGCTCTCCTCGCGGCGGGTCTGACATTCCTCGGCGACCGGCTCGGGATCGACCTCTATCTCGTGGCCCTGTTCGCCTTCGGGTGGAGGATCTTTCAGAACGTGGCGGTCATCCGCCGCCATTTCCTCTAATGAAGGGATACTTCCTTGCAATGATCGGAGTGAGTGATGGCTGAGCAAACCGTGCTCGTCGCCATCGACATCGGAACGACGAAGGTGTGCGTCCTCATTGGAGAGATGGCCGCGCGGGGTGGCGTGGACGTCATCGGGATCGGCATGGCCGCTTCGGATGGGCTCCGCAAAGGCGTCGTCATCGACATCGACCGGACCGTCCAGTCGGTCGCGAGCGCCGTCGAGGCGGCCGAGCGCATCTCCGGGCTGAAAGTCCGATCGGCGTTCGTCGGCATCTCCGGCAGCCACATCGCCTCGCAGAACTCCCGCGGGATGGTCGCCGTCTCCGGCTCGTCGCGGCATGACGTCGACCGGGGGGACACCGTTCGCGCCATCGAAGCCGCGCGTGCCGTCTCGATCCCGAATACCCGGGAGATCCTCCACGTCGTCCCGCGCGGGTACGTCGTCGACGGCCAGGAGGGCGTGCGCGACCCGATCGGGATGACCGCCGTGCGCCTCGAGGTGGAGACGCACATCGTCACCGCGTCGTCGACGAGCGTTCAGAACCTCACGAAGTGCGTCATGCGCGCTGGCGTCGAGATCGACGAGCTGGTCCTCGCGCCGCTCGCGACCGCCGAGGCGACCCTCAACGATGAGGACCGGGAGCTGGGCGTGTGCCTGGCGGACATCGGCGGCGACACCACCGACGTCGCTATCTTCCAGGACGGCTCGATCTCCCATTGCGCGACCATCCCGATGGGTGGCCGGAGCGTCACCGCCGACCTCGGGATCGTCCTCCGCGTGACTCCCGACGTGGCCGAGAGCGTGAAATTCCGCTACGGATCGGCCGTGCCGATGGACGTCGATCCCGACGAGGTGCTTCAGGTCACCTCCATCGGTGAGGAGACTTCGCACGGCGTCACCCGGCGCCACATCGCCGAGATCGTGGAATCCCGGGTGACCGAGATCTTCAAGTTCATCGGCGCCGAAATCGAGGCCGCCGGCGCCACAAATCGCCTACAGGCGGGACTCGTCCTCACCGGCGGCGGGTCGCTCCTCGAGGGCGTGACCAGAGCCGCTCGGGACCAGCTCGGTATGAGCGCCCGCGTGGTCGGGCCGAAGGGGCTCGGCGGCCTGACCGACCAGATCGCCACGCCGCCGTACTCCGCCGCGAGCGGATTACTGCTGTGGGGCGCGCACAACTGGGCCTCGGATGACGATCGAGGCAACGGTCACGGCCCGCGGGCGCCTTTCGACGGCGTGTCCTCCCGGATCGGAAAGATCTTCAAGGGACTCATGCCCTAGAAAATCTTCGCAAGGAGCCGCTGACTAGGGACGACGGACACCAACGAGAGCACGCGTTTGTTTCAGCGAGGTGGAGCGCGACCTCCGCGCTCCGCGTCATCACGAAACACGAATCACAAATACCGCTCGCCAAACGTTGAGTTTGCAGACTATAGTCAGCGCGCGAACTGAATAGCCATGAGCGCACCGCTAGGGGAGGGGCAGCGGCATGGACATCATGGAGGCTTACCCATGCCCCTCCGAAGCGATATCGAGAACTTCGCGCTCATTAAGGTCGTCGGCGTCGGCGGCGGCGGTTCGAACGCCGTAAATAGGATGATTCGCGCTGAGCTCCTCGGCGTCGAGTTCATCGCCGTGAACACGGACGCTCAGGCACTCCTTCTTTCCGACGCCCCGCACAAGCTGCGCATCGGCGACAAGGTCACAAAGGGCCTTGGCTCGGGCGCCGATCCCACGGTCGGGCGGAAGTCCGCCGAGGACGACAGCGAAAAGCTCTACGAGGCCCTGAAGGAAGCGGACATGGTGTTCGTGACCGCCGGCATGGGTGGCGGGACCGGCACCGGAGCCGCCCCGATCATCGCCGAGATCGCCAAGGACGTCGGCGCGCTCACGGTCGCCGTCGTCACGAAGCCCTTCAGCTTCGAGGGCGCGAAGCGCCGGCTCCTCGCCGAGCAGGGCATCGCCGAGCTCGTCGACAAGGTCGACACGCTCATCACCATCCCGAACGATCGACTGCTCCAGGTCGTCGAGAAGAAAACGAGCATGGTCGACGCGTTCCGCATCGTCGACGATGTCCTGCGTCAGGGCGTGCAGGGCATCAGCGATCTCATCACGGTCCCGGGCCTCATCAACCTCGACTTCGCCGACGTGAAGACGATCATGACCAACGCGGGCTCGGCCCTCATGGGCATCGGGCACGGGTCCGGCGAGTCGCGTGCCGCGGACGCGGCCCGCCAGGCGATCATGTCGCCACTCCTCGAGCAGAGCATCGATGGCGCCCGCGGCGTGCTCTTCACGATCACCGGCGGCCCGGACCTCACGCTCTTCGAGGTCAACGAGGCGGCCGAGATCATCCACGCGGCGGCCGACCCCGAGGCCAACATCATCTTCGGCGCGGTCATCGACGAGCGTATGGGCGGCGAGGTCAAGATCTCCGTCATCGCGACCGCATTCGAGGCCGCTCGCGCGATCCGTCGTCTCGAAGGTCCGATGTACAAGCGGCAAGCACCCTCGGTCGAGCAGCGTGTAACACCGACGTCGGCAGTGACGTCCGCGCCGATTACGCCACCGCATCCGAAGATCGAAGAGTCGAAGAAATACGACGCGAACGACCTCGAGGTTCCTAGCTTCCTCCGTCGGCGCTAGTCGAGCGCCGGCTTGTCCGGCCCTGAAAGTAACTGGCACGTGACCTGCACCCCCGCTTCTCGAAAAGAGACGGCGGGGGTGCTTTTTTTTGGACCTCTCTGCCGTCAATAACGAAGGAGGCAGAGCGTATGAACCGAGTGGAACGTGTCGAGCGCGCGCCCGCCCCTGATGGCTACGGATGGGACGCGAGCTGGACGGGCTGGCACCTGAGCTGGGGCTCCGTGTTCGTCGGCGCGCTCGCGGGCCTTGTGGCCGCGGTGCTCTTTTCTCTCATCGCACTCGCGATCGGCGCGCACAAAGCGGTCGACGACCGGATCCTGAAATGGGCCGATCTCGGACCGGTCACGATCATCTTCAGCGTCCTCGGGGCGTTCTTCGCGAGCCTCATCGGCGCGTGGGTCGCCGCGAAGATGTCCGGCGCGCGACGCGCGGAACCCGCGATCCTTCACGGCGTCGCGGCGTGGCTCGTATCGATGGCGATCGTGCTGCTCTTCGCGGCGTTGTCCGGAGCCAACACCCTTGGCGGCGGGTACCTCGGAGGGCTGACGCCTCCGGGAGCGCCCACTCCGAGCACGACTCCGGTCGACCCCAACACCGCGATCGCGATCCGCAACGCGGCCGTGGGGAGCATCCTCGGGATGCTCATCGGTCTTATGGGCGCCGTCGTCGGCGGATGGTTCGCTTCGGGCGAGCCCATGAACGTGAACCACTATCGAACGCGTGAGACCGGCTACGGGCGCACGACCGTCGCGTCCGACCGAACGACACGGATGTAAAGGAGGACCCGAAGATGATCCTGATCTTGTTCTGGCTGCTCGGCGCACCGCTCGTGCTGATCATCCTTCTGTTCCTGCTCGGCATCGGGCATTAAACAAGCGCGCATTTGGTTTCCGAGAGGCCCCGGCGCTCCGCCGGGGCCTCTCTATTTGTCCTGGACACTAGATTTGGTAGCGCCGTGCCCATATCTTGTGTCTGTGAAGTGCCCCGGTTGCGGCAACCTCGACACCCGCGTCATCGACTCGCGCGAGGCGGAGGACGGCGACTCGATCCGCCGGCGCCGGGTCTGCGACCGCTGCGAGGAGCGCTTCACCACCTTTGAACGAAGCGAGTCAGCCCGCATCCAGGTCCTGAAACGCGACGGCAGCCGGCAGGAGTTCGATCGCCGGAAGCTCGCGAGCGCCATCGGCAAGGCCGCTTCGAAGGGGCTGAGCGGGGACGAGATCGATCGACTCATCGACGAGCTCGAGGCGGGCGTCAAGCAGAGCGGCGCGTCCGAGATCGCATCGGGACGGATCGGTGAGATGGTGCTCGAGCGTCTCGCCGAGCGCGATCCGTTGTCGTATCTCCGCTTCAAGATCGTCTACTCGCGTATCGAGGACATCGACGCGCTCTACGACGAGCTCGCATCGCTCGTGCGCATCCGCCAGGAGGCGCGCGATCGGCGCGTCGCGGAGCAGATCGCGCTGCCCATCGCCGAGCCCATTGTCGCCGGCCCCTCGCGCCGCCGTCGCCGCTAGCAAACCTCCGCGCCTTCGCGCGGTCCTCTGGGATCTCGACGGAACGCTGACCGACAGCGTGCGCCTCGTCGTCGAGACCATGAACTGGGTCATCGCTGAGCACGGCGGTCCGCTCCTTGCGTACGAGAGGGTGGGCGAGCTGATCGGTCTTCCGCTCGACGCGATGTTCCGGCTCGCGTGGCCCGACGTCGGCGACACCGATGTCGAGCGCTATCGGACGGAGTACCGCACGCGCTACGACGCCGTGGCGATCCCCGCCACGCGGCTGTATCGCGGCGCGCGAACGACGCTTCGCGATTTCCACGCGGCCGGGCTGCTCCAGGCGACGGTCACGGGCAAGCGCGCGGCGGATTGCGAGCGGATCCTCAGCGGCCTGGGCATCAAAAAGGACATCGACGCGTACCTCGGCGGCGATTCCGTTGTTCGCCCGAAGCCCGCGCCGGACCTCGCGTTGTTTGCGATGCGCCGGCTCGGCGTTTCACCGGCGGAATCCGTGGTGATCGGCGACAGTGCGGCCGATCTCGCGATGGGGAAGGCCGCGGGCGCGCACACGATCCAGGTCCTCTGGGGCTACTCGCATGCGCCGCTGCCTGATGCAGAACGCAGCGTGCGAACGTGGAGCGAGCTGCGAGAGGCGGTGCGCGCGCTGGGTGACGCGAAGCCCGGCATACTCGGTCGTCGTGGTCCTCTCCGATCGTGATATCCGCGCGGCGATCGACGCAGGCCGTATCGGCATCGACCCGTTCGATCCGAAGTGCGTACAACCGGCATCGGTCGACATCCGTCTCGACTACCGCTTCCGCGTCTTTCGCTCGAGCCGCCACGCGTTCATCGACCTCGCGCGGCCGCTCGACGACATCACCGAGCTCGTCGAAATCCCCGCGAAGACACCGTTCATCCTTCATCCGGGAGAGTTCGTCCTCGGCTCGACGCGCGAGCGCATCCGGCTCCCGGACGACATGGTCTCGCGGGTCGAGGGGAAGAGCTCGCTCGGCCGGCTTGGGCTGCTCATCCACAGCACCGCGGGATTCATCGACCCGGCGTGGGACGGCCACATCACGCTCGAGCTCTCGAACGTGAACACGATCCCGATCACGCTCTACGCCGGGATGCGGATCGGGCAGCTCTCGTTCTTCCCGCTCTCGAGCCCGGCCGAGCATCCCTACGGATCGCCGGAGCTCGGCTCGTCGTATCAGGGACAGACCGGGCCGACGCCGTCGCGGTACCGGCTGGACGTGTAGCGCAGCGTGTGCACCACCTGCCTTCTGATCGTCTTCGTCGAAGCCTTCATCAACGTGCTGGCCGGAGCGCTGACACTCGCGATCTTCGTGCGCGTGATCCTTTCGTGGATCCCGAACGCGCGCCTGCCCTTCGGCCTTGGCGACTTCGTCGTCGGCGTGAGCGAGCCGATCCTCTCGCCGATCCGGCGCGCGATGCCCTTCTTCGGCGGGATCGACTTCTCGCCGTTCATCGCGCTGCTCGCGATCCAGCTCGTCTCGAGCCTGATCCTCCGCGTGCTCCCACCAGCCATCTAGCGCGATGGGCGAGCGCATCGACATTGCGGTGCGCGTGATCCCTCACTCAAAGGCCGATCGGCTTGATGGCGTACGCGCAGGGCGGCTCGTGCTGCGCGTGGCGGCCGCCCCGGAATCCGGCGCCGCGAACCGTGCCGCTCAGACCGTGCTCGCGACCGCTCTGGGGCTGCGGACAGGCGACATCCAGCTGGAGCGCGGGAGGGCATCGCGGGACAAGATTTTCAGCATCCCCACGCACGCCGGTCCTGCGCTCGGCCGCCTCAAATAGCGCGAACCGCCGGCCGCGGGTCCTGTCCCGGCTCTGGGCCCGCTCACTCCGCGCACCCTCCCCGTACGCGACCGCTGACGCGGTCGCACGGGGCCCCGGGGCACCCGCGCTCCGCGAGCAGGCCCTGCCGCCGTGCCACCCGCGGCCCGTCGCCCGGCGGTTGTTGAAATAGGAGCGCAGGCTGGGGCGTACAGGAGGGGAATGGC
>DATCPK010000138.1:0-3896 GCA_036570125.1 Candidatus Limnocylindria bacterium
CGCAGATGAACGTGCCGGCGGCGCAGCGACTCGCCGGGCACCGCAACGTCGCCACGACGAGCCGCTATCTCGGCAGCACCGATGCCGAGCTCAAGGAGCTCTACAAGAAGCGCTTCGGCTAGAGGAGAGTCATCTCACAACGCCGTAGCGTGGTGCGTTAGATGGACGTGGCGCTTCAGCTGAACTCCGAGACCCTGGCCGAGGGCGTCGCCGAGCTCGCGCGACGCGACCCGCACCTGGCCGCAGTCGTGGCGCGCCACGGTGCCCCTCCGCTCTGGGACCGCGCTCCGGGGTTCCAGACGCTCGTCCAGATCATCCTCGAGCAGCAGATATCGCTCTCGGCGGGCCGTGCCGCATACGGAAGGCTCGAGCGCCTCGCCGGCGCCGTGACACCCGAACGAGTAACAGCCCTGTCCGAAGCCGACCTGCGAAGCGCGGGTCTCACTCGTCAAAAGAGTGCGTACATCCGCGGGCTCGCCCTGGCGATCGTCGCGGGCGACTTCGATCCAGCCCGTCTCGCCGAGATGGACGATCAGAGCGCGCGCACGGAGTTGATCAAGCTCAAGGGCGTCGGCGCGTGGACCGCGGACATCTACCTTTTGATGGCGCTCGGGCGCGCCGACATCTGGCCCTCGGGCGACCTCGCGCTCGTCGCCGCGATCCGCGAGGTGAAAAGGTTGCGCTCTCTACCGAGCCCGGATCGCATCGGCCGCATCACGCGCGCGTGGAGTCCGTGGCGTGCCGTCGCCGCGCGCGTGCTCTGGCATCACTACCTGAGCACGCCGCGCTCGCGCGCGAAGCTCAGCGCCGCGAAACCGTCTTCGCGTCGAACGCCTGCCCGCTCTCGACGTCCGGCCCCGAAAGGTCGGCGTTCGGCAGCCCGCTCGACAAAGCCTTCGCGAGCCACAGCTGCAGCCGCTTCGTCCAGGTCAGCGGCTCGTAGGCCTCGAGGTGGTCGTACACGCGCTTGAGCATTGCGCGATCTGCGTCTGTGAACATGTCGTCCTCCTCCAGAGCTTCGCGAACTATGCGGTCGAGGTCGAGCGTCCCGGGACATTCGGTCGGAACGATCGCGTGGTGTGGCAGGACTGTCGTGCCGACCTGGAGCTCGAATCCATGTCGGCTCGCGATGTCGGCGTGCAAACGGGCGGATGCGGCGTAGAGCGCATCGCTCGGCGGCATCGCGGGTCCGGCTTCGTGCTCGATGCCGATCGACCGCTGGTTCACAGAGAACACGCCGGCCTGATACGCCGTGTCGTCCTCGCTCACGAGCTGCGCGATGCGACCGTCCGAGCCGATGACGTAATGCGCGGACAGGATGCTGGCCGGATCCTTGAACCGCCGGATGGCGCCTTCGAACATGACGACCGTCCAGTGGTCGACGATGAGCTCGACTGTGTGCCCGCCGCGCCCGACGGTGTAGTTGGTGTCAGGCACAGGACCTCGCCACTGAATGGCCATCTCATAGACCAAACGGCGTGAGACCCTAGAGCGTGATGGCCCGCCTATTGCTCGTTGCGGTCGTGTTACTTGCCGCGTGCGGACAGCCCGCGGCTAGTTCGCCGTCTCCGATCGCGACCGCGACGGTCGCCGTCGCTTCGCCGACGCCGACCCCGAGCCCCACGCCGTCACCCTCGCCGACTCCCTCCCCTACTCCGACCATCCTCCCGATCTTCGACGCGCACATGCACTACAGCCGCGAATCGTGGGTCGCATATCCACCGGAGAAGATCCAGGCGCTTCTCGATTCGCTGAGCGTCACCAGAGCGCTCGTCTCGAGCGCGCCGGACGAGGGCACGTTTCGCCTCAAGGCGGTTCTCGGCGACCGGGTCATCCCGATGCTCGGCCCGTACCGCAATGGCTCAGACGTCTTCTCGTGGGCGCGTGACGGCACGATCGTGCCGTACGTCGAGTCTGCGTATCGAGCTGGGGAACACCGTGGCTTCGGCGAGTTCCACCTGAACGTCGGTCAGATCACGCTACCGGTCGTGAAGCAGGTCATCGCCTTCGCGCAATCGAAGAACCTCTTTCTTCAGGCCCACGCCGACGCGCGCGCCGTGGCTGAGCTGCTGGACTACGTCGGCGCGGACCAGATCGTTCTGTGGGCCCACGCCGGCGTGACCGCGACGCCCGCGCAGATCGACGCGCTCCTCGCGAAATGGCCGAAGCTCTCGGTCGAGCTGTCGCTCCGCGACGACGTCGCGCCGAACGGTCAGCTCGATCCCAAGTGGCGCGACCTGCTGCTCAAGTACAGCGATCGCTTCATGGTGGGCACCGACACGTGGACAGTCGGCGGCTCGTACACCGGGAACGAGCGGTGGGATGCGTATGCCGACATCGTGAATCGCATCCGCGGCTGGCTCATGCAGCTGCCGGACGATGCGCGCGCGGCGATCGCGTACAAGAACGCCGAACGGTTCCTGGCGCAGCTCCCGCGTTAGGACTGCGACGGCGTCGTGAAGATGGGCGGCTCCGACGTTATGGGTCGGCGCCGGCGCGCCCTGATGAGGACCGCGCCGAAGAAGAGGACGATGAGGATCAGGAGCACGACGAGCCGGGGCACGTCGGGGTAGATGCTCTCCGCGGTGAGAACGCGCTCTGTTCCCGACGCGAGATCGAGATGCCACACCAGGCGGGCCTGATCGCCGGGGACGCCGTTCGATGCGGTGACGATGCCGGGCATACCCATGTAGTAGTCGTAGGTGATGCCGGCGAGGATCGCCTTCGCGAGCTGCTGCGAGGTGGCGTCCGTTCCCGTCGTGGTTCCGGCCGGAGTGCTCGGTGCGCTCGGGGTGACGACGATCCGCACGGTGTAGCGCCGCGCGAGCACCCAATCGTCGGCGTGAATGCTCATCGTTCCCACGTCGAACCCGCCGGTGGACGATTGCGCGACCGCGGTCTGCGCTTCGGTCATGTTGACCGTTCGGAACATGCGGAGATGGACCGCCGAACCTTCGGAGCTATCGAGGATCTGCCATTGCGTACCGGACTGCGTTTGCGCTTGGCCCTTCGTCGCCGCGTCGGTCAGCGCCTGCTTCACGGCGGTGCCGAGCAGCCCGTCGGCTTCGATGTTGAGCTCCTGCTTCACGTTCGCGCCCGGAAGGATCGGTGTCGGCTCGATCGTCTGCGTGACGCCGAGCGCGAACTTACCGAAGCACGCGGTCGCGAGCAGGCCGGTTGCGGCGAGGAGTGAAAGGCGGCGCAACATCCGGGCGATTGTGGCCTGCCGAGCGAGCGGTAAACCCGGCACAGAAGGCGATTCCAGGGAACTGCGACGTCACCGATCCTGTATGGCTTCTATGAGGTCGCTGATGTGCCTCGCCGTCATTGTTTTGCTCGTTTTGGGGTGCACGCCGCCGAGCGCTGCACCGAGCGCCACACCCGTGGCGTCGACGGACGCGGCGATCTGGGCATCGCTGGCGGCGCGGCCGCTGAATCTTCCGGTCCTGGCACCTGGGCAGGCATGCCCGCGCGCGACGGGCGCGACCGTCAACCCCAATGTCGGACTGGCTCTGGGGAGCGGTCCCCTCTATCCGGCTGGTGCACGCGCGGACGGGACCATACCGTTTGGGGGATCTCCCGAAGGTGGCTGGTACTTCGCGAAGGTGTTGTGGGTCGCGAGTCCGAGCTACACGGGCCATGCACTGATCCGAGGCCACCAGATCGACGGGCCGAACGAAGTGCGTTTTGAGAACGGCTCCGATCCGCCGCTCGAGCTTCGCTTCGACGGTAATCCCCTCGGTGATGGTTGGCGTCATCAGCCGTCGTACACCCGCGTACGCGCGCCGGGTTGCTACGCGTACCAGGTCGATGGGATCGGCGTCAGCTCGGTGATCGTCTTCGAGGCGACCTTAGAGAACTAGGCGGCTTCGGCCTCCGGAGCGATCTCCTCGAGC
>DATCPK010000139.1:0-29553 GCA_036570125.1 Candidatus Limnocylindria bacterium
ATCGTGACCTGCGCGGGCCCGTTGTCGTTCGCCACCACGGCGCTCCCGAGCGGCAGCGTGTCCTTGATCAAACGATCGACTTCTTCAGCGGGGAGACCGACGATCGCGGCCATCGCACCCTTCGCGCCCCGCGACGCGGCGAGCCGGCCGCGCTCGGCCACGAGGCGAAGGGCGTCCTGGAACGTGAGGACCCCTGCAGCGACGAGCGCCGTGAACTCGCCGAGCGAGTGACCCGCCACGAATCGCGGGCGCAGCGACGCCGGAAGCGCGGCGACTCCGCGCGGCTCAACTCCGTCGCTCGAGCGCCGGCCGAGCTTCGCGTTCACCGACTCGATGAACGCCTCGAGGATCGCCACGCTCGTCGTCAGGATCGCGGGCTGGGCGACCGTCGTGTTATCGAGGTCGCTCGACGGTCCATCGAAGCAGATCTTCGACAGCTCATATCCCACCGTGCGGTCGGCTTCATCGAAGATCTCGCGGGCGCGCGCGGATTGCTCGTAGACCGCTCGGCCCATGCCGACGACCTGCGAGCCCTGCCCAGGAAAGACGAATGCGAGATCTGCCACTTCAGACGTAACGATAGCGGCCGCACCTCATCGCGTCGAGGACGAGAAAATATTCCGCTACAGTTGTTCTGTAGTGAATCGCCGGTACGTCCAGCGCGAGCGGGCACGCACGACGGCGCGAACGTCGATCGCCATCGAATCAGCGGCTCTGCGAGAGGTCTCGCGGCGTGGGTACGCGAAGCTTCGGGTCAGCGAAGTCGCGCGGCGCGCCCGTGTCGCGCCGCGCACGGTCTACCTTCACGCGCCGACCAAGGAACGCCTCGTCGACGCGGCACTGCGTGGTCGCGCCGAGGGTTTGATCGGACGGATCGAGCGATGGCGACCGCGCGGTGAGAGCGCCGACTCCGTGCTCGCCGAGCTCATCGCGATGCACGAGCGGGAGTACCGAGCGGAGTCGGTCCTCCTCGAGACGCTCGTCGACGGGGCGCTCCCCCGAGAGATCGCTGCACTCCTCCGAGAGCTGGACGGAGTGCGGCTCGGGATCATCACGCGAACGATCAACGACCTGGCGCGTCGAGGCGGCTTACGCGTCCGGCCGAGCGACGCCATCGCGCTGGCCCACGCACTCCTTTCTTATCCGACCTGGCGGACGGCACTTACCGGTCCCGGACGCCGGCGCGCTCCGCGCCTCATTTCCTCCGCGCTTCGGAGCGCGCTGCTCTAACACGGCACGCGTCGGCGGGATCGGCGCAGGTACAGACCCAAGCAGCAGCAGGAGAGCACCGGATCCTATAAGGCTGCGCGCGATCGCCCGGCTAGCTCTTTTCGATCTCGAGCTTTCCCGCGACTCCGTTGAGCTCGCCCTCCCACTTGTGGCCACGTTCGTGGAGTCCCTCGCCGAAGCTCGCCGCCAGCGCCTCCTGCTTTATGAAGTCGCCGTAGCGCTCGAACACGCGCCCGATCGGACCCGCATAGCGGAGCGCGATGCGATCGGAGATGTCGAGGCCCGCCTCCTTGCGCATGTTGTTCAAGTGATGCGCGAGCTCGCGCGCGAGACCCTCGAGCTCCAGCTCCGGCGTGACCTTCGTTTCGAGCGCGACGGTGGCCCCGGCATCGCGGCCGACGGCGTGGCCGGGCGCGCCCTCGTGCGCGATGAGGACTTCGGCGTCCGACAGGTCGAAGCCTTCGACCTTGATCGTCCCGTCGCGTCGCTCGTAGCGTCCTTCCGCGAGCGCCTGCCGCACGCGCGGTAGATCCTTGCCGAGCTTCGGCCCGAGCACCTTGAGCTCGGGCTTGACCGTCTCCTTCACCAGGCCCTCGGCCGCGTCGCGGATCTCGATGGCCTTGACGTTGAGCTCGTCCTTCACGATCTCCGCTAGCTCTGAATCGGTGTCGAGCGCACCGTGGTCCCGGTCGTTCGCGTCGAACACGACGATGAGCTTCGGGAGCGGCATCCGCGTCTTCACCCCGGCCGACGACCGCGCGGCGCGGCCCAGCTCGACCACACGGCGCGCCGCGCGCATCCGGCGCTCCAGATCGTCATCGATGAGCGACGCGTCGAATGACGGGTAGCTCGCGTGGTGAACGGACGCCGGCGCGTTCGTCGTGGCGTGGCGCACCAGGTTCTGGAACATCTCCTCGGCGATGAACGGCATCACCGGAGCGAACAGTCGGACGAGCGTGGTGAGCGCCTCGTAGAGCGTCTGATACGCGGACAGGGAGTCGCGCTCGGAGCGCGCTTTCCAGAAACGAGAACGGTTCCGGCGCACGTACCAGGTGGAAAGGTCGTCCCAGAAGGCCTCCATCTTCAAACACGCAGTCTGTGAGTCGTAAGCGTCGAGCGCCCCGCGCACGTCGCGCACCAGGCGGTTGAGGCTCGACAGGAGCCACCGGTCGATCACCGGACGCTCGCGTGGGGGCACGACCGCGGCGGTCGGATCGAACTGATCGAGGTTCGCGTAGGTCACGAAGAACGCGTAGGTGTTCCAAAGGACCAGGAGCCGGCGCTTGACGTCGGAGAGCACGCCGTAGCCGAACAGCACTTTGTCGGCGGGATTCAGACGCATGTAGAACCATCGGACGATGTCGGACCCCGCGCGCTCGGCCGCCTGCGGGAAGTCGATGAAGTTCTCACCGCTCTTGTGGAACTCCTCGCCGTTCTCATCGTAGACGAACTCGTGCGAGAGCACCGTCTCGTACGGGGCGCCGCCCGTCAGCACGACGCTGAAGAAGAGCTGCGAGTAAAACCAGAGGCGGATCTGTTCCACGTTCTCGGTGATGAACTCGGCAGGGAACCACTTCTTCCAGTAGTCGCGGTTGCCCAGCCAGTTCAGCGTTGAGAACGGCACGATGCCGGCGTCGAGCCACACGTCGCCGGTCTCGCGCACGCGCGTACTGTCCGCCTTGCACGTCGGACACGCGACCACGACGTTGTCGATCCACGGGCGGTGGAGCTCCTGAAGCTGATCGAGACCTCGTACCGCCCGCTCGCGGAGCTCCTCCTGGCTTCCGATGATGAAGAAATGTCCGTTCGGGCAGTTGTAGAACGGCATCGGCAGGCCCCAGTAACGCTTTCGGCTGATGTTCCAGTCGCCCATGTTGTCGAGCCAGTTCTGCATCCGATCGCCTGTGTGCGCCGGAAGCCAGCGCACTTTCGCCGCAGCCTCCTTGAGCTTCGGCCGAAGCTCGTCCATCGATATGAACCACTCGTCGCCGACGCGGAAGACGATCTCCTCCTTGCAGCGCCAGCAGATCGGATAGCTATGCGTGTACGCAAGCTCGCGGAACAGCCGACCACGCTTGCGCAGGTCGTCCGCGATCTCGTGCGCGACATCGCGGGCATCTCTGCCCTGGAGCCAGCCGAACCCAGATACGAAGTGCGCATTCTCGTCGATGGGCACGATGACCGGCGCCTTCTCGCGCTTGCCCAGGGCAAAGTCCTCGGCTCCGCAACCGGGAGCGATGTGGACGATGCCGGTTCCTTCCGCCTCGCCGACCTCATCCCACTCGATGACCTTGTGGGCCGGTGCCGCCTCCGTACCTGCCGGTAGGTCGTCGAACGGGCCCGCGTAGCGGAGGCCGACCAGGTCGCGGCCCTTCACGGTCTCGACGACCTCGGCCTTGTGCCACTTCGATTGCGCGTAGACCTTCGCGCCGAGGATCAGCAGCTCGGGTTCTGTCGCGCCATCGGCGAGCACGCGCACCTTCACGTAGTCGAGGTCCGGATGGACGGCGAGCATGACGTTGGCGGGAAGCGTCCAGGGCGTGGTCGTCCAGGCGAGGAATGACGCGTGCTGCTTCGCGAGCTCGACGCCGCGACCCTCGGCCAGAACAGGGAAGCGCACGTACAGGGAGTCGTGCGTCATCTCCTTGTACGAGCCGGTCATCTCGTGCTCCGCGAGGGCCGTCCCACACCGCGCGCACCACGGCATCGCGCGATGCCCCTTGTACAGCCAGCCCTTCTCGTGGACGAGCTTCAGCACGCTCCAGATATGCGAGATGTTGTTGTCGCTGTACGTGTAATACGAGTTGTCCCAGTCCATCCACTGACCCAAACGGATGGACTGCTTGGTGATCGCGGCCGCGCTGCGGTCGACGCGCGCTCGGCACGCGCGCGAGAACTTGTCGATCCCGTAGGTTTCGATGTCGCGCTTGCTGTTCAGGCTGAGCTCGCGCTCGACCTGCACCTCCACCCACAAGCCCTGGCAGTCGAAGCCGTTCTGCCAACGCTCGTCGAAGCCCTGCATTGCCTTGTAGCGCTGGTACAGGTCTTTGTACGTGCGACCCCAGGCGTGGTGGACGCCCATTGCCTCGATGTTCGCCGTGATCGGTCCGTCGATGAACGAGTAGCGGGGCCCGCCTGCGTTCTTCTGGCGCAGCGCGTCGAAGCTCTTTTCGCGCTCCCACAGGTCGAGCACGCCGTGCTCGAGCTCGGGCAGGTCGAAGCCCGATCCGACCGGTGTGAACCGCGTTTTCCGCTCCGTCGCCATCTCCGCTCCTTCTCGCGCCAAACAAAAACGCCGTCCCGACATCTCGGGACGGCGTAGCCGTGGTACCACCCAAGTTGACGCAGCTTGCGTCCACTCGTTGCGCCTCTAACGGTGCGCGCTCCGGCCGGTTTTACTCGTGCTTCTTCCGGCAGCTTGGGGTGGATGGCCCCTCGAACGCTTCCCGACGAGTGTACGTGCCCACCCGTCCGGCAGAAAGGCCTCTTCGCCGGTCAGCTGGCCCGTACCGCTAGACATATGTCTATCGGACGTATATATATGTCAGGTAACGTGGTGGAGGTAGACAATGCCGCGAACAGGACAATCAAAGGCCGGTTGCCTGAACGCACCCGCCTTCAATAGCGCGCTCATAGCGATCTGGAAGGAGTCCCGCGAGCGGCCCGAGCACCAGGTGACCCTGCTGCTCCTCGACATCGACAACCTTCATCAGCTGAACACCGTGCACGGCCGCGACGCCGGCGATCGGGCGATAAACGCCGCGACGGTGGAGCTCTCCCGGACCGCCAAGCGGGAGGGGTGGACGCTCGGCCGCATCGGTGGCGACGAGTTCGCACTGATCGCGCCTGGGCTGACCGTGGAAGCCGGGTTCCTCCGGGCGGATGGACTACGGCGCGATATCGACGCAGCCTTCGCGAAGGTCCTGCCCAAGGGCCAGCGGTGCGCCGTGAGCATCGGAGTCGCCAACATCCCGCGCGACACGAAGAGTCCAGAAGATCTCATGCGGAAGGCCGATCTCGCGCTCTACGCCGCGAAGGAGCAGGGCGGCGACACCGTCGGCCTGACTCCGGCCGACGACATGGTCCTCAAGTCCTCCTATTACAGCGCCGCCCAGCTCGCGCGCCTCAAAGCGCTCGCCGAGCGGAAGAAAACAAAGGAGGCGGTGCTGCTGCGCGAAGGCCTCGAGGACGTGCTCCGCAAGTACGACCGGGACTGAGTGACGGAGCTCGATCAGGAGGTCGCCGAGCTCGCGCGCCGCTTCGGCGAGCCGCATCGCGTGAAGGCCATCATCCGTCCGTTCTTCGACCCGGTCCAGAACCCAAACCGGACCGCAGAGGTTTGCATGGTCATCCGACGTCGTAACGGCAAGCTTCTCCTTTCTATCAAGACCTTCTATCCGCGCGGCGCCCATCGGCTACCGACCGGAGGCATCCACCACGGCGAGCGGATCCTCGATGCGCTCCGTCGCGAGACCGAGGAGGAGACGGGCCTCGAGGCCGACGTCAAGCGCTTTCTCGCGTGGATCACTTACCGCGCGGTGGCGGCGCCGGACGGCCCGCCGCTCTTCCATACGTTCGCCTTCCTTTTGGACGAGGTCGGCGGACGCTTTCACACGAGCGACCTCGAGGAGCAGATCGAAGAATGGATCGAGGTCGAGCCATCCGCACTTGACCAAGTCGCCGACGCCCTCGACCACATCGCGAGCGCGCCATCGAAGGACATCGGTGGCGACTGGGCTGACTGGGGACACTTTCGCGCAGTCGTTCACCGGGTCGTGTACGAGCAGTTAGCGGGCTAAAACTTCTCGAACCGGAAGAGCCGGACGGCGAGGATGAAGCCCGCGACTGTCCATATAAGGAGTCCCAGGATTTGCGTACGCACATCCCAGAGCGTCGCGCCCTGCACGCTGATCTCGCGGAGGGCGTCGTTGAGAAGCGTCAGCGGCAGCAGGTTGGTCACCGGGCGGATCAGCTCGGGCGCGGCGTTCTTCGAAAAGAAGACACCTGAAAAGAAGAACTGCGGAAGGGTGATCAGCTGCGCGATAGCCGGAACCTGGTTCTCTGTCGTCGCCCAGCCGGCGAGCGCGAAGCCGATCGTCAGGAACAGGATCGACCCCAGGAGCGCGATCACCAGGAGCGGCGCGAGCCCACCCACGATCGTCACGTTAAAAAGCACGAGGGCCACGATGAGCAGCACGGCGACCTGACCGGTCGCGATGACGAGCCGTGTGAGCACATGCGCGGCGAGAAGGTTCGTCACGCGGACGGGCGTCGCCATGATCCGCCGGAGCACGCCGCGCTGCTTGTCGGCGACGAGCGCGAACGCGACCGAGAAGATCGCGAGCTGCATGATGTTGACTCCGAGGATCCCCGGAACCAAGAAGTCGACGTACCGAAGACGCACTCCCTGAATCGTCTCGTCCTTCACGCCGATGACCGGCGCGGTCTGCGTGGCCGCGAACGAAAGCCGATCGATGACCTGAGAAACGATCTGACGACCCACCGCGACCTGCTGCGGCCGCGCGTCATCTCCATAGACGACGATCTGCGGCACGGTCTGCCCGGGCCGCGCCGGCGCGATGGTGAAGTCCGAGGGAATCGCGATGAGCATGTCGAGCTCGGTGCGGCGTAGCTTCGTCATCGCCTCGTCCACCGGCATCTCGGTCACCTGGAACGTCTCGATGCCCTTCAGGATCTGAACGAGCTGCGCGCTGGCCTGATTCTTCGCCCGGTCGTCGATCGCGAGCGTGACGCGACCGAAGTCACCGAGGTTCAGGTAGCCGAAGATCACCATCAGCATGAGCGGCACGATCAGGCTGAAGAACAGCGCCGTGCGGTCGCGAAGGTACGCGCGAAGGAGCAGCGCGAAAAGACGCAGCGTTTGCTTCATGCGTCGCGAATCTCGTGACCGGTGAGATCGAGGAAGACGTCCTCGAGGTTGGCTTTTTGCTGAAGCACCGGCTTCGTGAATCCCCGCGTGAGGAGGTCGTCGATCAGCTTCCGCGGCGGGTCGAGCGCGACGATATTTCCTTCGTCCATGATCGCGACCCGGTCGCAGAGGATCTCGGCCTCGTCGAGGTAGTGCGTCGTCAGGAAAACCGTGGTTCCGCGGCCTTGAATGCTTCGGATCAGCTCCCAGAGATTGCGGCGCGCCTGCGGGTCAAGGCCGGTGGTCGGCTCGTCGAGGAAGAGGACCTGCGGCTGGTTCACGAGTGCCGTCGCGATCGAAAGGCGCTGACGTTGGCCGCCCGATAGCTTCGCTTGCGGTTGTCCCGCGCGCTCTTGGAGCTCGACCTGACGGAGGAGCGCGAGCTCGTCGACCTCGAGGTCGTAGCACGCCGCGAAGAATCGCACCGTCTCTCGCGCCGTGAGATTGTCGGGGAAGGCGCTCGACTGAAGCTGCACGCCGATGCGGCGCTTCACGCCCGAAGGGTCGGAGAAGACGTCCACTCCCGCCACGGTCGCAGATCCGGCGTCGGCCTTTCGAAGGCCCTCGAGGATCTCAACCGTCGTGGTCTTCCCCGCTCCGTTCGGACCGAGCAGTCCGAAGACCTCACCCGGCTCGACGAAGAAACTGATTCCGCGGACCGCTTCGATCTCTCCGTATCGCTTCCGCAAGTCGGTCACTTGCACGATCGGCGGCATGAACTCGAAGCCTATCGATTCGCCACGAACGCGGCGTACGCCAGGTCGTGAAGATAGAAGGCGAATGGAAGCACCACCACCGCCGCAACGACGATGCGCACCACGATCGGGTTCGGACGGCGAAGACGCGTGTACGTGATCTCGAGTATCGCCGTGATCGCCGCGAGGATCGGCACCTGCGCGACCCAGTGCAGCGGATCTGCGCGGTCGACGACGAGCGCGTACACCACCGCGCCGCCGAGAAGTCCGGTCGCGAGTCCGATGACCGCATACACGCCCGCGTTCCGGACGGGATCGCGAAGCGCGAGCAGGAGGCCCAGAGCGAAAGACAGCAGGACGGCCGCGATCATCCGCTCGTAGATGCGGTTGTACGGCGGGAACAGGAACGCCGAGGGGAATGCGATCGACAGGATCACCGGAAGGATGAAGAGCGTGGCGCACACGATCCCGACGGCGCGAGCGCCGCGCAGCGTGGCGGAGTTTGCTGGAAGCTGGCGCTCCATCTAAGGGAGGCCGAGTCTCGTACCCTTAGGGTTCGGTGTCGAATCGGGGAGCAGCTTCCGCCACCCTGCCGCATGTGCGCGCGCTTTCGGCGCCCAGGGTGAACGGCTCTCCGGGGTTCGCGGCGGTCCTGTCGTTCCTCCTACCCGGACTGGGTCAGATGTACCTCGGCCGGTGGATACGCGGCGCACTCATCATCCTGCTCCCGATCTTCACCGTCCTGCTCACCGGCGCGTTCGTCGCGATCGCTGATCCGCTAACGAGCTTCGTGCTACGCAACGCCGCCGCGATCACGTTCCTCGTGGTGGGCGCCTTCTTCATATACCACCTCTTCGTCGTCGCGGACGCGTTCGCAGGAAAGCTGCGGGACGTCGGATCGCTGCGCGGTCGGCACGTCCTCGACTATTTCGTGCTTGGCCTCGTCTGCCTCGCGCTCGTCGCGTTCTACGCGGCGGCATATCGCGGGTCCGCACCGTGGGCTGGTGCGTTCGCGAAAGTCTTCGCGCCGCTCGCGAACGGCCCGAGCATCGGGACACCGGGGTCCGACCAGGAATCGCCGCCACCGGGATGGACCGGGACCGACCGGCTCAACGTCCTCCTCCTCGGCATCGATACGCGCGACGCGGGAGCGACGACACAGAACACGGACACGATGATCGTGTTGAGTCTTGACCCTGTGAACAAGACCGCGGCCATGCTTTCGATCCCGCGCGACGTGTACATCGATCGACCGGGCGTCCTCGTGGACAAGATCAACGCGGCATACGCAGTCGGTGGTCCCGACCTTTCTCGACGCGTTGTCGAGGACCTTCTCGGCATACGCATCAACGCGTATGCGCTCGTTGACTTCGACGCTTTCACGAAGATCGTCGACTCGGTCGGCGGGGTCGTGATCGACGTGACGCGGCCGGTCCGGGACGAGTCCTACCCCACCCCGGACTACGGGATCGAGCGCCTCGATATCACGGCCGGCCCACAGCTCATGGACGGCGCCACCGCGCTGCGATTCGCGCGCTCGCGCCACGACACGAACGACTACAGCCGGGCCCAGCGACAGCAGCTCGTCCTCTCCGCGCTTCGGACCAGGATGGCCGAGGGCGACTTCATCCGCGGGCTTCCAGGGCTGATCGACCGTGTCGGAAGCGTCGTCCAGACGAACTTCGATCCCGCGAACATCCTTCCTCTGGCGCAGTTCGGGTCGGGGATCGGCGGCGACGCGATCCGGAGCGAAGTCCTCTACCCGTGTGGCGGCGCGTATCCGCACTGCGAGCTTGAGTCGTCCACCGCCAACGGCTTCTATCTGATCCCCGACCGTGCCAAGATCCGCGACCTTGCGGCCGCGCTCTTCTATGACCCGCAAGTGAAGTCCGAGGGCGCGTCTGTGGAAGTCCGGAGCGCAGGAGCGCGGACCGGAGTCGCGCAAAGCGTTGCCGACCGACTGACCGAGCGCTCATTCACGGTGTCGAACGTGAGCGACGGCGCAGCCGGCCGCTCCGCCGTTCTCGTCCGGAACGGTGCGAAGCGCTATACCGCGAACGCGCTGGCACTCCAATTAGGAGGACTGCCCGTAGACACTCTGCCCGCAAGTGAGCAGAGCTCCGCCGACATCGTCGTGCGCGTCGGATCGGACTTCAAAGGACTGGCTACAGACCTCGGGAGATAAACGAGTAGCGGGTGGCACGGGGGAGCGGGGTTGCCAGCGAGCGTGCATCCGGCGGCGTCGCTCGGACCAGCTAGACGAACGGACGAAGCCGACCGGTAGCGAACGGGGAACCCCGCTCCACCGGGACAGGACCCGCGACACTTCACGAACCGCGTGGTGTGCCGCTAGGTCTTCTTCTTCGCCTTCTCGATGCGCTCGCGGTCGGCGAGCGCGTGCTTGACGGTGCTGAACTTGGAGAGTGTCTCGCGGCGGTCCGACTGCACTGCGCGTCTGAACGCGGGATCGCTGGCGCTCCGTCGCGCGAGGTCGGCGTCGCGTCCGGCAGCGCCGATCGCGTCGGCGATGCGGCCGAGTGCGTTCGGCTTCTTCTGCTTCTTCTTGGCCGTCAAGGTTTGAAGACCGGGGTGATCCACGCGCGGTATTGCGAGGACTTGCCGCGGACGGCGTCGAAGTACGTCTGGCTCACCTTCGCCGTGATCGGGCCGCGCTCGCCCTTGCCGATCACACGGTGGTCGATGCTCGTCACCGGCGAGATCTGCGCGCCGGTTCCGCAGAGGAACACTTCATCAGCGATGTAGAGCTCGGTGCGGTCGACCTGGCGGATCGACGTCGGGATCCCGTGGTCGGTCGCGATCTTGAGAACGCACTCCCGCGTGATCCCTTCGAGGATGTTGTCGGTCGCGGGCGGCGTGATGAGCGTGCCGTCGCGGACCAGGAAGAGGTTCTCGGCGCTGCCCTCGCTCACATGGCCGTCCTGCGTGAGGACGATGGCCTCGTCGAAGCCCGCCTCCTGCGCTTCCGTTTTCGCGAGAGCCGCGTTGACGTACGCGCCGGTGATCTTGGCGCGAGCCGGGATCGCGTTGTCGTCCGTCCGCCGCCAGCTCGACACGCTGCACGAGATGCCGCGGTCGATGTCGATATACGTCCCGAACGGGATCGCGAAAACAGTGAACGCGTCCTCGAGATCGTGAAGCCGGACACCGATGACCGGACTCGACTTATACGCGAGCGGTCGGATGTAGGCGTCCTCGCGGTAGTTGCATCTACGCAAGAGCTCGAGCGTGATGCCGACCAGATCGTCGGCGGTGTAGGGCAGCCCGATACGCATGATCCGGCAGGAGCGGTGGAGGCGGAGGTAATGCTCCTTGAGGTGGAGCGCGTAGAGCTGCTCGTCCTCGGCGTTCCAGTAGGCCCGAATGCCCTCGAAGACGCCGGTCCCGTAGTTAAAGGCGTGCGTCAAAACGCTCACCTTGGCGTCACGAACGGGCACGAATTCGCCGTCGAGGAAGGCAAATGCGGTATCCGGGGCGGCGCCCCGTCGCAAAGACGTCGGTCTGGTCAGCTCCTGCACCATGCCCACACTCCTTGCCCGGCCATGCGGCCGAACGAGCTCTGGACCGGCTCAACGCACGCCCCGTGCCGACCCGCTTCTGCCATTGTGACAGGATTACCCGCGGTCAGACCGCCGGTGCGACCCCTTCGACACCGCCGGCGTAGCTATTTCAGGAGGTGCGAGGCTCATGAGACGTTCATCGGTAGCGATTCTTGCGGTAGCGCTCATCACCCTGACCGCCTGCGCCAGCGGAGGCGGGTCCAACGTGAGCCCGTCCACATCGACCAGCGCATCGGCGGCCGCGATCCAGCCGACCCACCCCGCGGAGTTCGTCATTAGTACGGCACCCGGCGGCGCGTCGGACATCTACGCGCGAGCGATGCAGGCGATCATCGAGAACAACAAGCTCTCGCCGCAGCCCGTGACGCCGGTAAACAAGGAAGGCGGCTCGGGTGCCGTCGCGTTCACCTACGTGTACGAGCACAAAGGTGACATGCACTACATCATGATCACCCTCAACAGCTTCTTCACGACGATCATCACGCAGAAGCTGCCGTACAAGGCCACGGACTTCACTCCGATCGCGAACCTCGCTCTCGACCCGTTCTTCCTCTGGGTCAACGAGGACAGCCCGTGGAAGTCGGCGCAGGAATTCCTCGACGCCGCGACGAAGGATTCGCTCACGGTGGCGGGGACCGGCTCGAAACAGGAGGACGAGGCGCTGTTCCGGCGCATCGAAGACACGTACAAGACGAAACCCTTCACCTACGTGCCGCAGACCGGCGGAGGGGCCGTCGCGGCAGCTCTGGCCGGCCACCAGGGTAACGTCGTCGCGACGGTCAACAACCCAAGCGAAGGGCTTCCGCTCTTCCAAGCCAGCCCGAAGAAGCTGAGGCCGCTGTGCGCGTTCCTGCCCGACAGCCCGAAGAGCGGTCCCTTCTCCGGACTCGCGACGTGCAAGTCGCAGGGCATAGCCATCGACGACTACTACGTCATGCGCGCGATCATGGGACCGCCTGGCCTGTCGCAAGGCCAGCAGCAGTTCTGGGTGGACGTGTTCAAGAAAGTCTTTGACTCCACCGAGTGGAAGGACTTCATGACCAAGAACGCGCTGAATCCTGACTTCAAGTCGGGGCTCGAGTTCCGCCAGTTCATCCTCCAATACCAACAGCTGCACGAGCAAATCGCGACCAAGTTCAAATGGATCTAACGACCCCGACGTGCGCCCATACCAGGTAGCGACGGCGGCGGCGATCGTGCTGATCGCCGCCGTCGCCATGTTCGATTCGCGCAACGCATTCAACCCGTCCACGGGGACGGCGCCGGGCGACGTCGGATCACGCTGGTACCCCTTCTGGGCAGCGACGATCATGGGCGTGTCCGCAGTCGTCGTGGGGTACCGTTCGCTGGTCACGCCGCAATCGGGCAAGGGCATTTTCCAGGGGCGCGAGAGTGTCTTCGCCGTCGGGAAGCTCGTGCTCCCGATGCTGATATACGTGACGATCATCCAAGGCATTGGATGGAAAGACGGCGCGACCGACGTCACCTACACCGTGATCCCCCCGCTCGGCTTCTATGTAGCGACCGCGCTGTACATGGGCGGGTTCGCGTGGTGGATAGGCCACTATCGGATTTGGTGGGTCGCACTGATCCTTGTGGCGTTTCCGCTCGTCATTTACGTGGTGTTTGAGATCGGCTTCCGAGTTACGTTGCCGAAGAGCTTCTTTTACAACGACGGGGTCCTTCCCTTCTAGCTCGTGGAGGTATTCGGACAGCTCGCGGGCGGCTTCGCGACCGCACTGCACCCCGTCAATCTGGCGATGCTGTTCGTCGCCGTCGTCCTCGGACTCGTCATCGGCGTCCTGCCAGGACTCGGCGGCACGAGTGGAGTCGCGATCCTTCTGCCGGTCAGCGTCTTCATCAAGAACGGCGCCATTCCCGGCTCGGACGCGACGACGGCGATCATCTTCCTATGCGGGATCTACTGGGGCGCGCTCTTCGGTGGCGTCATCACGTCGATCCTTTTCAACATTCCAGGGGAGCCTTGGGCCGTCGTTCTCTTATTCGACGGCTTTCCACTCGCGAAGCGGCTCGGACGCCCAGGACTTGCGCTCGCGAGCTCGTTCGTCTCGAGCTTCGTCGGCGCGTTCGTCGCGACGCTCCTGTTCACGTTCTTCGCGCTTCCGATCGCGGAGCAGGCGCTTCGATTCGGTCCGGCGGAGCTCTTCGCCGTCTTTGTCCTCTCGTTCGCGACGCTTATCGGGCTGGGCGCGGAGGCACCGATGAAAAGCGTCGCAATGCTCGCGCTCGGCCTGCTCCTCGCCGCGGTCGGGTTCGATACGATCACCGGCGAACAGCGCCTCAACTTCGGACAGATCTCGCTGCTTTCCGGGATCAGTTTCGTACCCGTGACCATCGGCCTCTTCGGGATCGGCGAGATCCTCGCTTCGGCCGAAGAGCAAGGGATCGGCTACGTCGAGAAGCTCTCCGCGCGACTTGGGCTCCAGGACGTCGTTGCCGCGCTCGGCGAGCTGCGGAAGCGGATCAAGCTCGTGCTCTCCAATTCGATCATCGGCTTCTTCTTCGGCGTGCTGCCGGGGCACGGCGCCACGGCCGCGTCGTTCCTCGGCTACGGACTCGCGCGGCAGTACTCCAAGAACAAGGAGAACTTCGGCAAAGGCGAGATCTCAGGGATCATGGGGCCGCAATCAGCGGCAGACGCTGCTGGAGTCGCCTCCATGGTCCCGATGATCACACTCGGGATCCCTGGTTCACCCACGTCGGCGGTGATCATGGCTGGGCTCTTCATCTGGGGGCTGACCCCCGGACCGGTCCTTTTCATCGAGCACCAGGATTTTGTCTGGGGCCTCATCGCGAGCATTTATCTCGGGCACCTTTTGACATTCATCCTTTGCCTGCTCGCGGTGCCGCTCCTCGCGATGATCATGCGCATTCCGTACGCGATCATCACACCCTTCATCATCGTGATCTCGATCATCGGCTCGTACTCGCTCAACAACAGCATGCTCGACGTGTTCATCACCGTCGTCTTCGGGGTGATCGGTTACTGGTTGCGGAAAATGAAGTACCCGCTCGCACCGCTCGTCGTCGCGCTTGTTCTGGGTGACTCGGCTGAGCGGGAGCTTCGCAAGGCGCTCATCGCGGGTCACGGGAGCCCGCTCTATTTCTTCAATAGCGGCCTCTCCACGGTGATCCTCCTTCTGGCGGTCGTGCTCGTCGCAATACCGCTCATTCGCGTCATTCGCGCGCGCCGGCGCGGCGCTGCGCCGCCGTCGGCGGTCGCTCACCCCTAGAGTTCGGGCCCCATGGGCTTCGTCGACATCGCCCTCATCGCGGGCGCGTTCGTTCTCATCCTCGTCGGCGCTGAGATCTTCACGAACGGTGTCGAGTGGCTCGGGCTCAAGCTGCGCATCAGCGAAGGTGCCACAGGCAGCATCCTCGCGGCGCTCGGCACGGCGACGCCGGAGACGCTTATCCCGGTGGTCGCGATCCTCTTCACCAACACGGCCGATTCGGACGAGATCGGAGTCGGCGCGATCCTCGGCGCGCCGTTCATGCTCGGCACGCTCGTGCTGCTTCTCATAGGTATCACGGCCTTCGTGCTGCGGAAGAAGCGGAAGCGGAACACCCTGCACGTCGACGCGCCGCACGCCTTGCGCGACCTCACGTTCTTTCTCGTCCTCTATGCGATCGCTCTCGGGCTTGCCCTGCTGCCGCCGGACCTCCACTTCCTGAAGGGCTACCTCGGCTGGATCTTCATTCCCGCGTACGTCCTCTATCTCTTCCTCGTGCTGCGCGCGCCGCGGCGGAGCGCCGAGGACATCGAAGAGGAGATGGAGGAGCGCGAGGCTTTCAACCAGCTGACGTTCATGTCGCTCCTGAGGCGGATCGGGATCACACTTCGGGATCCGACGCCGCCGCTGTGGCTGGTGTTGACACAAACGATCGTGGCGTTCGGTGCGATCGTGCTCGGTGCGCGTTTCTTCGCCGACTTCGTCGAGGACTTCTCGCACGCGATGCACTTCAACACCCTCCTCGTCGCGCTGATCCTCGCGCCGCTCGCGACCGAGCTGCCCGAGGCGGCCAACTCGCTCATCTGGACACGAGACAGCAAGGATGTGATCGCTCTCGGCAACGTCACCGGTGCGATGGTCTTTCAGTCGACCTTCCCGGTGACGATCGGCGTCCTCCTGACGCCGTGGCAGCTGGGGCAGTTCGGGACCGTCGCGGCCGTATTTGCGCTCCTCTCCGGGCTGGTGATCTACATCCAGCTGCGGCTGCGCGCGCGCGAGAACGCACTGCCGCTCTCGTCGCTCATGATCGGTGGCAGCCTCTACGTTGTGTTCATTGGCTACGTCCTGTGGAGCGTGCTGGCCTGAGGTGGCGACCGAGCGAGCAGCCTAGAATCCGAGGTGTCGCGCGCACCCGCGGTTTCGACGGCGACGCGAAGAGGGGGTAGGTCATGAAGCGCGTCCTCGCGTATCTCGTTCTTGCGACGACGATCGTCGCCGCCTGCGGTGGGACCGGCACGGGTGGGACAAGCGCATCACCCACTGCGACCGGCAAGCAGCTCCAGATCGGTCTCGTGACCGACGTTGGAGGGCTGAACGATAAGAGCTTCAACCAGGCCGCCAACACGGGCCGGCTGAATGCCGAGAAGGACTTCGGTCTGAAGACGAACGTCATCGAGTCGAAGAAGCAAGAGGATTACGTCCCGAACCTCACCACGTTCGCCCAGCAGAACTATGACCTCGTGATCGCCGTCGGGTTCCTCATGCAGAACGCGGCGTGGAAGGTCGCGAAGCAATTCCCGAATGTGAAGTTCGCGATCATCGACGGCGCCCCGGCGGACGATGCCGGCGCCACGCAGAACCTCCCGAACGTGGCGAACCTGTTCTTCAAGGAGCAGGAGGCCGGCTACCTCGTCGGCGTCATCGCCGCGACCATGGCCAAGAACAAGGTCGGCAAGGCTACTCACAACACGCTCTGCTCCATGGGTGGGATCCCGATCCCGCCGGTCGACCACTACATGGCGGGCTACCAGGACGCGATCAGGACAATCGATCCGTCAGCGACCATCCTCATCGGTTACAGCAACGACTTCGTCGACCAGCAGAAAGGCAAAGAGGTCGGACTCAACCACATCAGCAAGAACTGCGACATTCTGTTCCAGGTCGCTGGCGGCTCCGGTCTCGGCTACATCGCCGCGGCGAAGGAAAAGGGCGTCTACGCGATCGGCGTCGATGTCGACCAGATCGACGTCGCGCCCGGCACCATCATCACAAGCGCGATGAAGCGAGTCGACAAAGCCGTCTACGACACGTCGAACGCGGTGAAGAGCGGCTCCTTCAAGGCCGGTGACAACTTCTTCAGCGCGACGAATGACGGCATCGCGTACGGCAAGCTCGACCCGATCGTGCCCGCCGATGCGAAGGCCGCCGCCGATAAGGCGCTCGCGGACATCAAGAGCGGCGCGATCAAGCCCAAGACGGATCTGACCGTCAAGCCCTAGACACTTTGGCGAGCAACACGCAGGCGACCCCGACGGGGCCGGCGACGGCCCCGTCGGTTCGTCAGCCCACCGCGCAGTGGGCCCGGGGTCCGGCCGTCCCGCTCGCCTCGGTGGTGTTCGCCCTCGCGATCGGCGCCGTCTTGGTGCTCGTGTCGGGTCACGACCCGATCGACGCGTACATCAACCTCTTCCGCGGGGCGTTCGGCAGTCCCTACGACATCACGGAGACGCTGATCCAGACGATCCCTTTGATGCTCGCGGGTCTCTCGGTCGCGGTCGCGTTCCGGGCCGGCCTCTTCAACATCGGAGCGGAGAGCCAGCTCCTCATCGGCGCCGTCGCCGCGGGCGCCGCGGGCGCGAGGTTCGCGGATCTTCCGGCGCCAATCCTGTTTCCCCTCGTCCTGGTTGCCGGCGTCGGCGCCGGCGCGGCCTGGGCGGCGATCGCGGGCTACCTGAAAGCCGCCCGCGGCGTGAATGAAGTCATCACAACGATCATGCAGAACTACATCGTCGTCTTCGTCATGCACTGGCTCCTGCAGAACGGACCGATGACCGCGCCCAACGCGCTGGGGACGCCCGCGTCCGCCCCGATCGGCGCCGGCGCGGTGCTCCCTTTGATCATCCCGAACGACCTCGTCCCGCTGACGCGGCTGCACGCCGGACTCTTTCTGGCGATCGCGGCAGTTGCGGTGTTCTGGTTCCTGCTCTGGCGCACACCGCTCGGTTACGAGCTGCGCGCCGTCGGCCTCGGCGCGCGCGCAGCCGCGCAGGCCGGCATCGATCCCCGCTCGCGCACCGTGATCGCGATGGCCATCGCGGGGGGATTCGCGGGCCTGGCCGGAATGATCCAGGTGAGCGGCGTCTTCCACCGTGTCTTCGATGGGTTCTCGGCGGGATACGGATTCGATGCCATCGCCGTGGCACTGCTCGGGAAAAACTCCCCAGTCGGCGTGGTGCTGGCCGCGCTGCTCTTCGGCGCGTTCGCGCGCGGCGGCTCGATCATGCAAGCGAACTCGGGCGTCTCGTCGCAGCTCGTTTCCGTCATCGAGGCGATCGTCCTCTTCGTGATCGCAGCGGAGCTGATCGTCCGTCTGCTCAGCGCCCGTCGCGGCCGTAAGCCGGTCGAGGCCATCGCGTGACCGTCGAGCAGCTCATCGGCGCGGGAGTCATCGCGGCGACGCTGCGGCTCGCCACACCGATCCTTCTCGCCGCGCTCGGCGGCGTCCTCTCGGAACGATCCGGTGTCGTGAACATCGCGCTCGAGGGCTGCATGCTCGTGGGCGCCTTCTTCGGCGTCGTCGCCGCTGACCGCACCCACAGCGTCGTGCTCGCGCTCATCGTCGCGATGGCCGCGGGTCTTCTCCTCGCCGGTGTGCACGCGGTCGCCGCGATCCACTTCCGCAGTGACCAGATCGTCTCCGGGATGGCCCTCAACATCCTCGCGCTCGGGCTCACGAGCTATCTCGACTACCAGTTCTACGGCACGACGGGGACGCCCTCCGACCTTGCGGGGGTCCCGGATATCGAGATCTCCGCGCTCGCGGGCGTTCCCTTCGTCGGAGACGCCATCGCGCACCAGAACGCGATCGTCTGGCTGAGCCTCATCCTCGTCGTGCTCATCCAGCTCTTCCTGTTCCGCACGGTCCCGGGCCTCCGACTACGCGCCGTTGGCGAACACCCGCGCGCCGCGGAGACAGTCGGCATCGCGGTGCGCCGGACTCGGTATTGGGCGGTGCTTGCATCGGGTGTCCTTGCAGCCCTCGGCGGCGCCTACCTCTCGCTCTCGGTCGCTCATTCGTTCACCGATGGGATGACCGGCGGTCGCGGCTTCATCGGGCTCGCCGCGATGATCTTCGGACGGTGGACGCCGGTCGGCGCGCTCGTTGCGTCTCTGATCTTCGGCTATGGGACCGCACTCTCCTTTTCTCTCCAGGGTGCATCGATCGGCGACGTGCGCGTCCCGGTGCAGCTGCTCTCGACCCTCCCCTACATCCTCACGATCCTCGCGGTCGCCGGGTTCGTCGGCCGTTCGCGACCGCCCGCTGCCGACGGCATTCCATACGAGACGGAGGGCCACGCATGACCGACGACGTAGGGAAAGCACCGCTCCTCGAGATGCGCGGCATACGGAAACGCTTCGGGGACCTCGAGGCGCTGAAAGGCGTGGATCTCACGGTGCGCGAGGGAGAGATCCACGCGCTCGTCGGCGAGAACGGCGCCGGCAAGTCGACGCTGATGAACGTCCTCTACGGCCTGTACCGTCCCGACGCCGGGACCATCGCGTTCCGCGGACGCAATGTCCACCTCACCGGACCGCGCGACGCGATCGCACTGGGCATCGGCATGATCCATCAGCACTTCATGCTCGTGCCGCCGCTCACCGTCGCGGAAAACGTGGTGCTCGGGGACGAGCGTGGCGGGCCGATGCTGGCGGACCGCCTCATCCAAGCGCGCGTGCGCGATCTGGAGAAACGGTTCGGCATCGAGGTCGATCCCGCGGCACGCGTCGAGGACATCCCCCTCGGTCTCCAGCAGCGAGTGGAGATCCTGAAGGTCCTTTACCGAGGGTCGGATCTCCTGATCTTCGACGAGCCGACCGCCGTCCTCACCCCGCAGGAGGTCGACGAGCTCTTCGAGATCGTCCGCAGCCTCCGCGACGAGGGCAAGACGCTGATCCTGATCACCCACAAGCTGCGCGAGGTGATGGCGGTCACCGACCGCATCACCGTCCTGCGAGGCGGCCGCAACGTTGCCGAGCTCGTCACAAAGAACACCAACCCGGCGGAGATCGCGCGTGCGATGGTCGGCCGCGAGCTGAAGGAGCTTCGCGCGCGCGCGACCCCACCGCGCGAGGAGGTCGTCCTGAGGGTGCATGGCCTTCAGGCGAAGAGCGATCGCGGCGCGATCGCGCTCCAGGGGGTCGACTTCACCGTCAGGGCTGGCGAAATCCTGGGCGTAGCAGGAGTTGGCGGCAATGGCCAGAGCGAGCTCGCGCAATGCCTCCTCGGTCTGCGAAAGGTCACGGCAGGCACTATCCACATCGGCGGGGTCGATATCTCCCGCGACGATCCCAAGCGCACTCGGGCGCGCGGCGTTGCCTATGTGCCCGAGGACCGCCGCATCGAGGGTCTGGTGCTCGCGTTCACCGTCGCCGACAACTTCATCCTCGGGAAGCACGATCGTCCGCCGTATGCCCACCGCGGGACGCTCGATCCAGCGATGATCCTTCAGAACGGAGGGCGCCTGGCCGCGGAGTACGACGTACGCCCACCAAACCCGCGGGCCATCGTCGCCAATCTTTCTGGCGGGAACCAGCAGAAGGTCGTCCTCGGCCGCGAGCTGTCGGAGCAGCCGAAGCTCATCGTGGTATCTCAGCCGACGCGCGGCCTCGATATCGCCGCGACCGAATACGTGCACGAGCGTCTGCTCGAACAGCGCGTCCGCGGGGCCGCGATCCTCCTCATCTCGAGCGAGCTCGACGAAGTTCGCGGACTCTCTGATCGGATCGCGGTCATGTTCGAGGGCCGCATCGTCGCCGTGCTCGACGCCGCGTCTGCCTCCGAAGAGCGCCTGGGCCTGCTGATGGCGGGACACACGGAGGCTGTCGCATAGCGTCGAGAAAGCCGAGGGTCCTGTCCCGGCTACGCGGGCCTCTTCCTCAGCGCACCCTCCCCGCCTTGCAGCTCACTGCCGTTCGCTGCGGGTGGGGCCCTAGGGCAGGGGCCCCTAATGGGGCGGGGGCCCCGGGCGCCCGCGCTTCGTAAGAGACCCGCTGCGCCGTGCCACCCTCGGCCGCTTCGGTCTCGGTGGCCGCGCCGTCAGATGACTCCTAACTCATCCAATGAGCGATGCAGGTCCGCGGGATCGCGATAGACACGGAAGGCTCCGGCCGAGGTGAGCTCGTCCCATCCGTAGCCGCCGCTGAGTAGTCCGACACTGAGCATCCCGGCGCGACGCGCGGCGAGAAGATCCCATACCGCGTCGCCGACCACATAGCAGTCGCGGATGTCGACGCCGAGCTCTTCCTGGCACCGGAGGAACAGGTCGGGCTCCGGCTTCGCGCGCAGCACATCGCCGCGGTCGACGACCACCGTGTCCTTTGGAACGCCGAGCGCCGCGAGCGAGCTGTCGATCTCCGGATGCCGCCCCGATGTCGCGATACCGTGCGGCACCTTCTGGTCGCGAAGCCAGCGCAGGAGCTCGATCGCCCCAGGCAAGGGACGGCGTTCCGGGAGCAGCTCGCGGAAGAGCTCGCCGTGCCGCGCTTGGATCCGGCCGGCATCGCTGTCGCTGAGCGGCCGACCGATCTCACGCGCCACGGCGCGCGTGAAGAGGCCACCGCTCATCCCGATCCGGCGGTGGATCTTCCACCCGTCGATGTCCAGCCCTGCCTCCCCGAGGGCCCGCTGCCAGGCGAAGACATGCGCATAGACGGTGTCGATGAGCGTCCCGTCGAGATCGAAAATGAGCGCACGCATCGGTTGCTGCCTGCCGAGACTACGCTCGCGCCAGGAGTTGACGGCCGCAAAAGGCAGCCGTACGCTGCGTGCTTACATCTGGTCTGACCACCTGACCAGAAGCATTTTGTGGGGAGGTGCGCCCCTGACCGTCATCGAGCCCATCCGCAGAAGCCGTCTTTATCAGGGGATCGTGGAGCAGATCGAGGGGCTCCTCGAGAAGGGTGATCTGCGCCCCGGCGACCAGCTCCCACCTGAGCGGCAGCTCGCCGAACAGTTCCAGGTGTCGCGCGCTTCGGTCCGCGAAGCGCTGCGGACGCTCGAGCTTCTCGGGATCGTCGAGACCCGAGCCGGCGGTGGCACCTTCGTGCGGCAGACCTCGCCCGACGATCTCACCCGGCCGCTCACCGGCCTCATCTCACGTGGCCATTCGCTCGCCGACGTCATCGAGTTCCGAGGCCTCATCGAGCCCGCGATCGCTGCTCTTGCCGCGGAGCGCATCACCCAAGCGCAGCTTGCCGAGCTCGGACAGATCTTCGCGGCGCAGGAGCGAAAGGTGGCGGCGGGCGAGCCCTACGCCGACGAGGACACGCGCTTCCACGAGCTCATCGGCCTGGCGTCGCGGAACGAGCTCCTGACGACGATGCTCGGCGTCGTGTGGGACGTCATGCGCGACTCCCGCGAGCAGTGGCTCCAGACCAACCAGCGCGCGCACTCGTCGCTCGACGCGCATCGCCGCATCCTCGCCGCGCTCGGCGCGCACGACGGCGACGCCGCGCGGCGCGCCGCGGCGGACCACATCAAGTCGGTGGGCGAAGGCATCCTTCGCCTCATCGGAGGGAGCAAGGTATGAGCGAACCTACAGAGACCTCCATCACGGTCGAGGTCGTGTATCGCGGCATCTTCCAAAAAACGCTCGCGCAGCGGATCTGCCGTTCGATCGTGCTCGCGGCGCGCAAGCGCGGCCACACCGGCACCGCGTTCGCCCGATACGGCGACTCGCCCGAACGCAACGGCGTACCGGCGAAGCAATTCGCGGTCGTGGCGATCAACGACCTCGAGCTCGAGGCGTCGATGGCGAAATACGAGCCCGCCGTCGTGGACGTCTCGATCGCCGTGGACGACACGCTCGTGAAGGGCGTCGAGTCGTGGGCGTGGTACGGACGGCAGCCGATCTGGAAGCCGATCCGCAAGGACGGGTTCCTGCTCGTCACGAGCACGAACACGCCTGACGAGGTGCTCGCGCAGACCGACACGGCGCTCCGGCCGTACACGCTCGTCATCGTTCCCGGCGGCGCCTCCTTCGCTGGTTTGTGGGTGTTCAAGGACGATCACACAGACTATCGGTGCCTCGGCGCGCTCGCGAAAGTCTTGCCCGACTGGGTCCGTCTCGAGGACGTGAAGGCGCTCATCAAGGAGCAGACAAAGGACGAGGGCGCGGTGCAGTCCGCGCAGTACGGGTACGACGGCGCGACGCTTCGGCCGGTCAAGGTCGGCGAGGGCACGAGCGGCCACGAGGTGCTCCAGTTCGAAAAGCCGGGATGGACGACGATGCGGCCGGGCATCATTGTCGACGCGCGCAAGCCGGGCGAGCGCAACCCGCAGTACAAGAAGTACGGAGCGCGCACGCTGCGCCCGGTCGTGAACTTCGACACGTGCATCAAGTGCACGATGTGTTGGCTCGACTGCCCGGACGAGTGCTTCGAGGTCACGCCTGAGGGCCACTACGAGGTCGTGTACCAGGCGTGCATCGGGTGCGGGATCTGCGCGCAGGTCTGCCCGGTGAAGGACTGCATCGTGATGGTCGACGAGCTCAAGTTCGAGGACAACGAGGACAAGTGGCAGTTCTGGAAGAAGGACCACGACGGATACAACAAATGGTTCGAGACCAAGAGCGGGGTCTCCGCCGACCCTCAAGTAAGGACTCCGCCCGCGCGGCAGGAAGGCTCGGGCAACGCCAACCCATCCGCGAACCCGACATCCGCCTCCGGAGGTGACGACTAATGGCTATCCAGATCAAGGAGCGCGAGCAGGACGTCGAGACCGAGCAGCTCATGAGCGGCTGCGAGGCGATCGCCGAGGCGATCCGTCTCGCGGACGTCGACGTCATGGCGGCGTATCCCATCCGTCCGTACGACGGCGTGATGCAGGCCGCAGCGAAGCTCATCGCGAACGGAAAGATGGACGTCGAGTACATCGTCGCCGATGGTGAGCACAGCCAGTTCGAGATCGTGAAGCACGCCTGCGCCGTCGGTTCCCGCGTGTTCGTCGGTAGCTCAGGCGTTGGCTGGTTCTACGCGTTCGAGGCGATCGCGGTCACGGCGGGCCTTCGCCTTCCGGTCGTCGCGATCTGTGGCAACCGCGCCCTCGACGACCCGGGCGCATTCGGCACCGAACACAACGACTCGCTCGCGGTACGCGACCTCGGCTGGCTCCTCCCCTGGGCCGAGACGGCGCAGGAGGCGATGGACCTCGCGCTCATGGCGTGGCGCGTCGGCGAGGACAAGCGCGTGTCGCTGCCCGTCGCGATCGGGCTCGACGGCGCGTTCCTCACCCACTCCCAGCAGATCGTGAAGCTGCCGACGCAGGCCGCGGTCGACAAGTTCCTCCCGAAGTTCGATCTGGGCGACCGACTCCTTCACCCCGACAACCCGATCACCATCGCGCCGCAGGTCGACCAGGACTGGCTCATGGAGATCCGGATGCAGAACGACCAGGCCATGCGCAAGGCGCATGACGTCGTGGCCGAGGCGCATGCGGAGTTCAAGACGATCTTCGGACGCGGCGGCGACAGCCCTTTCCTCGACGAGTACATGACCGAGGACGCCGAGTACGTCTTCTTCGGTCAGGGCACCCTCGCCCTGCCCATGAAGGTGGCGATCCGGCGCCTCCGCAAGGAGGGGCACAAGGTCGGCCTCGTCCGCCTGAAGTGGTTCCGGCCATTCCCGACGCAGGAGATCGTGAAGAGCCTCTCCCGGTTCAAGGCCGTCGGCGTCATCGACCGCGACTACAGCTTCGGCTCTCCCTACTACGGGGGCGTGCTCTACAACGAGGTGCGCTCGGCGCTGTACTCGCTCGACAAGCGTCCGACGATCGTCGGCTTCATCGCCGGCCTCGGTGGCCGCGAGATCGAGCAGCCGATGGCGACCGACATCTTCGAAAAGACCAAGGCCGCCGCGGGCGACATCAAGTCCGGTGACACGTGTCACTGGATCGGCGTAAGGAGCTAGAGATGGCAGTGGAAACGCACGGCACCGGGACACTTCCGCAGATCAAGGGCGTCAAGGACGTCCCCTACGACGAACTGTTCGTCTCAGGCCATCGCACGTGCCAGGGGTGCGAATCCGCGCTCGTCATGCGGCACATGGTCAAAGCCTCGGGCCCCCGCACGATCATCCTCGGCTCCACCGGCTGCATGTACGTCGCGAACACGACGTACTACACAACGCCATGGGTCGTGCCGTGGATGCACACGCAGCTCGGCGCGTCGGGTTCCGCGGCGCTCGGGACCGCGGCCGGCCTCAAGGTGCTGATGCGCAAGGGGAAGATCAAGGACGAAAAGATCAACGTCATCGCGTTCTGCGGTGACGGCGGCGGCGCGGATATGGGCCTCGGCGCCATCTCAGCGACGCTCACGCACAAGGACTACAACTGCCTCATCCTTCTTTACGACAACGAGAGCTACGCGAACACCGACATCCAGCTCTCCAGCCAGACGCCGTACGGCGCGGTCACGACGTTCTCCCCGAGCGGCACCAAGAAGCGGCTCATGCACACACGCTGGAAGAAGAACGTGCCGGGCATGCTCGCGGCGGGACACCCTGAGTCGCGTTACATCGCGGCGGGATGCGCGGCGTACGCGGTGGATCTCATGAACAAGATCCGCAAGGCGCTCGAGCTCGGCGGGCCGACGTTCGTCCACACCCTCGACCCGTGCCCGAAGGGCTGGGACTACCACCCGCAGTACTCACAGGAGCTCGGTCACCTCGCCGTCGAGTGCGGTATCTGGCCGCTGTACGAGGTCATCGACGGCGTGTGCAACCTCACCGGGCCCACGCGGCAGATCGCCGAGGGCCGCAAGAAGCGCAAGCCGGTCTACGAGTACCTGAAGCGCCAGGGTCGGTTCGCACATTTCCTCGACGAGGACGTCGAGCACTTCCAGGCGCAGGTCGACAAGATGTGGACCGAGTGGCTTATCCCGGGCGTGATCCCATTCACGATCGCGGCGAAGGACCAGACGATCCTGAAGATCGACAAGAAGCCGCTTCACGAACAGAAGACCGCGTAACGCGGTCGCAATCCTGGAACACCTGGAGGCCCGGTCGTCGTCGACCGGGCCTCCGTTCTTTAGCGCCGCTTATGCTCACGACGATGTTCTTGCGTGTTCTTGTGGTCGTCCTCGCGTCGATATCGATCGCGTGTGACTCGGCCGCGACGCTCGCGGAGCCGTCCCCGACCGAACTCCTGCAGAAGGCGAGCGCCAACCTCACGAGCGCGAAGACCGCGCACATCGACGGGACCGGGAGCTTCGCCATCAGCAGCGGCCTCAGCCTCTCCTTCGACTTCAAGCTGAACGGCGACGCCGAGATGCCGGACAAGTCCAGGCTCACGACACAGATGTCACTGCTCGGACAAGCCCTGTCGGTCGACACGATCACGATCGGCGGGCGAACCTTCAGTAAGGGCCTGATGGGCGGCGACTGGACCGAATCGGCGGCGAACGACCCGCAGAGTGCGGTCCTTGATCCGCTCGGACAGGCCGATCTCACGGCCGTGACGACCGTGACCGAGGTCGACCGCCCGGAGATCGATGGCCGGAAGACCCGTCACCTCTCGTACGTTATCGACCAGAGCAAGCTCGTCGAGAAGATGAAGGGCTCGCAATCGGGCACAACGCCATCGCTCAGCGTCTCCGGCGCCACCGGAGCAGGCGAGGTCTGGATCCGCAGCGACGACGATCAGATCGTGCGGCAGCTCGTGAAGATCTCGGTGGATCTGGACAGCGGCCTCGGGATTCCAGGCGTGTCGGCCTCGCCGAGCGCGAGCAAATTCGACATGTCCTTCGACATCAAGTTCACCCACATCGGAGAACCTGTCTCTCCGGCCATTACCGCCCCTCCCACCAAGTAGCGCGCGCCCCTCCGTAGCGCGCGATACACCCGGACCAGATGGAAGACGACGACCGCCTCGTCAAATGGGCGGTCGTCCGTTGTTTCTGCCGCCCATACGTTGACGTCAACCACTAAGGAGGGTCAGCAATGAAGAAGCTCGCTCTTGCCATCGGCCTCGGTGCGTACGTCGTGTTCGGTGCCTCGTCCGGGTCCCTCGCGGCCTACCGGGTCGAGAACACCGCCGGTGTCGCCGCCAACCGCGAAAGCAGGATCGCCCCGTGGTCGGAGACCGCGACGAACGCGCGGCTCCTGTTCCTGAACGAGGCCTTCTACCCCGAGGCGTCGGGGGCCGTCACCGTCTCGATCGGAGCGCACGGCAACCAGGAACGCGCTGACATGGCGCGGGTCTACACGACGAGCACGGAGACGCAGCGTCTGCTCTGCGAAGGCGACATCTGCCCCAGCCCGTAACGGACGATCCGCCACCCAACTGACCGAAGGCCGGTGTCCCCCGTGGGTCACCGGCCTTCCACGTTTGCTTAGGATGCCGCCCATGAGCTTTCTCGCGGGACTCATCTGGGGCGTTCTGATCGCGGCAGCCACGGTCGCGCTCGAGCACTACGGACCCTCGAGCGATCAGCTGCATATGAGCCTGAGCGGCAACGGCGCCATCGCCGTGCCCGAGGTCCTCGTTCCGCTCGCCATCTTCTGGGGCTGGTCCTGGATCGCGAACGCCTACGCCGGGCGCAGCGTCGTCCCGATCGCCTTGTTCACGCTGGCACTCCTACTGGGGGTAAGCGCGATCGGACCGGCGGACGCGTACTTCTTCCCGCAGAACTCGGGCGGGCTCGGCGTCAACGACTTTCTCGGCGGCCTCTTCCAGGGCTGTCTCTTCGTTGGGTTCGTCGCTGTCCTCGCCGCGCCGATCTATTGGGTGCTCCGCTCGCGCATCGGGCAGAGCCGCATCCTCATCTGGCTGCTCTATCTCGCGAGCCTCGCCATCGCCGTCATCCCGCTATTCGGAACGCTCGTGACCGGCGGCGTCGTCGCCGGCGTGGCGAACGGCCACGCGTGGCAGCGCCAAGGCGGCCGCACCTTCATCGCGATCGTCGTGATCGTGATCATGGTGCTGGCGGTGTTCGGTATCCCGTACCTGCTCGCGAACGGCCTCGCGGTCCCGCGCTTCTAGCTCCTCGCGGGTTCGCTCGGCGCGGCTGCCGGGGCCGGCGCGGCCGGTGGCGCCGGAGGCGAAGGCGGAGCGTCGCGACGCGGGAACGGAGCTCCCGCTGGACGGAACTCACCAGATGGGCGGTAGGGAGGACGCTCGGGCTTGGGCGGCGGCGGTCCGCCCGCCATCGCACGGGCCTGCGGCGACATGAGTCCGCGCACGTGATCGGCGGTGTACGGCAGCATCGCCATGAGGCGTGCCCTCTTGAGCGCCGTCGTCAGCATGCGTTGGTGCTTCGCGCAGGTGCCGCTCTTGCGGCGCGGATCGATCTTGCCGCGATCGCTGATGAAGCGTCGGATGCGGCCGACGTCCTTGTAGTCGATCTTCTGCACCTTATCGACGCAGAACGTGCAGACCTTGCGTCGCGGTCGACGAAGCCCGGGGGGCCCGCCGTACCGGCCGCCTGATCCACCGGATCCGCCGGATGGTCCGTCGCGCCGCGGCCCGCGTGGGGGGCCGGAGCGTGAACCGCTGTCGGAAGTCTCTTGGCTCATCGTTCGCTCCTAGAAAGGAATCTCGTCGGGATCGAAGCTCTTTTCGCCATCGGGTCGCGACGGCGCGGCGGTCGCGGCCGTGTCGCCCATGCCGCCCTCACGGTCGCGTCTCGCGTCGAGCATCTGGAAGTCGCTCGCGCTGATGTCGAGGCTGAGGCGCTCTTTGCCTTCGCGATCGGTGTACGTGCGCGGCGTGAAGCGGCCCTCGATGTAGACGAGGCGACCCTTCTGGACCCACTGCTGCGCGCGTTCCGCGAGCGTCGACCAGCAGCTCACGCGGTACCAGTCGGTCTGCTCCTGCCGGTCTTCGGCCTTCCCGGTCACGCGGTTGACGGCGACGCTGAACTCGCAGACCGGACGGCCATTCGGGGTCATCCGGAGCTCCGGGTCGCGTCCGACGTTGCCGATGATGACGATCTTGCTTACTGAGGCCATGTCATTCGTCCCTTCTCACTACGAGGTGGCGGAGGATGTCTTCCGTGAGCCGTATGGTGCGCTCGAGCTCGCGGGCCTGCGTCGTCGGGAGGGAAAACTCCACGACGCCGTACTGGCCGTCACGGTGGTGGGCGACCTCGTAGGCGAGGCGGCGCTTCTGGTTGGGTACGACCTTCTCGACCTTGCCGCCGAGGGTGGTAATGGTCTGCTGGATGCGCTCGCTCACCGCGCCAAGGCGCTCTTCGTCGATGGTCGGAGGGCAGAGATACATGAGCTCGTACGGTCGCATCAGGCGTTAGTTCCTTTCCCTGGGCTTGCCGCGGGCCTTTGGTCCGGGGCGAAAAGGCGACGCATCCAGAGGACGCGCCGGTATGAAGTAGGACAAGTGTATGGGACAAGGCCGCAGAATGCATCGTTCTAAGGAGATCGGCCGGGGCTTGATTGACTGACCTTCTCCCCGATGGCACTCGGGAATGTGAGCGCTGTGGCCTGCCGATGATGCCGGTCGCCGAGAGCGGTGGCGTGGTCACGCTCGAGTGCGCGAACCGACATCGCCACACCATCCCGCTACCCTCTGATCGAGAGGCGCGGGAGCTCGTTCGCACCTGGATCAGACGACGCGGCGCGCAGTTGCACGTCCAGCACGAGCGCTGGGAAGCTGAGGAGGAAGAGCGGAAGGCGATGGAGAAAAAGCAGCCACGGCTGATCCGGCCGTCCGATCGCCATCAGCAGACCGGCCAGACGGCTGGGATGATCCGCGAGGAGGCCGTTCACACCGAGGGAATGTGGGTCGGAGTCGTGCGCACCGAGGCGGGCCGCTCGTCGAGCTGGCATCACCACGGAACGTACGAGTCAGTGATCTACGTCATTAGCGGGCAGGTGCACGTGGAGTGCGGAGCTGGCGGAGCGACGAAGTTTCACGC
>DATCPK010000140.1:0-10093 GCA_036570125.1 Candidatus Limnocylindria bacterium
CGAGCCCTCGGCGGCGCGAACGGGTGGACGACGCCGATCGTCCTTCAATCGACCGGCGCGCTCGGGGCCACGCTGCACTGGTACCGGTTCAGCGACGGATCGCTCGACGCGACACAGCACGTCTCGCTGCCGGCCGGCGGCTCACTCTGGATCGACCCGCGCACGGTCGGCGGCCTGCAGAACGAGGGGCAGTACGCGGTCGTCGTCGATGGCGACGGTGGCGCAGCCGTCAACGCGATCGTCTACGAGGAATGGCTCGGCGGCGGCGACGGGGTCATGATCTACAGCGGATTCGCGCGCTGACCATCGTCAGCGGCAGGTGATCGTCACATCCATGCGGTCGACGGTCGTGGTTCCGTTCGCGTTGACCGTGTAATGCACCAAGACCATGGTGTAGGAGTCGTCACCGAGCACATATGAGCCATCCTCGCCCAGACGGTTCATCAGGACATCCGACTTGTAGTTGCTCGTCTGAGGCACCATGTCGAGATCGCGGTTCCACATCGTGCTCGTTTCAGCCGTCTCGACATAACGAGCACCGCTCAGCGCAACGCCCTTGACCGACTCGAGATTGAACTCGGTCGTCGTGTTCGTCCGACCGTCCAACGTCATGCTCATGTGGACCTTCGTGTGGAAGTAGCCGGTGATCGTGAAGAACTCGCCCGTGCAGTCGTTCGTGTTGCCACCGGCCAGAGGAACCCGCTGCTCGACCGTAAAGCTCGTATCCCCGGCGGCCGGTCCGGCAACAAGCCCGAGCAGCAGACAGGTTGCGACAGCGACTCGTACGAACATGCTGGTGCCCTCTTTCATCCACACCGGGTCTTTCGACCCGTCCACTCACTCGCGCACGAGCAGGGGAAGTGCCTGTGTGGCTGGCGCCGCGTAACACCAAGCGCACGAAAGGCGCACGACTTCGGCGCGTTGCGTCAGGCGCGGGACATAGGTCTACCGGGGCGACACGACGATCGCGTACGGCTCGGACGTGGAGCGCGGAGTCTCGGCGGCACACGGGACGCGCGCTCCGCCGGAGCGAAGAGATCGCATTGCGGCCTCGAGGACCCTGACAACACGCAGCCCGGCGGCGCCATCGCTCAGCGGGACCGTTTCACCACGCACGCACGAGAGGAAGTGACGCATCTCGATCTGCAGCGGCTCGGTGTCGGGCACCCGCGGCGTGTGGATGTCACCGGCCCGGTAGCTCCGACGCAGCTCCTCGATCGAGAGCGACTCGACGCCGCGGTCGTAGACCTTCACGCGCTCGGCCGGGAGATTCTCGTCGTAGACGGCCATCTTCTTCGAGCCGACGACCGCGGTCCGTCGGACCTTGCTCGGTGCGAGCCACGAGAGATGGGCGTGTGCGAGCACACCCGACCCGAACCCAAGGGTCAAAAAGACGACGTCCTCGATGTCCGGAAGCACGTACGATGCGCCGACGCATTGCACCCACTCGGGCTCCTCGTCGAGCCAGTACAGGACGATCGAGACGTCGTGCGGACCGAGGTCCCACAGGACGTTGAAGTCGAACTGATGGATCCCGAGATTCACCCGTTGGCTGTCCACGTACCGGACATCGCCGAGTACGCCGCGCCTGAGGAGGCCGCGTACGCATTCGACGGCCGGGTTGTACACGAAGGTGTGACCGACCATGAGCGTCCGCGCCGCGAGCTCGCTCGCCCGAAGGATCGCCTCACCGTCGGCGACATTGCCGGCCAACGGCTTCTCGATGAAGACATGCTTACCAGCGGCGAACGCCTCTTCGGCGAGGCGCCGATGGGTCGAGATCGGAGTCGCGATACAGACCGCTTCGACAGCCGGGTCGGCCCAGATCGAGCGGTGGTCCTGGGTCATTCGCACGGCCGGGTAACGGGCCGCGAGGGGCGCGAGCCTCTTCGGATCCAGGTCGGCGACCGCGAGGAGGCGACTGTCCGGGATCTCGGCCAGGGTTCGAATGAGGTTCGGACCCCAGTACCCTGCCCCGATGACCGCCGTGCCGATGCTGTCGCGCGAAATACCGTCCACCATCCCACCCTCCGGTTCCGTGGGGCCGACGCTAGGGGCGCCGCGTTAAGAAGCGCTTGAGGCCGAATGTGTCGAGCGCCGACGCGGACCCGTCGGGCTGACGTACGCCGTGCGCGAAGGCGCGGCCCGGCTCGCAGGTCCGGCGATCGCGTTCGGGGTCGCCCTCGCGCGGATCCTCCTCGGGACGGACATGAACGACGGCTACCTCGTTCCGATCCTGTTCGCGGTGGTCGTGGCAGGAGCGGCGCTCGGCGGGCGCTGGTCGGCCCTGGCGACGGTCGCGATCGCGGCGGTCGGCCTCTCGCTGACGGCGACACCGGATCTGGTCGCGCCGACCATCGTCGCGATCGCGGCGGCGACGGCCATCGGCCTTGCGACCGGGGAGCTGCGCGACCGCGCGGAGCGGGCGGAGCAAGGCATCGATGTCGCGAATCAAAGGCTTCGCAGGCTGGCACTTCGAGACACCCTTACCGGTCTGCTGGACCGCCGTGGCTTCGACTTCGCCCTGCGGATCGAGCTCGCGCGTGAGGCGCGTCGCGGTGGGCACTTCGGCGTCATCCTCTTCGAGCTCAGCGGACTCAAGAACGCGAACGAGCGCTTCGGCCGGTCAGTCGGGGACACGTTGCTGCAGGTGTTCGGCGATTCCCTCGAGACGCGGATCCGCCAGTCTGATATCGCCGCGCGGGTCGGTGGCGACGAGTTCGCGGTCATCCTTCCCGACGCGGATGCACGTGGCGCCGAGGTGGCCGCCGATCAGATCTTGAAGGCGTTCGTGAAGAACGTGCAGGGCATCCTTCCTCGTGATGTCGAAATGAATGGCCGGTTCGGGGTGGCGCGATTCCCCGAGGACGGCAACGAGCCGGACGCGCTTCTGGCCGCGGCGACGCGCGCTCGCCAAGCCGCGCCTTCGGATGAGCTTCCGTGAGCGGCGTGACCGTTCGCACGCTCGTCGCGGCGACGATCGCATGGTCGCTTCTTGGCGGCGCGCTGCCGACGTCCGCTTGGGCAGCCCCGCACGCGGGTCCATCCGGGGCCGACTGCGTCCCAAGCACCGGGCCGGGCATCCCGCCGCCCGCTTCGGTCCCGTCCGGCCTCCCGGGTTTCCACGCGGCGTGGTTCGGCCAATCGGGTTATCCGACGCTCTGCCCCGGTCAACGGGCGAGCGCGGTGGTCGCCTACTACAACAGCGGTACGCGGGGATGGGTGCAGGGAAAGATGGGCGAGGTCGCCTACCTCGGCACCTGGGACCCCGAACCGGGACAGGATCGGATGAGCGCTCTGGGCGGCGACGGCACGCTCGGGTCACCCGCGACCGGTTGGCCGCGCTACAACCGCGTCGCCTCACAGCCGGCCGCGTGGGTAGGCCCGAATCAGGTCGCGTGGTTCCAATTCCAGGTTGTCGCCCCGACCGTCCCCGGCACGTACCGCCTCTCGATCCGGCCACTCATCGAAGGCGCGCAGTGGATGGAGGACTACGGCGTGTTCTGGTACGTGACCGTCGGGGGTACGGCGCCCGCCGGCTCGGTGGCGCCGCTGCCGTCGCGCTGGCCAAGCCGCGCGTTGGAGATCGGCATGACCGATGAACCGGGCGAGGCGGGCCAGCTCCGGTCGAGCACACCACTACGGCTCCGCTACACGTACCTCGCGGGCGGGGTCAACACCGGTCAAGGCTGGGCGACCTGGAATCCCGGAGGCGGCTTCGTGACGAGCTACATCCAGGAATCGGCGGCGAGCGGTTTCACGCCGGTCTTCAGCTACTACATGCTCCGCCAATCGTCGCCCGGCAACGGTATGGGCGAGCTCGCGGGCGACACCGCGAATCTCGCCAACACCTCGACGATGTCGGCGTTCTTCGCGGATCTGAAGCTCTTCTTCCAGCGGGCGGGCGCGTTCTCGAGCCCGGTCGTGCTGCATGTCGAGCCGGACCTTTGGGGATACGTCCAGCAGGGGTTCGGCGACGATGCGACCGCCGCGCCCGCGCGCGTTCGTTCGACAGGCATGGCCGAGCTCGCCGGTCTCCCCGACAGCGTGGCCGGGGTCGCCAGGGGCATCGTGAAGCTGCGCGACACCTACGCGCCGAACGTCCTCCTCGGCTACCACCTCTCGGTGTGGGGCACGAATGTCGATCCCCTCTACAGCAAGCCGACCGACGCGGAGATCGACTCCCTCGCGACAAGGTCGGCGAGCTTCTACCGCTCGCTCGGAGCCGCGTTCGACATCTCGTTCGCGGAGTTCAGCGACGCGGATGCCGCATTCAAGCGCGCCCAGAGCGGCGACGACGCCGCCTGGTGGAACCCCGACGACTTCGCGCGCAACGTGCGTTATCTAGGGAGATATTCGACCGTGACGCAGCAGCGGATCGTCATGTGGCAGATCCCGCTCGGGAACACCAGGATGCGGGCCGAGAACAACACCTGGGATCACTACCAGGACAACAAGGTCGAGTGGCTGCTCGATGAGCCGGGCCGTGCGAATCTCGGCGCGTACTCGCGGGCGGGCGTGATCGCATTCCTGTTCGGCCGTGGCGGGGATGGGTCGACATGCGCGTGCGACGCCGCGGGCGACGGAGTCACGAATCCCGCTCCGATTGGTGCGAACACCCGCTCATCGCTGAACGCGGACGACGATGGGGGCTATTTCCGCGAGCGCGCCGCCGTGTACTACGCGAACGGCGCGCTCGTCCTGCCGTGAGCGGATCGATCAGCGAGTGGCGAGGTGTGTCTTGACGATCTGTCCGAATGTGGTCGGTGTTCCGCTGTAGTCGACGATCAGCGCGATGTCGCCGCAGGCCGTGCCCCAGTCATCCCACGTCCATGCGAGGTAACCGGAGTTGTGCGCGTCCAGCCACCCCATGAGTGAGTTCATGAATGTGGTGCTGCAATTGTCCGTGCCGATCTCGGTCGCGACGACCGGGACCACTGCGGCCACCGCGCCTGCGGTGGTGTTCCAGCAGGTCGTGCCGGAGCAGACGTTGAAGTTGTAGATGTGCCATGAGGCCGCGAGATTGTGGAGCGGGTCGCTGGGCATGTAGGTGAGCCACTGTGAGAGGGCGTTCGAGTACTCAACCCCTCCGAGCAGGATGACGTTCGTGGCGCCCGTCGCGCGGATGGCGTTCACGATCTCCTGCATCCCGGCGGCTTGGAACGACTGACCGGGGCAGGTGCCACCGTCACGCCAGCACTTCCATGCCGCGAGCGTGTCGCTGTTGTTGTCCGGATAGGGCTCGTTGTAGGGCTCGAGTAGGACCGCGTCGTTGCCCTTGAACGCAGCTGCGACCTGGCTCCAGAAGGTCACCGAGTGGTCGCGGTCGGGCATGGGCTGCTGGCCGGTCGCCTTCTGCGTTCCGGGTGCGCTCCAGTGGAGCTCGAGGATCGCGTAGAGGCCCTTCTGATTCAGGAGGGTCACGTAGCTCTGGATCGCCTGGCGATACGCAGTGCCGGAGTAGGCCGCCGGCGCGCCGTTGATGGCGAGCCAGCAGTCCTCGTTGAGCGGCACGCGGACGGCATTCGTCCCCCACGAGGCGATCGCATTCACCGATGCGGCGTCGTTCGGGCCGTCAAAAACTCCCCAGCCCTGGATGCACGCGTACTCCGTCCCGGAGCGGTTCACGCCGAGTAGCTGAACCGCCTGGCCGTTCGAGTTGACGAGCGTGTTTCCGCTCACCGAGAGAGGTGAGAGCGCGCCGGGCGCCGGTGTCGGAGTCGGCGGTGGCGGCGGCGTGGGCGTCGGGGTCGGCGTGGGCGTGGGTGTCGGTGTTGGCGCCGGCGTCGGGGTGGGCGTACGCACTGGCGTAGGTGTCGGCGTGCTCGGCACCGGCGTGGGCGTGCTTGGCACCGGTGTTGGCGTGCTCGGCACAGGCGTCGGCGTGCTCGGCACAGGCGTCGGTGTGCTGGGCACGGGTGTCGGCGTCGGCGCCGGTGTCGCCGGCAGAGGTGTCGGCGTAGGCGTGACGATCGGCGTCGGCGTCGCCGCCACTACCGCCGTCGTGACCCCGAAGGTCGCCCCGCTGTTGTTCCAGCTGTAAAGCGTCGCCCAGTCGTTCGTGAACACGCCGACCTTGACGGTCCACGTGCCGGTCGGCGCCGTCGCGAGGACGCGCCAGGCGAATGCGTAGGTCTTCGACTGGCCGGCCGCGAACGATTCGCCGGGCCACCAGATCTCATACACATGGACGCCCGACGGATTGAACAGCTGCACGTCCACGAGGAACGATCCCGCGGTCGCGCTCTTCGTCGTCGCACTGACATCCACGACATTTCCAGCCGGGAGCGTGACCGGCGAGGCCGACGCGCTCAACGTGAAGCTCGGTGTCGTCACGGGGACCGGTGTCGGGGTCGGCACGACGCTGACGGCCGTCACATCGAACGGCGCGCTGACCGTCGCCGTGATCGGCGTTCCATTGAGCGTCGTCCTCGTTCCACTCGCGGACACGGTGTGCCGTCCGTTGGTCGCGGTCGCCGGTACGACGAAGGAAGCTTGGAATGCGCCGTTGCGATTTGCCTGAGCCGTCGGCATGCCAGCGGTCGTGCTGTCCCAGGACATCGTCACCGCGGCGTCGCGCGGGTAGTTCCGTCCTCTGGCGACGACGGTCGTTCCCACCGAGCCGGATGAAACCGATAGCGAGAGCGTCGCGGGCTGTCTCGCGTCCGCGACGGACTGCGAATCATCGCTCATCTGATAGAGCGTGACGACGATGAAGCCGATCGCGAGTGCGCAGAGCACCGTCGCGCTGGTGACCGCGATCGCTTCAAGCCTGCGCCATCTCCGACCCGTGTTTCGGGTCGTCGATACGTTGATCGTCTGTGATGACGTCGCACCGCCTCGGCGGGACGAGCTTCCTGCGCTAGGCATCGGGCCTCCTCTGTTCCGGCGCCCGATGGCGTCGGTGCTACAGAGGGAACGACTTCTGAGGGGTTGTGATGTTGTGGGTCGTTAGGAGATTCGTACTGGGCAGTCTGGAGGTGTACGCCGGCTTGGCGAGCAAACGGCTACGCGTCGGACTTCGTTGCATGATCGCGCCCCATCCACGATGCGATCGCCTCCCCGACCATCGGCCGAGCGACGAAATAGCCTTGGGCCGCATCACAGTGGAGCGCCGAAAGGGCCTCCCATGTGGGCCGATTTTCTACACCTTCGGCCGTAACGGTCATGCCGAGCGAGTGGCCGAGCTGGATGATCAGCTTCACGATCTCGGCGCTCCCATGATCCTTCGTCATCCGATCGACGAATGTTCTATCGATCTTGACCGCGTACGCGGGAAGTTTTTGCAGATACGCGAGCGAGGAATACCCAACTCCGAAATCGTCTATCGCGAGCTGCACCCCGAGGCGTTGCAAACTTCCGAGCGTCGCCATCGCGCGTTCGGGATCAGCCATCAGCATGCTTTCGGTGATCTCGAGCGCGAGGGACTCGGGTCCCGCGCCCGCGTTCCGGAGCGCGTCACTGACGGTCACGGCGAGCTCCGGATCGAGAAGGTTGCCGATCGAAAGGTTCACCGAGGCCTGGAGGAAGACGTGATCGAGGCGCCACACCGCCGCCTGCGCGATCGTCTTTTCGAGGACCGTCGCGAAGAGGGGCCGCACCAGGCCGGTCCGCTCGGCCAACGGGATGAACCGTGCGGGGTCTACCAGGCCGCGTTCAGGGTGACGCCATCGCGCGAGCGCTTCAACGCCGATCGGGGTGCCTGTTTGCAGGCTGACGATCGGCTGATAGACGACGTCGAGCTCGTGCCGGTCCAGAGTTCGCCGAAGATCGGCCACGAGCGCGAGCTGATCCGTCCCCTCGAGTTCGACGGCACCCGAGTACACCGCGACGCCGCTCGCGCGTCGCTTCGCCTGGTACATCGCGACGTCGGCGCATCGAAGGATCGCGTCGACGTGGTCTCCGTGCGTCGGGCTGATGGCGATGCCGATCGAGACGCCGATCTCGTGCGCATGGTTCTGTATCTCGAAGGGCCGGCGCAGCGCCGTCGTGACCTTCTCCGCCACACGTCGCGCTCCGTGCTCGTCCGAGCCGGGAAGGATGATCGCGAACTCGTCCCCGCCGAGGCGGGCGACGGTGTCCTGATCGCGGAGGTCCGCTCGGAGCCGGGTCGCGACCTCGATCAGCAACTGGTCGCCCGCTGCATGTCCGAGCTCGTCATTCACGACCTTGAATCGATCGAGGTCCATCACGAGCAGCGCGACCGGCGTCGTGAAGCGCAGTCCGGTTCGGATCGCCTGGTCAAGCCGATCGAGAGCCAATATCCGGTTCGGGAGATCGGTGAGCGGGTCGTAGAGCGTCTTGCGCTCCAGCTCGAGCTCGGCCTTCTTGCGGTCGGTGACGTCGGTGAAGCTCGATACGACCTCGCGCACGCGGCCGAAGGCGTCCTTGACGGGGACCGCGTCCACCAGCAGCCAGCGGACGTACCCATCTGCTCGAACCATCCCCATCATGACGTTGCGGATCGATTCGCCCTGTTGCTGCGCGGCGATGTTGGGCACCTCGTCGTCGGGCATTGGCGTGCCGTCTTCGCGGATCCGCCTGACTCCGCCGGCTGCTTGGTCCCCGGCAAGTTGTTCCGGAGGGCGGCCAAAGATCTTCTTCGCCGCCTCGTTCGCGAAAACGACGGCACCCGCAGCGTCTCGAACGATGACACCGCACGCCATCGCGTCGTAGATGGCGGCGAGATCGCGATCCTCCCGCGACATCCCCACCGCGGCGCGTCCCTCCGCGCGGCCCGCGATGCTGGGACCCTAACTCGTCGCCTGCTTGGCTGACCGTTCAGCCCGGTATCGGCCGAGGAAGCGGAAGTACTAAAGCCGCAGGCTTGTCAGATTCCTTTTCTCTTTGTCGCCGACATTGCCATCGGATCTCCGGTAGGCGATCGCGCGATCGAGTAAGACGCGCCATTCCGCCGGGGCAAACTCGCCTAAGAAGGCGCCCACGAATCGATCGCGCAGCCACGAGAGCGGGGGGCCGACGGGCGTGCCCGCGAGGACGACCGCGGTGAGCGCCACATCGAGCCCCGCGGGGCCACGCGCCGCGTTCGCCCAGTCGATGACGACCGGGCCGCGAGGCCCCAGCATCACGTTCGCCGGATGAAGGTCCAGATGCAGGATCGCATCGCCCTCGCCGCGTAGAAAGTCCGGTGGAGCGATCGCGTGCAGCTCGCGGTGCAGCCGCGCGAGCGTGCGCGCGTGGGTCCGAAAGCCCCACGGTCTGCGCCTGAGATCGTCGAGCATCGTCGGCCCGTCGATCCGCTCGAGCGTGAGGTCAGGACCGCTCACGTCGAAGACTCGCGGCGCGGGATACCCGCGCTCCAGTACATGTCGCATGATCGCGACCTCGCCCTCCGGGACGGCGCGCCTTCGGTACCGACGGAGGACGCGCATCTCGTCGATCGCGAACACGTCCGCGTCCTCGCCCCGTGCGAGGAACGGACCCGGTACGGGCTCAGGCATGCCGGAGCGATGAGAGAACGAAACTGATCGCCGGCATCGGCCGGGCGAGCCCGAACTCCGCGATTTGACGGAGTCGATAGATGTCGATCGGCATCAATTCGGAACCCCGTCGAAAGGCGGCGACCATTCCGGCGAACCCGGCGAGGGTGACCGAAAGCGCCGCCACCGAGAACAGGAGGGTGCCTCCGGGATCACGCGCGCATGCTAGTCATCTCGCCTCGCGGCGGAACTCCACGATCCTGCCCTGTTTGCACGTATACGTCGCGACGGAGTTCTGCGATTCGATCGTGCCGGTTTGCACGCCGTCGATCGTCGAAGTGCCGCTGGACGTCACCGTGAAGCCGCCGCCGCTTTGGCTCCACCGCTGGCTCGAGGTGCTCCCGCCGCCGTTCGCGAAGCACTCGACCGTCGGGGGAATGATCAACGCGATGAATAGGAGGACCAGGCCATACCCGGCGACGGCGCCGCCGAGCGCCGCTCGTCGCGCGACCGAGAGCTGAGCGCGCCCGATCGCACGCGCGAGGATCACCAGCAGGACGATGGCGACGGGAAGGATCAGCACGCCGACCGAGAAGATCGCCAGGACGCCGAAGAGAAGCCCGGCGCCGACGAGGGTGCCGAGCACGGCGACG
>DATCPK010000141.1:0-3391 GCA_036570125.1 Candidatus Limnocylindria bacterium
GGGATAGGAGGGAGGGTGGGGGATTTGGCGTTCTTGGCGTTCATTGACTACATGAATACCGGTCTCCGTGGCCGCTGTTTTGAGAAACAGTTGAGAGTTCGCCCCTGGGGCGTGCTTTCTTAGCGGCCTCTCAGCATTGAACCTTCAGGCTGGGTTGCGTAGGGTCCACGTGGTGAAAGAGCGGGCGGCGACTGCGGACATTCGTTCGATGACGGCGACGAAACGTATCCCGCGATGCATGAGCACGCAGCATCCGGACAACGTCGCCATGCCGTTCTTCGCGCAGAGCGCGCCGCTCACGGCGGAGGACGAGGTTCGCGAGGCGTATTACGCGTTCTCGCATCTCGGATGCGACGAGCAGATGTGGGACTTCGAGGGCAAGGAAGTCGACGGCCATGTCGTCGAGAAGCTTCTGACGACGTACGAGTCGTTCTTCGCGGAGCACCCGATCGGCGAGTCGGTGCATCTCACACCGCGCATCCCGAACCCCGCGCTCGAGCCGACGCAGGCGAAGATCGTCCTCGAGGTGCTGCAGAGCCTGCCGCGCCACGCCGACATCGCGCGCGTCTTCTATGACCGCGAGCGCCCACCGATCCTCGAGCTCATCCATCCCATGACCACGTCCGCACGGGAGCTGGATCGCGTGCGTGAGTACTACGAGCGCTTCGTTGCGGGGATGGAGGAGATCACGCTCGGCGCCGACGAGCGTCCGCTCGGGGCGTGGTTCGGCCGCTTCTCGCCGCCGACCGTCCGCATGATCCCGCTTATCGAGGACGGCGAGCATCTTCTTGCGGCCGACGAGCTCGTGCGCGATTACCTGCGCGGGAAAGAGCTCGATCACATGCGTGTGTTCATCGCGCGCTCCGATCCTGCATTGAACTACGGTTTCTTCTCCGCCGTGTTGCTCGCGCTCGTCTCGCTGCAGCGCCTCGATGCACTCGAGCGCGAGACCGGTGTCGCGATCTACCCGGTGATCGGGGTCGGCAGCGTGCCGTTCCGCGGCGGGCTCGGGCCACGCAACATCGATCGTGTCCTTGCGACCTACCCGAGCGTGCAGACCTTCACGATCCAGTCCGCGTTCAAGTACGACCATCCGCCGGACGCGGTGCGCGACGGCATCGCGAAGCTCATCGCACACGAGCGCGCCGCGCCGATCGCGGTCGACGAAGAACGCGCGGTCGAGCTGCTCGATCGACTCGTCGTGCGCTATCAGACCGAGGTGCAGCAGCTCGCGCCGCTCATCAACACGGTCGCGCGTGCCGTACCGCGCCGCCGGCTGCGCAAGCTGCACGTCGGTCTCTTCGGCTACAACCGCGCGAGCGCCGGCGTCACCCTTCCGCGCGCGATCGCGTTCTGCGCGAGCCTCTATTCGGTCGGCCTGCCGCCGGAGGTCATCGGGCTCGCTGCCGTGACCGACGCGGATTGGACGTGGCTGCGCGCGACGGTGCCGTCCATCGAGAGCGAGCTCGCCGACGCGGTGCGTTATCTCGATCGCGACGGTCTCGCGTGGCTTCCGCCACTCGTGCGCGAGAGCGTCGATCGCGCGCTCTCGTTGATCGATGCACGCGCGAGCGACGCGGAGCACGTCGAGATCTCGCGCGAAGTCCGGCGCAGCGCACAGGCGGGCGGTGCGCAGATGACCGAGCTCATCGTCCGTGCCGCGGCGCTACGTCACTTCCTCGGCTAGTGCGAAGGATCGTCGCGCTCTCCCTGGCGATCGTCGTCTCGTGCACGCTGACCCAGACGAGCACGACTCCATCGCCATCGGCCGCGCTCGCGAAGCACTACGACGTCTGTGTCGGTCAAGAGCCGTCGCAATGGTCCAGCGATTTCCAGACCCGCACGGAGTTGATGCCCGACGGCACCTACTTCGGACCGAACGTCGTCGCAGCCGACGGCCGAGCGGTCTACGGCCTGTTCAACACGGTGGATGTGATGGGCCTTGGTCGCGTGGACATGCAGACCGGCGCGCTCACGAGGCTCGTCACGCTTCCCCCCGACGCGGGCGGGATCTCGTCGATGGCACTCGACGCGCCGTGGCTCGCGTGGACCCAGCAGAACTCGAACACCGATCCCGGGGACTGGACCGTCCTCGCACGAAACCTCGAGACGAACGAGACGACCGCGGTGGCGAACTCGCGCCAGACCGACGGCTCGTTCCTCTTCGGGCAATTTCCCCTCGTCTCGCTGCGCAGGACCGCGCTGGCCTTTGCGCTGCCGACGACGAAGCAGGGCGAGGTCCCGCAGGCCGCGGTGCACGTGTTCGACCTGGGGGCGAAGCGTGACAAGACGATCGCCACCGGTCGGGTGAGCTCGCCGGTGTACGCGGGATCGCTGCTCCTGTGGGGCCGCCGCGACGATGCGGGGAAATATTCGTTCGAGGCAGCCGATGCGGACACGCTCGCGACCGCGACGGTGCCATCCCCGCTGCGCGACCCCGGCACGATCGTGTACCTCGCCGGTTCATCGCGTTGGTTCGCGTGGACCACGGAGACGCTCCGAACACTCAACGTTTGGCGCATCGGGGCGCCGAGCACCACGGACTACAGCGCCGACGACATGCATCTCCTGCAGTTCCTGCAGCTCGCGGGCGATTTCGTTCTCTGGTACAGCGGGACCACGTCGACGGCGATGGACCTGACCACGGGCAATGCGTTCGATGCCCCGGGCCTCGCCGGAAACGATGCATACGTCGTGAAGGCGGAGCCGGTGCGGCAGGCGCAGAAGGGCGAGATCGTCGCGTCGCGTCTTTCCGAGGTCGCGATCGCGAGCGCCGGAGGCATCACCGCCTGCACGCGGTAGGGGGCCCGCGTTTCTCCATGCGAAACGCGCGCGACGCCCGGCAGCCGCCCGCGTTAGACGTTTAGAGGTGGCGTATTGAAGAAGCTTCTTGCTGTCACGGTGGCCTCGCTCGCCCTCGCTCTTGCCGTCAACTTCGGCCTTGCGAGCGCGCATCCCTTCGCGGACCCGACGCCACCGGCGAACCCGACCCCAAGCGTCGACAACACCAGTCCAGCCGCTCCGTCCGAACCGGAAACAGATGTCGAGCAGGAGAACGACCAGCAGGACATCGACATGAACGATTCAAACGAGCAGGCCGATAACGCCGGTGATGCTGACGACGCCGACGAAGCGTCTACCGGCCCGACAACGACGACCCCGACGACCGGCGGAGAGAAGCAAGGCCATCAGGACAAGCAGGGTCACGACAACGAGCAGGACGGCGAGTCCGAAGGCGACGACTAGGTAGGGTCCGGCGCACCGAACGCGCGGGCGTGATGGTCGAAGTAACCGGTTCGATCCAGGTGAGCGCGTTCCCAAGCGCGGACGAAACCGCGCCACGTTCCCTCGGTCGGGTCGCGGCTTGTGAACGCCTGCTTCAGCGAGAGGG
>DATCPK010000142.1:0-2199 GCA_036570125.1 Candidatus Limnocylindria bacterium
GAAGAAGAGGCTGCGTCGCGAGGAGCTCGTTCGTGCCTTCGCCGACCAGCGTGTCGCCGCTTATGGCGCGCGCCTGCATGCGCCACGTGGTCAGGTTGTCGGGCATCTTCACGTCGACGCTCGTTGTGCCGTCGGCCTTGGTGACCACCTGAGCGCTCCAGTACGCGGTGTTGCGGAAGTCCTGCCGCACCTGTTGACCGACCAGGCCGCTGCCGCCCTTTCCCTGCCGCGGCGCTTCGGCGATGACGTCGTTCCATCGATCGACCGAGACGGCCATCGACGATCCGGTCGTCACGCCCAGTCCGCGCTCGAACCAGAACGCGTGGAGGCCGTCGGGTCCGCGCTCGTCCTGCAGCGAGAGGACCGCCTTGTCGACGACGGCGAGCGAGACCTCGGACCGCACGCCGTTACCGGCCCTGTCGGTGACCTTGATGTCGTAGCGCACGGTGTCGCCGGGCTTCGCCTGATCGCGATCGGGCCGAACGCTCACGTTGAGCACTCGCGTCGTGGTCGAGACCGGCAGCTCGACGTATCCGACCTTGTAGCGCGGGATCGGATCGCCTGACGTCGGCGGCCAGTACATGACGACCGAGACGAAGACATCCGGCACCGATGCATCGGTGATCGGGATGCGGATGCGCTCGCTGTTCGTCGCGAGCTTGCGGACCTCGCGTGTCTTGATCTTGCCCCGCTCGATGGTGATGAGCGCCTGCGCGCCGGGGAACGGCGCTGGGATGAGGACCTCAGCGGTGTCGCCGACCTCGTAGCGCTCCTTATCGGCGATGAGCTTCACCGCGTCGTCGTTGGTCACCTGCCAGAAGGCCCGCGTCGTGCCCCAGACCCACAGGTATGTCGCGGAACGCGACGTTCGGCCCTTGGCGTCGGTGACCTCGGCGACGAGACGGAGCGTCCCGGATTTCGTCGGACGGTAGAACACCACACCTTCACCGCTCGCATTGGTCCGCGCGGACAGCGTCGCGACGAGCGTGTCCTTCACATCGCTGCGATAACGTCGGCCGCCGCCCGGGACGGTCTCCTTTGTCGTGATCCACTGCCGATCGTAGACGCGCACCGTGACCGCGCGGTCGGGGAGGATCTTGCCGTCGGTGTCGACGGTCACGAGGTCGATGCGCGCGTTCGCGCCTTCATTCGCCACGTACTGCGCGGGATGGATGCCGGCGTAGAGCGCGGCCGGGTGCACCGTGACCGTGGTGCTGCCCGCGACGACCTGGCCATTCTGATCCTGGACGGCGGCACCGAGCGTGAACTGCTGCGCTCCCTCGGATGTCGCGAGCGCCGCGGGGACGCCGAAGCTCGCGACCCCGCTCCCGTCGGTCTTCGCTGTGCCCTTTGCGCGCAGCGCGTCCCGCGCGACGTACGGCGTGGCGTAGTCGAAGTCGTTGAACGAGTAGTACTCGTAGCCGGGGACGCGCAGCGTGTACGGGTCGGCGATCGCCGACCACTCGAGACCCGCGCCGCTCACCGCGCCGCCGAAGAAGAAGCTCGCCGTCGCCTTCGCGTCGATGGTGTCGCCGTTGACGTACGAGGTCTTGCCTGCGGCGACGCCGACCTCGAACTCGGGCGTGCGGAATTCAGCGACGAGGAAGCTGTTGCTGGTGACGGTCCACGGATTCCCGCGCGTGTAGCTGATATTGACGACGTAGTTGCCTGTCGGCGCGTCGCTCGGGAGAACGAAGCTGCCCGCGAAGGAGCCGAACTCGTTCGGGTGCGCGGACGCTTGCTGCACCTGCTGCCCGCGCGCGTTGAGGATCGTGATCTGGAACATCGAGTCGCCCGGCGGAAGGCTGTATGCGGCGTCGTCATCCGCGCGGACGACGCCCTTCCACTCGACCGTTTCGCCCGGTCGATAGATGGGACGATCGGTGTAGAGATGGCCGACCCACTCCCGCGCGTAGTACTCGCCGGGTAGCGCGAACTGGTAGGCGTTCATGCTCGGCCAGCGCGTGCTCGTCACCGCGTTGCGGCCGCCGCCATCGATCCAGAGGACGTACGAGCGATCGCCGGAATAGCCGAGGACCGGGACAGGCACCTTGAACGAGGCAAGTCCGTTCGCGTCGGTGACGATCTCCGTGGGCTCAAGACCCGGGCCATTGCCGCGCACGTTCACGCCTACCAGGGGCGCGCCGGTGTCATGGTCGAGCGCCCACGCGAGGAGCTCGTCATTCGAGAGCTTCGTCA
>DATCPK010000143.1:0-2851 GCA_036570125.1 Candidatus Limnocylindria bacterium
GGAACGATCCTCGACGCGCTCAAGGTGCTCGAGTCGCAGGGAAAGAGAATCAACTTCCTGCAGTGCCGCCTCATGCGACCGTTCCCCGCCAAGGCGGTCGGCGACATCCTTCGCGGCGCGAAGCACATCGTCTCGATGGAGGAGAACTATTCAGGTCAGCTCGCGCAGGTCGTGCAGGAGCAGACCGGCGTGATGATCGATCAGCGAATCAACAAATTCGACGGCCGTCCCTTCAGCGAGGACGAGGTCGTGAACGCGCTCGCGAAGGTCTACGAAGGCGCCAAAGCAGAACCGGTGGTGACTCATGTCCATTAACGCACCCGCGAAGCCGCTCACGATCAAGGACTTCAAGAGCGATCTGCACAATGACTGGTGTCCAGGCTGTGTCACGCCGGACACGCGGATCGTCATGGGTGACGGCTCAAGTCAGCCGATCGCCGATCTGAAAGTGGGCGACTCCGTGTTGGGCCACGATGGCAAGGCGCATCGCGTCAGCGAAGTGATGTCGCACTGGCATCCCGACACGCTCACGCGGCTCACCGTGAAGTGCTTTGGAACAGTCACGCTCACTAAGGATCACCCCGTCTACGTGGTGCGGCGCGAACGCAAGAAGCACCTGAACACGAGCTGGAATCCGGACTGGGTCCCTGCGGGTGAGGTCGCTGTGGGCGATTACGTGGCCTACCCGCGTGTGACCGAAAGCGTTTCCGTCGGCACGCTACCCCTCAAATTCGAACGTCGTGCCAAGGACACGCGGAGCCGCCCCCTGCCGGGAGCGATCGCGGTCAACGAGGACTTTCTCCGATTGGCCGGTTTCTACCTCTCCGAAGGCCACATTCACCGGCGTGCGATCTGCTTCACCTTCGGCGGGGACGAGATGGACCTTGCTCAGGAAACTGTCGCTCTAGCAGGACGTGTCTTCGAGCTGCCGGCTCAGATTCGCGAGCGCCACGAGAAAAACTCCATCGAGGTTGAGATCAACTCGAGCTATCTCACCGAGATCTTCGGCGACTGGTTCGGCGATGGTGCCGAGAACAAGGTCGTCCCCGGACCGCTCATGGCCCTTCCGTCGTCCGACCAGCGCCCCCTTCTGGCAGGCCTTTGGGCTGGCGACGGCTGGCACAGCACGAAGAAGGGCCACTACAAGACGATCTCGCCGGTCCTCGCGCAGCAGGTCAAGTCACTGCTCATCCGTCAAGGAATGGTGCCCACCATCACCGTCGGGCTCGCCAAGGACATGCACCGCACCTCGTACGCGGTTGAGGTCGTGAGTACTCGCGATTTCAACGTCCTCGCCGAGATCGTCAAGACCGATGCCCGGATTGCAACGCCCGGCAAACCACCGATGGTGATCACAGATGATTTCGTGTTCCTGCCGGTCCGGAAGTCCCTTACGGTTCCCTACAAGGGTTACGTCCACAACCTCGAGGTCGAGGACGTGCACTCCTACGTCACGGAGCAGGGAGCCCTTCACAACTGCGGCGACTTCGGGATCCTCACGGGCATTCAGATGGCGCTCGCGCAAATGAAGATCGAGCCCGACAAGCTCGCCGTGTACAGCGGCATCGGCTGCAGCGGAAAGACGCCGCACTACATCAACGGGTACGGCTTCCACACGCTGCACGGCCGCGTGCTCACCGTCGCGACGGGCGGGCGTCTCGCCAACACAGACCTCACCGTCCTCGCGCTCGGCGGTGACGGCGATGGCTACGGGATCGGCGCGGGTTACTTCGTCGGCGCGGGCCGGCGCAATGCCGACTTCGCGTACATCGTTCACAACAACAACGTCTACGGACTGACGAAGGGCCAGGCCTCACCCACCCTCTCGAAGGGCAAGAAGACAAAGTCGATGCCTGAGCAGGCGATCCAGGACGGCATCAACCCCGTCGCCATGGCGGTCGCGTCGGGTTACACGTTCATCGCGCGCGGCTACGCGCTCGAGCCCAAGTACCTCGCGTCGATCATCGTGAAGGCGATCGAGCACAAAGGGTCGGCACTCGTCGACGTCCTGCAGACCTGCCCCACATACAACGACCTCTATACGAAGGAGTGGTACGAGGGCGCGGACCTTCCCGAGAAACGCTCGCGCCTCTACAAGCTCGAGGACAAGGGCTACGACGGGAAGGTGCAGGACCCGAACGACGTGCAGGAGATCACCGCGAAGAAGGCGGCGGCCGTCGCGCGGAGCTACGAGGCGGACCCGATCCCGATCGGCATCTACTACCAGGTGGAGCTCCCGACGTATGAGGACGCCGTCGGTCAGCGCATCCCGGCCCTCGCCGAGAAGCCCCTGGTCGAGCAGGACGTCTTCCACCGCGATGTGACGCCGCTCCTCGAGGCGATGCGCTAACCCGAGCCTGCTTGCTACCCGCCAGACCCGAACGTGGGTACTCGGATGGCTACATTCCGTCTCGTGGAAGGTCCAGCGCTCGAGCCCAGCGCGCCGCGGCAGGTCGACGTGGTCTTGCCCCGATCACCGGCGTACGAGCTTTACATCGCGTTCGTCGTCAGCATCATTCCGCAGGCTGCGGCACTTTTGGCCGGCGGCTACGGGCAGATCATCACGAACGCGCCGCTCGCTGTCGTGCTCACGATCGTCGACGCCGTAGCGGTGGTCATCGCCTACTTGCAGTTCCGCGACGACTCCCACGCGGGCCGCTCGTCGCATTGGCTTGTCTGGGCGACGATCGCGCTCGGGGCGGTGTGGCTCATCTACGCGATCTTCGTCGGAGCCGTCATTGTCTTCGGCCACGTCCTGTGCATCAGCGAGACGTGTCGGGGTCCGATCCGCTGATCGGCGCGGAGCTCGTGCAGAGCTCGTGTGCGCCGTCCGCTCGAGTGCGTTCGAAGA
>DATCPK010000144.1:0-4371 GCA_036570125.1 Candidatus Limnocylindria bacterium
CGGCCGCGGCGACAAGGCGAAGCGGCCGCCCCGCCGCTGCATCGATCCGGCGCGAGCGATCCGCAAACGCGCGCGCGACCGCCGAGCCGACCGTCCCGAGACCGAGGAGCCCGACGCCGAGCGCCCGCTGGCTCACAGCGGACGACCCCAGACCATGTTCGCGGCGACGGGGAAGCGAGCGCGGTCCTCTCCGAGCTTGGCGAAGAGGGCCCGGACGTCGTCACCGAACGCGTCGGTGCGTTGCCGGAGCGAGACGCGCGAAAGCGAGCTCGTGCTCTGTAGCGCGTTGACGAGCTCGTCGATGGAGAGGTCGACTGGGACCAGCGACGTGCGCTGAAAGCCAGCGCGCTCGAACAGGCCGCGCCGAGCGAGGTCGCCGAAGAGATCGATAGCGAGTGTCGACGCGTTGACCGGCGAATACTGCTTGACGATCTCGATGAGCTGGTTGCGCCACGGCGCCGCGTACTCCCAATCGATGTCGGTCGCCACGAGAAGGCCTCCCGGTGCGAGCGAGTCGCGGAAGCGCGGCATGACGACCTCTTGGTCCATCCAGTGGAGGCTCTGACCGGTCGTGATGAGACCGTACGGCGGATCGAGCGGCGCCGTCTCGGCGGGTCCGACGATCCAGCGGATCCGCGCATCGCGGCCGCCCGGTAGCAGCTTGGCTTCCTCGATCATCGCGGCGGACGGATCCACGGCGTCGACCCGCGCGGCGAACGCGGTCATCTGCCGCGTGAGCGCGCCGGTGCCGCAACCGGCGTCGAGCACGGTGCGCGGCTCGACGATGAGCCGGCGCAGGACGTCGAAGACCGGCGCGGGATATGCCGGCCGATATTGGTAAAGGTGCGCGACGTCCGGCTCGCGCCAGACCGCGCCGAGTGTGCGCTTCAGCTCGACGGTCATTCGATCGCCTTCTCGAGAAGATCCAGCGCCGCACCCACCGACGCGAGACGATTGCCCTCGCGGTCGTAGGGCCACTGGTACTTCTTCACCGCCGAATGCTCGTCGCTATCCACCGCGACATACGTGAGCCCGACCGTCTTGCCTGGCGTCGCGCCACCGGGTCCCGCGATGCCGGTGATGCCGAGACCGATCTTCGCACCGAGCCGCGTACGCGCGCCGCGCGCGAGCGCACCGGCGACCACCGACGAAACCGCGCCGTGTCCGTGAATTAGGTCGGCCGGAACGTCGGCGAAGATGGTCTTCGCCTCGTTCGAATAGACGACGGCACCGCCTTTGAAGTAGTCGCTCGACCCACCGTGTGCGGTGAGGACCGCGGCGAGAAGCCCGCCGGTGCACGACTCCGCGGCCGCGACGGTCAGCTTGCGGCGCCGCAAGCGCGTGTGGATCGCGCCCATGCGATCCTCGAGCTCAGGCAGTGTCGGCGGTCGTTTGGCGGGCACGAAGAACGAGTCTGACGCCAGACAGCAGAGTGAGCGCGGTCGCTGCCACGAGGAGGGCATTCGCCGCCGTGGCGAGCCCGGCGGCCGGCCACGCTGCCGCGGCGAGAAGCAGGGCGATGGCCCCCACCTGAAGGATCGTCTTGGCCTTGCCATCCGCGGTCGCGCCGAGGGCTCCAGGTGCGCGGGCGCGGACCTCGATGGCGACGAGCTCGCGGGCGAGGATGAGGGCGACGGCCCAGGCCGGCGCGATCCCGCGAACCGCGAGAGCGGCGAGCGTGCCGATCACGAGGACCTTGTCGGCGAGCGGGTCCAGCGCCGCGCCGAACGCCGTCACGCCGCGACGCCGTGCGATGGGACCGTCGAGCGCATCGGTGAGGGCGGCGCCGAGGAAGACCAAAAGCGCGAGTGACGCATCACCCGTCGCGATGAGACCGATCACGGGGATGACGAGAAGGCCGCGGGCCGCGCTGAGCGCGTTCGCCAGCGTCACTGCGCCACGAAGACTCGCTCGACGACCTCACCTGGACGGCCGAGAGACGCGATGACCTGACCGTTGTGATTGACCTGCACGACGGCGGCGTTGCCGGTGCGGATGCGGACTTCCTTGCCCTGGAACGTCGCGGTCTCGCCGTCCTTGAAGACGCGGCCCTGGCAGGGGTCGCAGTTGCCGTCGACGGTCGCGAGGATCCACGAGTCGCCGCCGGTCACGCGCACGATGACGACGGCCGCGGTGTACGCGATCACGACGTTCCGGGTCTCCTCGACCGTGCCGCCCGCGCTGTTGCGTGCGACGATGCGGAAAGGCTGCGTCCCGGCGGGCAGGTAGTAGCGCGCCTGGAACGTCCCGTCGGAACTGACGGTCACGGGCACGGTGTTGATCTGCACGGTTACGCCGCGGTCGACGCGCCCGCTCACCTGAACGTACGTGTTTGTGAACGTCGCGCCGTTCGCCGGCTGCTCGACGGAGAGGACCGGCGGCGCGCTCACGCCCACGGAAGGCGCCTGATATTGGATCGTGCGGCTGACGCGGTTCGTCTTACCTGCGGCGTCGAGCACCTCGATCACGACATGGTTCGATCCTGGCTTGAGCGAGACCGTCGTGGTGAAGCTGCCGTCACTCGCGGTCTGGATGTCGCCGAACACGTCGGGGCCGGGGAACACGTTCACGGTGATGCGGCCGTCCGGCACCGTGATGCCGTGCACGACGAGATCGGGACTCGCTGCGAGCCCGTCGCTCGACGGGTCGATGATCTCGAGCTTCGGCAGCGTCGCGAAGGTCGTGAATTGGTAATACATGTACCCGAGGAACGAGCCGACGAACGCGATGATCAGCACCGGAACGAAGATGACCGGGCGGAAGATCAGGCTCTGGTGGACCACCGGGCGATAGGGCTTGAAGCTGCTGCGCTTCGGGGCCGGTTCCGGTGGCGCGCCGCCACGCTCCTGTTGAAAGAGCGTGACGAGCTCATCGGTCTCGAGGTCGAGATAGTCCGAGTAGTTGCGAAGGAACCCGCGCGTGTACACCGCGCCCGGCAGTGAGGGATAGTCCCCCTCCTCGAGCGCCTTCAGGAATTTCTCGCGGATCCGCGTGTCGGCCGCGGCTTGCTCGAGGGTGATCGCCTTCCGCTCGCGTTGCGCGCGCAGTTGCTCGCCGAGGCTAGGCATTGTCCTTTGCCATCCCGTAGACCTCGCGCATCTTGCCGGGTCCCTGCGACGGTCCGATGACGCCGTTCTGTTCCATGATGTCGATGAGCCGGCCCGCCCGCGCGAAGCCGATCGTCATTTTGCGCTGGAGCATCGACACCGACGCCTGCCCGGCGCGCTGGACTATCTCGACGGCCTCCTCATAGCGATCGTCGTCGATCTCATCCCCGCCGTCTTCGCGCACTCGCGCGCGCTCCTTGTCCTCGACGATGGAGAGGTCGTACTGCGCCTCGCGCTGCCCGCGCCAGTGACGGATGACCTGCTCGATCTCGGCGTCCGAGACGAACGCGCCTTGCGCGCGGACGGGCTTTGCCGCGTCGGGCGCGAGCCAGAGCATGTCGCCGCGCCCAAGGAGCTTTTCCGCACCGGTCATATCGATGATCGTGCGGGAATCGACCGCCGAAGCGGTAGCAAACGCGATACGAGCGGGCACGTTCGCCTTGATGAGGCCGGTGATGACGTCGACCGACGGCCGCTGCGTTCCGAGGACCAGGTGGATGCCGGTCGCCCGAGCGAGCTGCGCGATCCGGGTGATCTGCTTTTCGACCTGGATGGGAGCCTGGAGCATGAGGTCCGCGAGCTCGTCGATGATGAATACGACATAGGGAACCCGGTCCTGGCCGGTGTGCTTCTCGTTGTACGAGGCGATATTGCGGGCGTTGGCGCGGGCGAAGAGGCGGTACCGCCGGTCCATCTCGCTCGTCGTCCAGTAGAGGGCGTTCAGGATCTGCGGCGAGTCGTGCATGACCGGGACGATCAGGTGGGGCACCCCGTTGAATCCGGGGAAGTCAACCCGCTTCAGGTCCCCGATCAGGATCCGCACCTCGTCGGGTGTCGCCTGAAGCAGCAGGCTGGTGAGGATCGCGCCGATGCAGACGCTCTTGCCGGAGCCGGTCTGCCCCGCGATCAGAAGATGCGGGAGCTTCGCAAGGTCGGTGACGATCGCGCCACCGGCGACGTCCTTCCCGAGCGCCACGGTCAGCTTGGACGGCGAGCCCTTGAACTCGGCGCTCTCAGCGACGTCGCGGACGGAGACAAGACCGATCGCGAGGTTCGGGATCTCGATCCCGACCACGCTCTTGCCGGGAATGGGCGCCTCGATCCGAAGGGTGCGCGCGGCGAGAGCGAGCGCGAGATCATCGTTCAGCGCCTCGATCCGCGACAGCTTGACCCCCGCAGCGGGCTTGAGCTCGTACCGCGTGACGACCGGTCCGACGAAAACATCGACGATGGTCGCCGCGATCCCGAAGTGCGAGAGGGTCTC
>DATCPK010000145.1:0-24381 GCA_036570125.1 Candidatus Limnocylindria bacterium
TCCTCGCCCTCAGTGTCGTCGCAGTGCTCGTGTATGTCCGCTTGCTGCCTGCCCCTCGCGAAGCGGAGATGCAGCGATGAATGCGCGCACGGTCGACCGCACGCTGATCTACGGCAGCGCAGTGGTGCTCGCCATCTGGGCGCTGATCCCGTTCTACCTGGTCGCGATATCCGCCCTCACGCCGCAGGCGAACATCTCCGATTATCCCAAGCCACTCGTTCCGACATCGCTCTCCATCACGACGGTGCGGCTGTTTCTCGAATCGAACGGCATCGTCCCGGCGACCCTGAACAGCCTGATCGTCGCGCTGCTCACGGTCGTGATCGGCGTCGCGCTGGGCGCGCCCGCCGCATACGCGCTCGCGCGGTTCCGCTTCCGCGGCCGCGGGGCGTTCCGCGCGGTGGTGCTGGTCACGCGGATGTTCCCGATCGCCATCCTCGCGATCCCGCTCGCCGCGATCTTCGTGCGGCTCGGTCTCTACGACAACCTCATTACTGTGGCTCTCGTCCACTCAGCGATGGCGCTCCCATTCGTCATCCTCATCGTCGGTGGTGCGTTCGCCCAGATCTCGCTCGACTTCGAAGAGGCGGCGGAGACGCTCGGGTCCAGTCGATGGGGAGCGTTCCGTCACGTCGCGCTCCCCTCGGCGCTTCCCAGCCTGGCAGCGGCGGCGATCTTCGCCTTCGTGATCTCATGGAACGAGGTCTTCGCCGCGTCGATCCTCACCGTGCGAACGCGAACGCTTCCCGCGCAGGTCCTCGCGTCGCTCTCGACCTCGCCGCTCGCGCTCAAGCTCGTCGCGGGGTTTTTCATGGTGCTGCCCGCGGTCGTGTTCATCGCCCTCGTCCGCAGATACCTGCGGACGGCCTGGGTATCTCGGTGACTGACCCGGTGCCGCTCGACCGACACAGGCCGTACAAGCCGCTGGACGTCGGCAACGGGATCGTCTCCGGGACGGTCACGCCGGGCGGACGTTGGCTCTCGCTCGGGATCTCGCATCCCGTGCACGGCCGGGTCGAGCTCACGAGGATGGAGCCGTTCGCCGGGAGCCGCTTCGACCAGTCCGAGGTCCGGGCATACCGGGAGTCACTTGCCGATCCGAAGCGGCCGAGCTTCGGGTTCGACCTCCTGGACGCGGAGCCGAGCTCGGTCTGGCTCGCGGAGGATTCGTTCCCGTCGGCGATCGTCGAGCGCGCCGAGGGCCGCTTCGAGTCGATCGTCCTCGCGCCCGCCGCGCGCAGCGGCGTGATCCAGATCCTCCGGATCAAGGCCACGACGGAGATTCGCGGGCCGACCTGGACGAGCACGATGCGGCTCGCGCGGGCCGAGTACACGCAGCTCACCGCCGGCGGGGCGCTGGCGGAGCCGCACAGCCACAACCGGGTCTCGATGCACCAGCGCGACGATTGGCCGGACAGCCTGTTCCTCATCGAAGACCGGGCGCTCGGCGCCGCCGCGACGATCGCAGCGACCTACGCGGAGATCGGCGCGGGAACGGAGACTGCCGCCATCCTGGTGGTCTCGATCGGGCTCGACCCCGTCGCGACGATGACCGAGGCGCACGAGCTCGCCCGCGACGCGCAGTCGCTGGTCGATCGGCATGTGGGCGAGCGCCGCGAGCTCTGGACCGGCCTGGATCTCGATGGAGCGACCGCGCAGCACGCGCGCCGCGGCATTGCATACGCGATCGACTGCGCCGCATCGCGAACCCGCGAAGTCACCGCCGTCCTCGCCGACCACGAGATCCTGCCGCTCGTGTGGACGCGAGACGCGTATTACGTCTGCCGTGCGCTTCTTGCGGTCGGACCTCGCGACCCGCGGATCCTTGCGTTGGTCGATGGGTTCATCCGTTGGCTTTTCGAGGGCGCCGAAACCGTCGAGGGATGGTGGCCGCGTGCCTCCCTCGCGTCGGGCGCGATCAAAGACCCGGCGTTCCAGCTGGACCAGCAGCTCTGGCCTCTCCTCCTCCTCGCCGACCGGACGCGCATCACCGGCGATGCGTCGACGCGCGAGCGTTACGCCGGGTCGTGCAACAACGTGATCGAGCGGCTCCTCGCGGCCCGCACGCCGTTCGGGCTCATCGCCACGGCGGAGACGCCGGCGGACGATCCGCTGGTGCAGCCGTTCCACTTCTCGAGCCACGTTCTGCTCTGGCGCGTGCTCGCGGCATTCCATCGACCCGCCGATGCCGCCGCCGTCCGCGACGCGACGCTGCGCCATTTCGCGAGCGAGGGCCGGTTCGCGTACGCGATCGCGGGGCCCGACGCCGCGAACGCGCGCCACTACCACGACGCGAACGATTTCCCGACCGTCTTCGCCCCGGGGTGGGGGTTCTGTTCCGCGGACGATCCCGCGTGGCGCGCCACGATCGACTTCGCGTGGAGCATCGCGAACGAGGGTTACTTCGCGGGCACGCTCGCGGGCCTCGGGTCGGTGCACACGCGTCATCCCTGGCCGCTCGGCGACCTGCAGGAGATCGTCCTCGCGCGCGTCATGAAGGACCCGGCGCGGGAGCAGCGCGCGCGTGAGCGACTCGCGGAGGTGGAGACCTGGGACGGAATGCTCCCCGAGGCGTACGACGAGACGAGCGGCGCGGTCGCATCGCGTCACTGGTTCGCGTGGCCCGCGGCATTGCGCGCGCTCCTCGAGCGTGAACCTATGCTCGCCGCGCCGTGACACGCCCGACGCTCATCACGATCATCGGAAAGAGCGCGAAGGACCCGAACGATCCTGTGCCGGCGAAGGCGCTTCGGATGGCCGAGGAAGTCGGGCGTCTCATCGCCGACCGCGGAGGCATCGTCGTGACCGGCGGGCTCTCCGGTGTGATGGAAGCGGTGAGCCGCGGCGCGAAGAGCGCGGGCGGCCTGGTCATCGGGATCCTCCCGGGATTCGACAAGGGCGACGCCAACGAGTTCGTCGACATCGCCATCACCACCGGGATGGGCTGGATGCGCAACACGCTCACGGTCCGCGCTGCGGACGCGGTGATCATGATCTCGGGCGGGATCGGCACGCTGAACGAGCTGACCGTCGCCTACGAGATCAAGCCGACCGTGATCCTCGAAGGGACCGGCGGGTGGTCGTCGCGCATCCGCGACGTGGCCTATGACGGCAAGCACCTCGAGGAGGCGAAGATCGCGGAGCTGCATTTCGCGCAGACCCCGGAGCAGGCCGTCGACATGGCGTTCGCGCTCGCCGCGGGCGGCCGGACCGGCCGCGATTCCGCGCGGGAGTATCGCTAGAGCGGGGGCGGTCCGATCGGCGGCAACGTCGCTTCACACCACGTCGCGGCCGTGAGCAGGCGGCGGTCGTCCCCAGGGGTCGCGACGAGCTGCAGGCCCAGCGGCAACCGGCTCGGGCCGAGTCCACTCGGGATCACGATCGCCGGCGCGCCGAGCAGCGACCACCGCGTGCAGAACCGCGGGTCGCCCGTCGTTTCGGGGGTCGGAGCCTCGCCGACCGTGGCCGGCGTGAGGATCGCGTCGTACGGCGTGGCCCACGCCGCGAAGGCTTCGGCCAATCGCTCGCGCGATCGAAGCGCTTCGCGATAGTGGTCGTCTTTGATGGCGGCGCCGTCCGCGAGATGCGAGCGGACGATCTCGCTCACGAGCGTTTCGCGTCCTTTGAGATCGCGTTCCATCGCGCGCGCTTCCTCGTACAGCATGATCGTGCGCAGCACGCGCTGGGCGTCGTCGAGTCCGGGCGGCGGAGCGGGCCACGCGATCGGGTAGCCCGCCGCGGCGAGTCGATCGACGTCCGCCTGAAATCTCTTTTGCACCGCGTCGTCTGCGTGCTCCCACTCCCCGGTGCGGAGCGCGGCAAGCCTCGGCGGCGTCGCATCCTCCGACCACCACCGACCGAGCGGCTCGCCGGCCATACCGGCCGCGAGCGCCGCGACTTCGCGGACAGAACGCGCGAAGCCGCCGACCTGATCCAGGGTCTCCGACGTCACGAACATGCCCTCGCGCGAGAGTCGCCCGAAGCTCGGCTTGAACCCAACCACGCCACAGAACGCCGCTGGCCGGATGACGGAGCCGTTGGTCTGGCTCCCGATCGCGAGCGGGACGACGCCGGCCGCGACCGCAGCCGCCGATCCCATCGACGACCCGCCCGAGGTGCGCGAGAGATCCCATGGATTTCGGGTCGGTCCCGGATGCGCCATCGCGAGCTCAGCGGTGACCGTCTTCCCGACGATGATCGCGCCGGCCGCGCGCAGGTTCCGCACGACTTCCGCATCGTTCTCCGCGACACGCCCGGCGTACAGAGCGCTGCCGCGCTCGGCAGGAGCCCCTGCGGTATCGAAGATGTCCTTGACCCCGATCGGCACGCGCATGAGGGCGCCCGTCGCGCGCGTCGCGATCAGCGCCGCCTCCATGAGCATCGAGTTCTCGGCGTCGAAATGGACGAAGGCGTGAAGCCGCGGCTCGGTCTCCCCGAAGCGCCGGACGGTGGCCTCGACGGCCGAGCTCACCTCCGGATGATGCTCCGACCGGCGCTCAGCGCTTTTTGGGCCGCTCCTTGGTGTGGCCCGCGCGCCTCAGGACGAGGAGCTCTCGCAGCTCCGCGAACCGATCGCGCAGCCATCTCCGGTCGCGGTCGGCCATACGGACCATCGTCGCTGCCATCGCGACGAGCTCGTCGGCCTCGAGCTCCACCAGCGAAGCGGCCTCGGCCTCGCCGACGCCGGTCGCCGCCAGGAGCAGCGCCGCGGGGATGCCGAGCACCGCGGAAAGGCGCGCGAAGACGGCGGCGCGCGGTTGCTGGATGCGACCTGCCTCGAGCTCCGCGATCGCCGCCCGCGAGATGCCGACCCTGCGGGCGACCTCAGCCTGAGTGAGATGCAGACCCTCGCGCGCGGATCGCACCGCAAGCGCCAGAGGAGGACGTGCGGCGGGCTTCGCGATGACAGGACGCTAGCACGATGTCAGTGGACGACAGGAGTCTGACAGAGCGTCAGTATACTGACATCATGCTGGTGATCGGTACGGACCATGTCGCGGCGGCCGCTGGCGGTGACGCGATCGCGCTCCTGCTGGTCCCGGCTCTCTGGATCATCGGCGTCATCGTGTTCGTAGCCCTCAAGCTCCACTCTCGCTGACGATGGCTGAGACCCTTCAAGCCGTTCTCGCCATAACCCTGATCGACCTCGCGATGTCGGGCGACAACGCCCTGGTGATCGGCATGGTCGCGCGGGGCTTACCACGCTCACAGCGTCGCATGGCCATCGTGTTCGGCGCGGGCGCCGCCGTGGCGCTTCGGGTCGTTGCGGCCGCCGCCGTCACGCTGCTGCTGACGATCCAGTACCTGCAGCTCATCGGTGGTCTGGCGTTGATCGTGATCGCGTACCGGCTCGTCCGTCCCGAGGGCGGCCGGGGCCCGAAAGTCCGCGAGGTCACGACCCTCCGCGCGGCCATCGTGACGATCCTCGCCGCGGACTTCGCCATGAGCCTCGAGAACATCCTGGGGGTCGGTGCGGCGGCGCACGGGAACGTCGCCTTGCTGCTCTTCGGCCTCGGACTCTCGATCCCCATCGTCCTCTTCGGAAGCGGGGTCGTGGTCGGACTTCTCGATCGGTTCCCTCAGGCCACGTGGGTCGGCGCCCTCGCCATCCTCTGGACCGCCGCCGACCTGATCGTCAGCGAGCCCGCGCTCGCGGCGCTCCACCAGCTTCCGTACGTCGAGCTGCTCCTGACGCTGCTGTTCGTCGCGATCGTTGCGGCCTTTCGCTTCCGGCACGCGGCGCTGGCGCGCGTCCGCGCGAAGCAGCGGCGCCCGTCCGACCGGCGGGAGCGGCGCGCTTCCTGATCCTCGTCCGCATCGTCACGCGCGGCGCCCAGCCCTTCGGCAGATTCGGAAGCTCCGCGCGGACCTGCTGGAAGCCGGCCTTCCGGAACATCGGCTCTGTCCCGAAGAACGCGAAGTCGTCGTTCACCCGTTCGCGTGTCGCCCTCGGATACGCCTCCACCGCGGGAGCGCCGCGCTTTCCGGCGTAGTCGACCGCAGCCCGGATCATCGCGATCGCGAGGCCGCGGCCGCGGTGGCCGCGCCGCACGGTGATGCAGGGGATGACCCATGCCGGCACGTCGTCAACGGGAGGCGTAGCGCGTGAGTTCTCGATCACCGTGAAGTCGTGCCGGGGTCCGAGCGAGATGAAGCCGATCGGCTCGCCGCCTTCGTAGGCGACGAGGCCGGCGGAGTTCTTCCGGCGGCGCGCCAGCTTCGCCAGCGCGGCCCGGCGCCGATCCTGGCCCGCGCCTGCGGGCCCGCCCGTGATGCCGAGAGCGCGTTTCTGCGCGGCGGTGTATCGCGGGAACAGGTCCCAGCACGAAGCGCCCCACGAGCCCTTCGTCACGGTCTTCACGTCGTCGACGCGAGCCGCGGTGAGCGGCCGGATCTCTAGCTTGCGGTCGCGAGCTGTCGCCATCGCTTCTTGGACAGTCTGCGGATGCGGCTCTCGGCCTGCTCGCGCCAGCGTTCCGTGCCGACGCGGAGCTCGACGAGCGTCTCCATCATCCGAAGCGCGCGCTCGAGATCTCCCCGGCGCTCGAGGTGTCGCGCGTACGCGAGCGCGAGCTTCGCACGAAGCGGGTTGTCGCCGTCGTAGTACGCGCTCTCGTAGCAGGCGAAGGCCGCGTCGATCTCGCCGGTGCGCTCGAAGATGCGCGCGAGCGCGAATGCGGCTGGCGCGTGATCGGGAGCGCGACCCGCGCGCGCGGCCATAACCGCGCGAGCTACGCGGTCGGTGATGCGCACGAGGGAGATCACGTCGCGCGCGTTGTGCTCGAGCACGGGCGCGATGATTGCCGGATCGCGCTTGCGCAAGTAGTGGAAATACGCATCCGGGATGAGCCAGCCCGGGATGTCCGCGGTCCGGCCCTCGTCCAGGATGCTCTCCTCGAGCTGTTTCAAAGTGGTCGAGCCGAATCGGTCGCGCCAAAGCCGCCGCGCCGGATGTAAGAGATCGAGGTGCGAGTCATCGACCGTGAGCTCGCTTCGTATCGCCATGACAAACCGCGTGCGGATGATCGGGAGGTCGAAGGCCTTCCCGTTGTAGGACGCGCACGCGCGGAACGGCTCGATCTCCTTCTTGAGCCCCTCGATGAACTCCCGCTCCGCACCGAGATCGAGAAGCATGTGTTGCCTCAACACCAGCTCTTTCTCATTGAAATGAGCGACGCCGATCAGAAAGATGTACGTGCCCGTCCCACCCGAGAGCCCCGTCGTCTCAACATCCAAGAACAGGACGTCCTGCCATCGGCCCGGCGAAGCGCCCTTCAAGCCCAGATGCGCGATCAAAAGCGGATCGCATGCTCCCCTTGCGACGATCTCGAGTCCGAGATCGTCGATTGCGATCCGCTTTTCGAGAACTTCGAAGCGCGGGACGTCGGCGGCATTGACCGAGGGCCCCCGCGCGACGGGGTACCGGCCGGAGGCCGGGGGGTCCACCGTCGCGTTTAGAGGGTTTCGGTCAATGCCGCCGCTCTCCCCACGTCTGTCGTGCTGCGCGCGATCGCGCTCGACGATGGCGGCGATCCGGGCTCGTAGGTCGTTCATTTGTGGAGGGAGAGGAGATCCGCGACGGCTTCGCGCACCTGTTCGCCAAGGGCGTACGCCGGGCCGACGCAGGACGGGCAGCCGGTTCCACAGGGACATGAGTCGAGGTGCTCTCGGGCGCGCTCGAGCAACACGTCTGTCGATTTGAAGAGTCGCTCGCTGAAGCCGATCCCTCCGGGGGTCATGTCGAAGAGATAGATCGTGGGCAGCTCGGTGTGCGGCGAGCGCACCTCGACGGCGAGTCCGAGGTCGTGCGGGGCGCACATCAGAAGGAGCGGCGCGAGGCCATGCAGGAGATTGCCGAGACCCGCGAGCGCGATCTCGACGCGCTCCTTGGGCCACCCCGCGGTCGCGCGCTCCGAGAGCGAGAGCCAGAACGACGTGGTCTGGAGCTCCTGCTCGGGGATGTGGATCTTGCCCCAGCCGATGTTCTCGTGCGTGTACATCGTCAGCTTCTTGTAGATCGTCGCGATCATCGAGACGAGGACCTCGCCGTGCGCCCGCCCGAACTGGGCGGTGCTCTGATTCGCGAACTCGTCGAGCACGCGGATACGCACGGACTCGCCGGCCTGCGTGTAGTAGTCGACCTTCACCTCGCGCACGTAGGCCTTCGCGTTCTGCCAGTCGAGCTTCTCGACCTGAAGCTGGCGTCCCTCGTGGAGATAGATCGCCTGCTCGTGGAGCGTCAGCGGCGCGCCGAACCGATCGATCTCGCCGATCACGCGCTGCCGCCCGTCGCTCTGGTCGACGATCACGACGTTGTCCGATGTCGCGGTCCGAAGGGACATCCCCTCGGCGGGGAACGATTGCGCCGCCCAGTGATAGCGGCCGTCGGCCTCGTGCAGGATGCCCTGCTCGTCGAGGTAGGAGAGCACGCCGGGCGTGTCCTCGGTCCCGAAGCGCTCCTTCCGCTCGAAGGGGATCTCGAACGCACCGCACTTCAGGTGCTGGACGAGGAGGTGAAGGTTGTCCGGATTCACGAGCCCGGCCTCGGGCGAGCGTTGCAGCACGTAGTCGGGGTGCTGCACGACGTACTGGTCCACCGGCAGCGACGTAGCGACGAGGAACGCGGCCGAGAGCTCCTCGCGTCGCCCCGCGCGTCCCATCTGCTGCCACGTCGAGGCCACGGTCCCCGGATATCCGATGAGCACCGCCGCCTGCAGCGCGCCGATGTCGATCCCGAGCTCGAGCGCGTTCGTCGAGACGACGCCGCGCACCGATCCGTCGCGCAGTCCTTGTTCGATCGCGCGACGCTCGGATGGCAGATAGCCGCCGCGATAGCCGCGGATCAGGTCGGGCGGCCACTGCGGCTGCGGGAACCGCGCGCGCAGGTAAGTGAGCAGCAGCTCCGTCGACACGCGAGAGCGCGTGAACGCGATCGTCTGCACTCCGGACGCGAGGAGCGTCGCCGCGATGTCGCGCCCGGTGAAGAGCGCGCTCTTCCGGACCCCGAGCGACTGGTTGACGACAGGCGGATTGATGAAGGCGAGGACCTTCTCGCCGCGCGGCGCCCCGTTGCGGTCGATGACCACCACGTCGTCCTCGACATGGCGGCGCGCGAGCTCTTCGGGATTCGCGATCGTCGCCGACGTGCAGATGAAGATCGGATGCGATCCGTAGAAGGCGCAGATCCGGCGCAGGCGGCGAAGGACGTTCGCGACGTTGGAGCCGAAGACCCCGCGGTACGTGTGCAGCTCGTCCAGCACGACGTACTGCAGGTTCTCGAAGAGCTTCACCCACTTGGTGTGGTGGGGGAGGATGCCGGTGTGGAGCATGTCCGGGTTCGTGATGACGACGTGGCCGGCGCTGCGGATCGCCGCACGCACGGCGGGGGGCGTGTCGCCGTCGTACGTGTAGGTCTTGAGGTCGATGTCGACGTCCTTCGCGAGACGTTCGAGCTCGGCGAGCTGGTCCTGCGCGAGCGCCTTCGTTGGAAAGATGTAGAGGGCGCGCGCCGTCGGATCCTTCGCGATCGCGTCGATGACCGGGAGGTCGTAGCAGAGGGTCTTGCCGCTCGCGGTCGGCGTGACCACGACGGTGTGTTTCCCCGCGTGCGTGGTCTCGAGCGCGTCGGCCTGGTGCGAGTAGAGGGAGAGGATCCCGCGGCGCCGCAGCGTGGCGGAGATGCGGCCGTCGAGCCACGCCGGGAACTCGGCGTATTGCGCGCGCCGCGGAGGAAGGCGCTCCCAGCGCGTGACCATCTGCTTGAACTCGGGATCCCGCGCGAGGGTGTCGAGGATTTGCTCGAGGCTTACTCGTGCGGGGAATCGAACAGCCGTTCGCATGACCAGCGGACGATATGGAACAGGTGTTCGTGCGTCAAGGAGCGACGAAATGCCGAGGGTTTCGCGGCAAGACAGCTCTGAATATGCCTTGACCAGAATATGCTCGTAGGGGTATATATGCCTCGTGCAAGAGACGTTGAGCGCCCTCGCAGAACCGACCAGGCTTCAGATCGTCGAGCTGCTGCGTGCTAAGCCCCGGGCCGTCGGGGAGATCGTCGAGCGCCTCCGGCTACGGCAGCCCCAAGTCTCCAAGCATCTCAGGGTGCTGAGCGAGGCCGGGCTCGTTGAGGTACGTCCGGTCGCGCAGCAGCGGATCTACAGCCTGCGTGCGGAGCCGTTCAAGGAGCTCGACGTCTGGCTTGAACGCTACCGACGCATCGTCGAGGACCGATTCGGACGCCTCGACGAGATCCTTCGCGACCAAAAAGAAAAGGGGGACAACAAACGTGGCAACAACAAGTAGCGCAACGACCAAGGTGACCCTACCTACCGATCTCGAGATCCTCATCACGCGCGAGTTCGACGCGCCTCGCGACATCGTCTACAAGGCGATGACCGACCCGAAGCTGATCCCGCGGTGGTGGGGTCCTCGCCGCTCGACGACTTCCGTCGACAAGATGGAAGTTCGCCCCGGCGGCTCGTGGCGGTTCGTCAATCGCAGCGCGGACGGTTCGGAAACCGGCTTCCGCGGCCAGTATCGCGAGGTCATCCCCGGCGAGAAGATCGTCCAGACCTTCGAGTGGGAGCCGATGGCCGGCCACATCTCCGTTGAGACCGCGACGCTCTCCGATCTGCCCGACGGCCGGACGCTCCTGACCACCCGATCGGTCTTTAGCTCCAAGGAAGACCGCGACGGCATGGTCGCGAGCGGCATGGAGGGCGGCCTCCGCGAGACGTACGACCGGTTCGACGAGGTGCTCGCTTCGATCAAGAAGTAGTTCCGACGGCGCGCTCCTCTGCTACTCGCGACGGCGTTCGTCGACGGGCCGCAGCAGGAGCGCGCCGAGCGCGTAATACGCAAGCGCGAAGAGAAACGCGACACGCGGCCCGAGCGAGAAATCGAACGCGCCGACACGGTCCATGGCGATCCCGCCGATCGCGATCGCGAGGGGCCCTGCGGCGCCGGTGACGACGTTCGAGATGCCCATGTAGCGGCCACTCGTCGCCTTGGGGACGATGTCGGTCATCAGCGCCCAGTCCACCGCGAGGAAGGCGCCGGCCGCCACTCCGACCGGGATCACAAAGAGGACCGCAACGATGATGTTCGGCGCGAGCGCTACGCCGAGCATTCCCACCGAGCCCAGCGCGCAGGTGAAGTACACGAGGGTCTTGCGGCCGAGGCGATCCGACAGCCGCGCCGCTGGGAATGTCGTGAGCGCAGTGGTGATCGCGATGAGCCCGGTCGCGACGTTGATCCAGATCCCGATCTCCGAGTCGGAAAGCCCGATCGATCGGCTCATGTAGAAGAAGATGAGGTCCGTGAGCGTCACCGTCGCCATCAGGACGAAGAGCCGCGACCCGAGGAGCCACACGAAGCTGCGCTCCTTCAGGATGTCGAAGCCCCACGCACCCGTCGCGATCTGCAGCCACGACCGACCCGCGCGTGACGGCCCCGCGCGACCTTCGTCCACCGTGATGATCGTGACGATCGCGGTCGCGAGCTCGAGCAGCCCGAGGCCGATCGTGGCGACGACGAAGCTGCCGGTAAAAAGTCCGATCGACGCGATCGCGACGCCGCCGATGCGGCCGAGCACGATCATCAAACCCATGAGTCCGCTCGCGAGACCCACCTGCGAGGCGGGCACCAGATCGGGTACGTATCCCTGGAACGGACCCTGAGCGAAATTGGACGAGATCTGGAGCAGGACGATGAACGCGACGACGGACACGTACGTGTTCGATGTCGCGACGCCGACGAGGAACACGACGTCGAGCACCGCGCCGATCAGGATGTACGGCTTGCGCCGTCCCCAACGTGTGATCGTGTAGTCCGAGATCGTTCCGATCGTCGGCTGCACCAGGATCGCGACGATCGCGCCGAGCAACGTCAGAAGCGCGAGACCCGTGCCCGCGTTCGCCTTGCCGACAAGATCGTCCATCCGCCGCTGGAGGATCACGTTGTTCAGCCCACCCCAGATCGCGTTGATGCCGAACCAGTACACGGAGAGCTGAAAGATCTGGAAGATCGGCAGCGTGCCGACCGGCCTGCCCGTCGTCTGGGCCTCTGCTGTTGCAATCCCCACGGCGGAAGTATCCGCAGGTAGGCAACTTCCTTGCACGTAGGGGCGTCGTGCGCTTGATCGGCGGCCGCTACGAGACCCTCGAGCGCATCGGAGGCGGCGGGATGGCCGACGTCTTCCGCGCGCACGACCGCACGCTTGACCGCGACGTCGCTCTGAAGATCCTGCGGCCGGTCTTCGCGAACGATCCCGAATTCGTCGAGCGGTTGCACCGCGAGGCCGAGGCACTCGGCTCGATCGACCACCCCAACATCGTCCGGGTCCTCGACTACGGCGCGAGCGCCGATGGCCCTTTCATCGTGATGGAGCTCGTGAGCGGCGGGACGCTGCGCGACCTCATGCGCGCCCAAGGCCGTGTCGACCAGTACGCCGCCGCGGGCATCGGGGCGGAGATCGCGGACGGTCTCGAGGCGGCGCATGTCCGCGGCGTTCTGCACCGCGATCTGAAGCCGGACAACGTGTTGATCGATGGCGAGGGCCATCCGAAGCTCGCCGACTTCGGCATCGCTCGTCTCGCGGCGGCCACCGCGATCACGCGGACCGGCGAGGTACTCGGCACGCCGCAATACCTCGCGCCCGAGCAGATGAGCGGGGACGTCGTCGATGAGCGCGCGGATGTCTATGCGCTCGGCGTGATCCTGTACGAGATGCTCACCGGAACGCAGCCGACCGGTGGCACGACGCCTTCGGAGATCGTCTCGCGCCGGCTCCGTGCTGACCCGCGACCGCCTTCGCGACTCGTCGCCATCACGCCCGCGCTCAATGCGCTCGTGGTGCGATCGCTCGCGCGCGATCCCGCGCGGAGAATTCGGCGAGCGTCGGATCTGCGGAACGCGTTGCTTGCTATCAAGCCGCCGGCGCCGCGCGTGCCATCACCCGCACGGCCTATTCAGTTCCGGGCGCCGTCACTCGCACCGATCCTCGGGTTCTTCGCGCTCATCGCCGCGTCCGTCGGCGCTGCCGCCGGACGCCTGAGCGCGTTGGCCAATGTCCGCATCGCGTTTCCTGCGATCAAGCTGCCCGCACCGCCGCGTGTACCGGAAGTGCGTCTGCCGCGCATCGCGTGGCCGGCCATCCATATGCCGTCGGCGGCGCCGCTCGCGGCTGCGGTCGCTTTGCGCGCCGCCTCGATGGGCGACCGCGCGCGCGCGATCCGCCAGCGGGCCGTTCTGCTCGCGAGCCCGCCACCCAGACCTTCGGCCACCACGCGTGTTCGAGTCGTCCGGTCGCGGAGACGGTCCCATGCGGCGCTGCTGGCCGCCCTCGCTCTGTTCGTTGCAGTCCTCGGCGGAAGCCTCGTATTCGGGGCGGCACGGCCGGGTTCCATCGCGCCGGTCGCCGTGGCCAGCCCGACCCCCGCTGCGACGGCCGCGGTACTCGCCAGCACAAGCAGTCCCGCCGTCTCGCCCGCGCCGGCGGTCACGCCCGAGCCGACCGCGGAACCGACCGCGGAGCCCACGTCGGCGCCCACGGTCGCGCCGTCAATCGCTCCGGTCGCGGCCGTGAGCGGCGATCCCGCGGGCACGATCGTGACCTTCTATCAGCTGATCTCAGGCCACGACTACGCGACCGCCTCGAGTCTCTGGAGCGATCGCATGAGAGCCAGCTACCCGCCGCAGACGAACATCTGGGGACGGTTCGATTCGACGAGCTCGATCGTCGCGCGCTCGGCGTCGCTGACGAGCGCCAATCCGGGTTCGGCCGCGGTCGCGGTCGACCTGATCGAGACGCGCACCGATGGGAGCGTGCGCCACTGGGTCGGGACCTGGTACCTCGTCCGCTCCGGATCGGGCTGGCTCCTGGACCAGCCCGGTCTTCGCGCGGCCTAGAACCACCGCAGAGGATTCACACAACAGAGCCGAGGCAAGTTAAGGTCGGGCGCATGAAGGACGCCCCCTGAGACTCGCCGCGATCCAGCACCGGGCCCGAGCGCCATTCGTGCAGCCGCTCGCCGGCGATCGTTTCTATGTTCGCCTCCTCGCCGAAGCCGGCGACCTCGCCGCGGTGCAGTGCCACTTCGCCGACAAATACGCGGCCGACGTCGAGGGAACGCTGCCGCTCACCCGCGACGCCACCGATGGGGTCAGCGACTTCTGGTCCGCGGTGCTTCCCATGCCGACTTCGCGTCTTCGCTATTTCTTCGAGCTCACCGACACGGCTGGCGCGACGCGCTTCTTCAACGAGCATGGTTTCCTCGAGCAGCGGCCGGCGCGCAAGCATCACGTAGGACATTTCTTCTATCCGTACGACCTTCCCATCGACCGCTTCGCATTGCCGCCGTGGATCGCGGGCCGCACCTTCTATCTGGTCTTCCCGGACCGCTTCGCCAACGGCGATCAGATGAACGATCCGGAGTGGAAGCGGCCCTGGGGCGAGGCGCCCACCGTGAAGTCGTTCTTCGGCGGTGACCTTCCAGGCGTCCGTCAGAACCTCGGCTGGCTCACCGATCTCGGCGTCGGCGGGCTGTACCTCACGCCGGTCTTCGTGGCGCCGTCGAACCACAAGTACGACCCATCCGACTACGAGAACGTCGATCCAGGCCTCGGCACGAACGAGGACCTTGCCGCTCTCGTGCGGGACGCCCACGGCCGCGACATCCGCGTGATCCTCGACGGCGTCTTCAATCACTCGGGCGATCGATGGTTCGCGTTCCAGGACGTTCGCGAGAAGGGCGAGTCCAGCAAATACCGCGACTGGTTCTTCCGCATCGAGAGCTTTCCCATCGACTTCGACGCGGTCAACTACGAGACCTTTGCGAACCGCGCACGCAGCCACCCGAAGCTCAACACCGCGAACCCGGAGCTGCGCGAGTACCTCGTCGGCATCGGCGAGAAATGGATCCGCGAGGCCGACGTCGACGGCTGGCGCCTCGACGTGGCGAACGAGGTCGACCACCGTTTCTGGCGCGCATTTCGCGATCGCGTCAAGGCCGTGAAATCCGACGCGTTCATCGTCGGCGAAACCTGGCACGACGCGATCCGTTGGCTCGATGGTGCGCAGTTCGACTCGGTGATGCACTACCCGTGGCGCGATGCGGTGCTCGATTACGTGCGCCGGGACATCACGCCAAGTCGCTTCGCCGGTCGTACCGCCGGCATCCGAAACATGTACGACATCTCCGCGACGCCGGCGCTCATGCACCTTCTCGGCAGCCACGACACCGCGCGGGTCCGCACCGAGCTCGGGGGGAGCGCCGACCGCGCACGGCTCGCCGCGGTGCTGCTCCTGACAGCGACTGGCGCGCCGCTCGTCTATTACGGCGACGAGATCGGCATGGAAGGCGGCGACGATCCCGACTCGCGTCGCTGCATGGAGTGGGATCCGGCCAAGCACGACCAGCGCATCCTCGAGACCTATCGGGTCCTGATCCAGGCGCGCCGCGAGCGGCCGTGGCTTTCCTGGGGCGCGTTCGAAGACGTCGTCGTCGACGACGACCGACAGGTCTACGCCTACCGCCGCTCGTCCACCGGCCCGCTGGCGCCGGCGGATGCGGCGCGCGACGAGATGTACGTCGCGGTCAACACGGGTGATCACCCAAGCGATGTTTGTCTTCCGGATGGAGATCGGATCGACCTCCTGACCGGGAAACAGGCGAGCGGTGGGGTCACCGTCGGGGCGCGCGACGCAGTGGTCCTCGTCCCGGGTTGAACGCGATCAGTGCGCCTCGACGACGATCCCTTCGTCGGCTCTGAGCTCCAGCCGCTCGAGAGCGACAGGCTCCGCGTCTCGCTGGTGATCGGTCGAAAGCGCGACCTGCGCCTCGCCCGTTCCGAGCGACACCAGCTGCGACGATTTCGTGAAGTTGAGCGCGACGAGTACCCGCTCGCCGTCGGCCTCGCGCGCGTAGGCGAATACGCCGCTCGGCGCCGGGATGGTGCGGTACGAGCCACGACGGAGCGCGGGCGACGATCTACGTAACCAGCTCAGGCGGCGGTAGAGCGAGAAGAGGGACGTCGGATCGTCGCGCTGTGCCGCCACATTGCGCTTGGCGTGATCCGCCGCGATCGGTAGCCACGGATCGCCGGCGGTGAACCCGGCGTTGGGTGACGCGTCCCACTGCATCGGCGTGCGCTCGGGATCGCGGCCGTCGATGTCGACGACCCGCGCGGACGGGATCGGGACATCGGTCATCCCGATCTCTTCGCCGTAATAGATGAACGGCGTGCCGCGAAGCGTCAGCAGCATCATCGCGGCGACGCCTGCGCGCTCGAGACCGTAGCGCGATGCGGCGCGTGACCGGTCGTGGTTCGAGAGCGTGTAGTCCGGCCACGCGTGATTCGGAAGCAGCCGCTCCCATTCCTCGACGACCGTGCGGAACCGTTCGGCGACCCAGGGCTGCTCGAGGAAGTGGAAGTTGAACGACAGCTGCAGCTCGTCGTCGTTCCCGTAGTACCGGACGAGCCTCCGGAGATCGCGCACGCCGATCTCGCCGACGGCCATGCGGTCGCCGTCGTACGAGTCGAGGACCTTGCGCCAGCCGCGGTGTATCTCGTGCACCTCGTCGAGATCCCAGTTCCGTCGTCGGGGCCTGCCGAGCAGCTGCAGGCGCGGGTTGTTGCGCAGCCGCTCGTCTCTGATCAATCCAGACGCCACGTCGATGCGGAACCCGTCGACGCCGCGATCCAGCCAGAAGCGCATGACGTCTTGGATCTCATCGTGGACTTTCTTGTTCCACCAGTTGAGGTCCGGCTGCTCCGGCAGGAAATGGTGCAGGTAGTACTGGCCCGTCTTTTGGTCCAGCGTCCACGCCGCGCCGACACGCTTGAAGACGGCACGCCAGTTGTTCGGCGGCCTACCGTGGCGCGGATCCGCCCAGACGTAGTAGTCGCGCTTGGGATCGGTGCGCGACGAACGCGCCGCGAGGAACCACGGGTGCCGGTCCGAGGTATGGCCCGGGACGAGGTCGACGATGACGCGGATGTCGCGTCGATGCGCTTCGGAAAGGAGCCGGTCGAACTCCGCGAGGTTTCCGAAGGTCGGGTCGACGTCACGATAGTCCGATACGTCGTAGCCGAAGTCGGCCATCGGCGACCGATAGAAAGGAGAGAGCCACACCGCGTCGACGCCGAGCGATCGCGGCGTGCCGTCGTTCAGGTGATCGAGCCGCGACGTGATGCCCGCAAGATCCCCGACCCCGTCGCCGTTCGAGTCCTGGAAGGAGCGCGGGTAGATCTGGTAGAAGATGCCCTCGCGCCACCACTCACCGCGCACGCTCCGATTGTGCCGATTAGCCTCGTTCCGTGATGAGCGAGGCGCTGCAGGACACCCATGCACCGAACGGCACGTGTTTCGGCTGTGGCCCGAAGAACGAGAAAGGCCTTCGGATCAAGAGTCGCGTCAGCGGCGACGAGGTCGTCGCGACGTGGCACGCGGAGAAGCACCACGAAGCGTTCGAAGGAGCGCTCTCCGGTGGGATCGCCGGGACCTTGCTCGACTGCCACTCCAACTGGACCGCGACCTATCACCTCATGCGGCGTACCGGCGCGGCGACGCCGCCCTGCACCGTGACCGCCGAGTACGCGGTGAAGCTGCTGCGGCCCACGCCGACGGGCGGTCCGATCGAGCTTGTGGCGCGACCGGTCGAGGTGGGGGACGATCGCGCCGTAATCGAGGCCGAGCTTCGTGCGGGGGGCAAGGTCTGCGCCACGGCTCGCGGAACGTTCGTGGCCGTCAAGCCGGGACATCCGGCGTACCACCGCTGGTGATGAGAGCAGGCTGACCCGCGGTTGATCATCCGTAATACCCGGCGACGTTAGGCAAATCTCCCGATCAAGCTTGCGAGTCGTCGATGCGCACGTACGGTCACCTCATCACGGAAATCCTCGTCTCATGGTCGCTTCATCAACGGGACGCGCCGATAGCGGCGCGCGAACGCCTCGCCGCTTGCGCGCCTGCCATAGCGGAACGCGGAGCGCTCGCGCTCGTCACGTGCCATCGGGTCGAGCTTTTCGCGTGCTTGGCAGAAGACCTGGACCCTCGTGCCTGGCTCGGCGAGTCGGCCGGATCATCGCCGGGCGTCACCGTGCGGAGGGACGCGGCTGCGGTCACGCACCTCTTCCGGGTCGCGGCCGGCCTCGATTCCGCCATCCCTGGCGAGCGCCAGATCCTGGGACAGCTCCGCCGGGCGTACGTGGATCGAGAGGCCGCGTTCCCGGCGCTGCTTTCGGCGGCCGTCGAGCGCGCATTGCATTACGGCAGGCTCCTCCGGGCCCGGACCGCGCTCGGTTCGGTGACGCGCTCGATCGGCTCGCTCGCGGTCGATGAGCTGCTCCGCGCACTTCACGAGTCGACTCGAGCGACGATCCTCGTCGTCGGCGCGGGAGAGGTCGGCAAGCTCGCCTCACGTGCGCTTCGCCGCCGGGTCGGACGCATCCTCGTCATCAGCCGGTCGGGTGAGAGCGCGCAGCAGGCGGCGACGGCCGCCGACGGTGAGGCCGTCGCGCTCGAGGACATCGCCCAGGCGCTGGAGAACGCCGACGGCGTCATATCTGCGGCCGACACGCGCGGTGCGGTCCTCACAGCGGATCTCCTCAGACCGAGAGTCGAGCGGCGCGATCTCGTCATCGTCGACATCGCCATGCCGCGGAGCGTCGCAGCGGATGCACGTTCGCTTCACGGCCTGCGGTACCGGACCGTGGACGATCTGCGGTCCGAGGTGACCGTTTCGCCCGAGGTCATCGCCGAGTGCGAAGAAGCCTGCCGCCTGGCCGCCGCGCTTTTCGTCCGGGAGAGCATGGCGCGCGAGGCCGCGCCCGTGATCGCGGCGCTTCACGCCCGTGCCGACGATGTGCGCCGGCGGCATCTCGACCGTGCGCTCGCGAAACTCGGGCATCTGAGCCGGCGCGATCAAGACGTCGTCGCCGGTCTTGCGCAGGCGCTCGCGCGCGGACTCTTGCACGAGCCTACGGCGGCGCTTCGGAAGAAGCCCTCCCGCGCGGACGCGGCGCGCGAGCTCTTCGGGATCGAATCGTGACCGTCGTCATCGGCACGCGGGGCAGCGCGCTCGCGCTCGCGCAGACGAAGCTCGTCGCGTCCCGCATCGGCGAGGACGCCGAGATCCGGGTCCTGCACACGGCCGGCGATCGCAGTGAGCGGCCGATCCGTGAGCTGGGGGACGGCGTGTTCGTCAGGACTATCGAGGAGGCGCTGCTCCGTCGAGAGATCGACGTCGCAGTGCACTCGCTCAAGGACCTGCCAACGGCCGAGCGCGATGGTCTCGTCATTGCAGCCGTGCCGGCGCGTGCGGATCCCCGGGACGTGCTCATCACGTCGCATAGGGGCGGCTTGCCCTCGCTCCCCGAGAGGGCTGTCGTGGGGACCTCGAGCCCGAGGCGCGCCGCTTTCCTGCGGGCGATGCGACCCGATGTCGTGACGCGCGAGATCCGCGGGAACGTCGACACGCGACTGCGGAAGGTGCACGAAGGCGAGTACGACGCCGCGGTGCTGGCCCTCGCCGGACTGCGTCGCCTCGGCATCGCGGTCGGCGAGCACGAGATCCTGGACGAGCGCGTGATGATGCCCCCGCCCGGCCAGGGCGCACTGGCGGTGCAGTGCCGCGCCGACGATCGCGTATTGCGCACGCGTCTCGACGCCCTCGACGACGTCGATGCCCATCGCGCGGTGCGGGCGGAACGCGCGCTCCTCGCGGCGCTCGGCGCGTCGTGCGCGCTGCGGCTCGGGGCGCTCGCTCGCGCGCAACAGGGTGGCACGGTCCGCCTCGTCGCCGCATTCGCTGTCGGGGACGAGATCGTGCGATTCGATGGCGTCGGCCCCGATCCCGACGCAGTGGCCGCGGCGGCGGCGGAGGCGCTCTCAGCGCATTTCCTCGAGGGGGTCACCGTCGTTCTTACGCGTGACGACGAGGACGAGCGCGAGCTCGCCGAGGAGCTGCGCGTCCTGCGCGCGCGGGTCGCTGTCGTGCCGTGCATCCGGACCGAGGCGCTCGACGATCGTGGCGCTCTCGCGAGTGAGCTTGCCGCGCTCGGCGCCGACGATCTGATCGTCGTCACCAGCCGCGCCGGCGCAGCGGCGGTCGGCTTGTGCGGCGCGAGCTTGAACGCGCCCGTCGCGACCGTCGGCCTGGCGAGCGCCGGCCGATTGCGCGCGCACGGCATAACGCCGGCGTTCGTCGCCCGAACTCCGTCGGCCGTCGCGCTCGGCGCCGAGCTTCCGCTTCCGCGCGGTACGGTCCTACTTGCGCGCTCGGATCGGGCGACGGGAGACCTGCCTGAGATCCTTCGCGGGCGCGGCGCGCAGGTGCGCGAAGCGATCGCGTACCGGACCGTCGTCGCGGTGAGCGGCGAGATCGACATCGCTCGCGATGCGATCGCCGCCGGCGACGGGCCGGTGATCGTCTTCGCGTCGCCGTCCGCCGTCGACGGATTTGTCGGCGAGCTCGGGACCGCCTCGCTCTCACGTGCACGGCTCGTCGCCATCGGGCCGACGACGGCGCGACGGATCGCGGAGCTCACCGCTGGGCCGGCCACGGTGGCGCGCACGCCGGACGTCCTCGGCCTCGTGTCGGCGGTCGTCACGGCGGCGCGAAACAAGGAGAAGATCCATGTCCACGCTCGTTAGCGCGCCCAGCCAATTCAGGCGGTCACGGCTCCGCCGCCGCGCACGCGTTGCGGATCTCGTGGCCGAGACCAGGCTCGACCCTTCGATGTTCGTGCTCCCGGTGTTCGTCGACGCGAACGCGACCGCACCGACGGAGATCGCGTCGCTCCCCGGACACGCGCGGCTTCCAGTGAGAGACCTGCCGCGTGTCGCCGAGCGCGCGAGCGCCGCCGGGATCGGCGGACTCCTCCTTTTCGGCCTGCCTTTGGAAAAGGATGACCGCGGCGAGAACGCGGCGGATCCTCTGGGACCGGTGCCGATGGCCCTACGCGCGCTCCGCGAGGCGGCTCCCGGGCTCGCGCGCATCGCCGATGTCTGCCTCTGCGAGTACACGACGCACGGGCACTGCGGCGTGGTCGCCTCCGATGGAGCGATCGACAACGACGCCACTTTGCCGCTCCTCGCCGCCGCCGCGCGAACGTACGCGGAGGCCGGCGCCGACATCGTCGCGCCCTCCGACATGATGGACGGGCGCGTCGCCGCGATCCGCCAGAAGCTCGACGATGCCGGTCTGGTCGAGACCGCGATCCTCGCGTACTCCGCGAAGTACGCGTCCTCCTTCTACGGGCCGTTCCGCGACGCAGCCGACTGTGCCCCGCGTTTCGGGGATCGAAGCGCGTACCAGATGGATCCGCGCAACGGCCGGGAGGCGCTCGCCGAGATCGCGGCGGACCTCGAGGAAGGCGCGGACATGGTCATGGTGAAGCCGGCCGGACCGTACCTCGACGTGATCGCCGCGGCGCGCCGCCGCTTCGACGCGCCCCTCGCGGCGTACCAGGTCAGCGGCGAGTACGCCGCGCTGCACGCGGCCGCGGATCGGGGCTGGCTCGACCTGCGGCGGACCGCGCTCGAATCGCTCACCGCGATCGCGCGCGCCGGTGCGGACGTGATCGTGACGTACTTCGCGCTTGAAGCCGCGTCCTGGATCGGCGAGCGATGACGCTGGTTGGCACGAACAGCGAGCTCCTCGAGCGCGCCGGGAGAGTCATGCCCGGCGGCGTGTCGAGTCCGGTGCGCGCGTATCGCGCCGTCGGTGGCGAGCCGCCGTTCATCGTCTCCGCGGCGGGATGCCGGGTGACCGACGCCGACGGCCGCGAATTCGTGGACCTCATCTCTTCGTGGGGAGCGCTCATCGCAGGACATGCGCAGCCCGCCGTGGTCGCGGCGATCGAGGCACAGGCGCGACGCGGCACGTCGTACGGCGCGCCGACGCCGTTCGAGGTCGACCTCGCGGAGGCGATCGCCGCGTCTGTCGCGAGCGTGGAGATGGTGCGCTTCGTCTCGAGCGGGACGGAGGCCGTCATGAGCGCGCTTCGTTTGGCGCGCGCCGCGACGAAGCGGGACGCGATCCTTAAATTTGCTGGTTGCTATCACGGCCACGCCGACGCTCTCCTGTCGCGCGCCGGCTCGGGACTCGCGACGCTCGGTCTTCCCGATTCCGCCGGCGTTCCGGCGGCGGTCGCGCGCGACACCATCACCGTCGCCTACGGCGATCTCGGCGCCGTCGCCGAGGTCGCGGCGAGAACGCCGCTCGCCGCGATCATCGTCGAACCGATCGCTGGAAACATGGGTTGCGTCGTTCCGGAGCATTCGTTCCTCACCGGATTGCGCGCCGTTGCGGACCAGACCGGCGCGCTCCTTGTCTTCGATGAGGTGATCACCGGGTTCCGGATCGCGCGCTCCGGCGCGCAGGGATGGTTCAGCGTTAACCCCGATCTCAGCTGCTTCGGCAAGATCATCGGCGGCGGCCTGCCGGTTGGCGCCTACGCTGGATCGCGCGGGCTCATGTCGCTCGTCGCACCCCTCGGCCCCGTCTATCAGGCGGGGACGCTCTCGGGCAACCCGCTCGCGATGGCCGCCGGGCTTGCCACGCTGGAGCTCCTCGACAATGCCGCCTACGCGACGCTCGAACGGCGAGGCGCCTGGCTCGAGGCCGAGCTCGACGCGGCCGCGGGCGCCGCGGGGATCCCGGCTCGCGTCCAGCGAGCGGGCTCGCTGCTCACGCTCTTCTTCACCGAGAGCGCCGTGCGCAACGAGGAGGACGCGCAGACCTCCGACCGTGGCCGGTTCGCGCGCTTTCATGGCGCGATGCTCCGGCGCGGCGTGATGCTGCCCCCTTCGCAGTTCGAGTGCTGGTTCCTTTCGCTCGCGCATAACGACGCGGCGATCGACACCATCGTGGACGCGGCTCGAGACTCATTGAAGGAGATCGCATGAACGAGCTCTACCGCTATCTCACCGTCGCCGTATCGAGCGAGTGGCGTCTCCAGGACGAGCGCCGTCGCGAAGAGGACAAGGCCGAGTTCATCTCCGCCGCGCAGAGCGCGGGCGTCGCCGTGCACGGCTACTCGCTCGTCGGTACCCGCGCCGATGCCGACCTGCTGCTCTGGATCATCGCGGACGAGCTCGACGCGATCCGCACCTGGGAGACGCGATGCGCGGCGACGCGCCTTTGGGCGCGGAGCACCCGGCCGTACGCGTACCTCGCGGCGCGGCGCCCGTCGCCGTACCTCGGGGAGCACCGACACGCGGGCGGCGAAGGCGAGCGCCCGGCGGGACCGGCGGGCGACCTTCCGTACCTCGTCGTCTATCCGATGACCAAGAAGCGGTCGTGGTACGCGCTACCGCGCGAGGAGCGCGCTCGAATCATGGCGGCACACTTCGCTACGGGTCACCGGTACCCCGACATCCGTATCCATACTGGATACAGCTTCGGGATCGACGATCAGGAGTTCGTCGTTGCATTTGAGGTACCGGACGTTCGGCGCTTCGTCGCGCTCGTGTCGGATCTGCGAGACACCGAGTCGTCCTCGTACACCGAGCGGGAGACCCCCATCTTCGTCGGGGCCGCGATGCCGCTCGGCGAAGCGCTCGACCACATCGACGGCGCCGTGACGCGGGCGGAGCTGGTCGGCTGACGCCGCCGCTTCTCGTGCGCGCCTGCCGCCGGGAGCCGGTGGAGCGAACGCCGGTGTGGTTCATGCGGCAGGCCGGCCGCTGTCTCGCGGAGTACCGAGCGCTCCGCGAGCGATACGGCATCCTCGAAATGGCGCGAACACCGGAGCTGTGCGCTCGCGTCACCGCGATGCCGGTCGCACGCCTCGGCGTCGACGCGGCGGTGCTCTACGCCGACATCATGCTTCCCCTCGACGGAATGGGAGTTCCGTTCCATATCGAGCCCGAGGTCGGGCCCATCGTGGAGCGACCGGTGCGAACGACGGGCGACGTCGCGGCGCTACGGGTCGTCGACGCCGACGAGGCGACACCGTACCTCTTCACCGCCATCCGCGAGCTGCGCCGCTCGCTGCCGGCCGAAGTCGCCCTCATCGGCTTCGCCGGCGCTCCGTTCACGCTCGCGTCCTACCTCATCGAGGGCCGGCCGTCCCGCGACCTGGCGCGCACGAAGGCCCTGCTCTTCGGCGACTTCGTCTTGTGGGATCGGCTCATGTCGACGCTGACGGAGGTGCTCGTTCGCTATCTCAAAGCGCAGGTCGACTCCGGCGTCGACGTGATCCAGCTCTTCGACTCATGGGCGGGTTCGCTGTCGGCAGAGGACTACGCGCGCGCGGTGCTTCCGTACTCGCGCCGTGTGTTCGAAGAGGTGACGGGCGTGCCGCGCATCCACTTCGCGACCGGGAACCCCGAGCTCCTTCCGCTCCTCGCCGACGTCCCGTGCGAGGTCGTGA
>DATCPK010000146.1:0-5508 GCA_036570125.1 Candidatus Limnocylindria bacterium
CGCCGACACCGACACCGGCGCTTACACCTGCGCCGACGCCCGCACCGACACCGGTGCCAACAGGGATCTCAGCGGTGTCCGCGTTGCCGACGACGCCCCCGTCGCTGCGCACTGCCTCAACGAATACACCCGTTGCCACGACCTCGACGCCTGGGGCGGGAGCGACACCCGCTCCGACAGTTGCTGGAGAGATCGTGCCGCCCGACTCGTTGCCCTCGACAAGCACGGTGGACCGGTCTGGTGTCGCGGTTATCGGTTTGGTTTTGATTTCGCTGGGCACGGCCTTTCTCGAAGGAATAATGCCGAGCCGACGGCCTGATCGGACTCTTCCCAACTAGTAGCAGCACCGGCCGACGATGGATCCGGAGCGCGGCACGCGGATCGTTGAGCGAGCCACCTTGGCCTAGCGGCTAAGCGGGTTGAAAGAGTTCGATCGGATTGCCCGAAGGATCGTCGAGAACGATCTGCTTGCCACCGGGTCCGCTGATGATGTCGTTCCGGAACCGCACGCCAGCGGCACGCAAGCGCTCGACTTCCACCTGGATGTCTTCGACGACGAAGTGGAGGCGGTTCCAACCGCCGGGCGCAGGTTGTCGACCGTCGGGCGTCGGGCGGCCTGCTGAGCTCCTGGGACCGCTCAGAAGGAGACGCAGGTTACCGCGGACAACGTCCGCGAAGGCGGGCGGGGCACTGGAGAGCAACGTGAATCCGAAGTGCGTCGTGTAGAAGGCGATCGCCGCCCCGACGTCGTCGACCATGTAGCGGACGTTGACGAGACTCTCGGGCACAACGCGAAACTACCGGACTCGGATCGTGCCCGTCGTTAACTGCCCTTCAAGAACAAGAACCGCCGGATCCCAAGCGCGCGAAACACAGGCCTCTGCCATTCCGGGAATGGGGACGCGGCGGAGTCCGGATCGATCGCCTGCGGATCCCCGAGCTGGTGCTCGGTCCCGTGCTTACGAATGGTGGCGCCACCTGCGGCGACGATGTTGCGATACCAGTCAGCGCGTTCTCCGAAGGCCATCGGGATCGCGAATCCACCTGGGACGCGCATTCCCACGACCGGCGTCGCGTATGCGCGCCCGGATCGTCTGCCCTGATGGCGCAGGAGAACGTACAAAGGGACGTACCGTCTGCCGGCGATCCGCGTCACGAAACGGTTCAGGACCGGTGTGAAGAGACCGAAGATCCGTCCGGCGAGCGGCCGCTCGGACTTGGTCGTGCTCGCTGCGTCAGCTGTTCTGGTCATCGCATGGGACCTCCCCTGTGGCGTTGGATGCGCGTGCCGTACCATTCAATCATCTGATTGATGGAAAGACAAGAGGCACTCGTACAAGCCGCGTACGACCTGCTCGCCGAGCGAGGCTTCGAGGGGCTCCGCACGCGCGACATCGCAGCGAAGGTCGGCGTCAATATCGCGACGCTGCACTACTACTACCCGACCAAGGAGAAGCTGATCCGCGGCGTGGTCGCTTATGCGATGGAACGTTTCCGAACGACGCTCCAGCCCGCAGGCTCGCCCGGCGAGCAGGTGCGGGCGCACTTCGCGGGCATTCGGCGCCTCGCGCGTACCGAGCCGAAGCTCTTCGTGGTCATGGGTGAGCTGGCGATGCGCGGACGTCGCGACCGCGCGATCGCCGCGATCGTGCGTGACGTCGATAGCACGTGGCAGAAAGTGCTGAGCACCTTGTTACGCCACGCGGCGAAAGAGGGCGCTCTTGCCAAGGGTGCGAAGCCCGACGACCTCGCGGCGCTCATCGTGGCGACCCTGAAGGGGCTCTTCATGCTTGGGGCTGAGGGCCGCGATCCGAAAGAGGTCGATCGTCAGCTGCGCGCGCTCGAGCGGCTCATCGCGTAGCGGCGGCGAGTGGCTCGAACCGCGCGGTGAAATGGCGGAGCTGCGGCGGCTCGTCGACGATCCGGTAACCGCGGAGCTCCGGTGCGTTCTTCGCGACAGCGAGAACGACCTCGATCACGTAGTCGATGTGGCTCTGCGTGTACGTCCGCCGCGGGATCGCCATGCGCACCAGGTCCATCGCGGCGGGCGCCTCGCTTCCATCCGGCCGTCGGCCGAACATCACCGTGCCGATCTCGACACTGCGGATGCCGCCAGTCTCGTAGAGCGCGACGGCGAGCGACTCGCCCGGATACGCGAGCGGCGGGATATGGGGGAGCATCGATCGCGCGTCGATGTACACCGCGTGTCCGCCGGCAGGTTTCACGATCGGCACCCCGCCGCGATCGAGCGCATCCGCGAGGTATTCGGTCGAGCGAATGCGGTAGCGGAGGTAATCAGGTTCGATCGCCTCGGACAGGCCCTGCGCGATGGCCTCGAGGTCGCGACCGGCGAGCCCGCCGTACGTGGAGAAGCCTTCGGTGAGGATGAGAAGGTTGCGGCACTTCTCGGCGAGAGCATCGTCGTTCATCGCGAGCCACCCGCCGATGTTCGCGAGCGGGTCTTTCTTCGCGCTCATCGTCATGCCGTCCGCGTACGACGCCATCTCGCGCACGATGTCGCCCACGTCGCGGTCCGCGTACCCCTTCTCGCGGAGGCGAATGAACCACGCGTTCTCCGCAAAGGGGCAGGCGTCGAGGAAGAATGGCACGCGATTACGGCCGCAGACAGCGCGAACGGCGCGGATGTTCTCCATCGAGACCGGCTGGCCGCCGCCGGAGTTATTCGTGATGGTGAGGAAGACCACCGGCACGTCGCGACCGCGCTTGGTGAGCAGCTCGTCGAGCGCGCCGATGTCCATGTTCCCTTTGAACGGGTGGATCCGTTGCGGGTCGCGACCTTCCGGGATGACCAGGTCGACGGCCTCGGCGCCGGTCGCCTCGATGTTCGCGCGCGTCGTATCGAAATGCGTGTTGTTCGGGATGACCTTGCCCGGCCCCGCGATCACCGAGAAGAGGATCCGTTCGGCGGCGCGACCTTGGTGCGTCGGGATCACGTGGCGGAAGGGGAAGAGCCGCTGCACTGCCTCGAGGAAACGGAACCACGAGGGCGATCCCGCGTAGCTCTCGTCGCCATGCTGGATCGCGGCCCATTGATCGCGGGACATCGCGCCCGTGCCGGAATCGGTGAGGAGATCGATGAGCACGTCTTCCGCGCGCAACGCGAAGACGTTGTAGCCCGCGTCTTTGATCTTCCGGCGGCGCTCGTCCTCGGTCGTGATACGCAGCGGTTCGACGGAATGAATGCGGAAGGGCTCGATGATCGTCTTGAAGCGGTCGGACACTGCGGCGCCGATGCTAGTGCGGCGCTCCTCCGCGTATGAGACGGATCGCCTCGCCAACGCCTTTCGTCCAGGGCTGGCCGTGCCCTGGAAGAACTGTGCCCGCCTCGACGCGCTCGAGCCGCGCGAGCGACTCACGGGCGCGCTCGAGGTCGGACCCGAAGGGCGCGAGCTGGGGCCCGATCTTGCCCGAGATCACGTTGAGCGTCGCGAAGGCGTCGCCGACGAAGAGCGCATCGCGCCCGGAGAAGTGAAGCGCGGCGCTGCCTTCGCTGTGGCCAGGCACATGGATAACGCGCGGCGCGCCAGGGACGTCGAGCGTCGCCCCATCGCCGAAGGGGGAGACTTCGTGAATGGGAGTCGACCGCAGCAGTCCTTTGGCCAGCCCGAAGCGGATGAAGCCGATCAGCGCGAAGAGCCCGATGCCGAGGATCTTCTGGTTCTGGGGCTTCGCTTCCCCTCGCGCCATCTTCGCGTCCAGCTCGTGAACGCTCACCGGAACCCTGCGCTCGCTGCGAAGCCGCTCCGCGAAGCCGATGTGGTCGACGTGCGCATGCGTGAGCACGAGCGCGCGGACATCGGCCAGCGAGCGGTCCATCGCCGCGAGCTCGTCCGGCAGATCGCTCCAATAGCCGGGCGCGCCTGCGTCGACGATCGTGATCTCCCCGCCTTCCTCGACCAGGTAGGCGTTCACGAGGCCACCGCCGAGCCGATGGATGCCGGTGGCGATCTTCATCGTTTGCGTTTCGGTGCGGCCGCGGGCTTCCGCTTGGGGAGCGCGGTCGCGGCGACCGTCTCGTAGCTCTCGTCGATCCAGCTGAGCAGCAACGGCAATGGGATGCCCTCGCCCTTCGTGAAACGCGCGACCACCCACCCGGACTTGTCCATTCCGTAACCCATCTTCGTTACGAACGGCTGCGTGCGCGCGAAGAGCAGTGAACGCGGCAGCTTGACTCCGACCGAGACGTCCGCGCCCTCGCCGCCAAGGAAGGCGAAGATCTTCTTTCCGACTTTCGCGACGTGGTCACCAGGCCAGGGCTCATCTGCCCACGCTTCGAGATGCTTCAGCGCGTGAGCGCGAAGCTGCTTGCGGGCGGCCGTCGGTGTGGTCATCCGGGAATGTCCGTGGGGAGCCTATCGTTCTCTGGTCGTGGTCTCCCCAGAGAAATTCCCCAATCCCGACGTGGACGACCGCGTTTCGTCGACGGGCAACCAGGCCATCGCGGTGCTCGCGGGTGGCTGTTTCTGGTGCGTGGAAGCCGTTTACAAACAGCTCGACGGCGTCACGTCCGTAACGTCTGGATACGCGGGCGGGACGGCGGAGAGCGCCGACTACGACGTGGTCTCCTCCGGCCGCACCGGACACGCCGAGGCCGTCGAGATTCGCTTCGATCCCGCGAAGGTCAGCTACGGACAGCTCCTCAAGGTGTTCTTTTCGATCGCCCACGATCCGACGACGCGCGACCGCCAGGGTCCGGACGTCGGGAAGCAATACCGCTCGGTGATCTTCTACGGTGACAACGATCAGCGGCGCGTCGCCGACGCGTACATCAAGCAGCTCGATGCGGCGAAGGTGTTCGACGCACCGATCGTCACCGAGGTCACGAAGCTCGACCGCTTCTACCCCGGCGAGGACTACCACCAGGACTACGCCGCTCGGAATCCAAACCAGCCCTACATCGTCTACAACGCCGCGCCGAAAGTGCAGAAGGTGCGCAAGTACTTCGCGGACCGCGTGAAGGTCATCTAAAACGAAGATCGGTCTTCAGATCCCCTCGTTCACCTGGCCCGGCGGGGCCAAGGAGATCGGGCCAACGCTCACGAAGATCGCGCGTACCGCCGATGAGGGTGGCTTCGACATCATCGGAGTCATGGACCACTTCTTCCAGATCCAATCACTGGGTCCGCCGGAGCAGGAGATGCTCGAGGCGTACACGACGCTTGGTTACCTTGCCGCAAACACGTCGCGCGCGCGGCTGGTCACGATCGTCACCGGCGTGGTCTACCGATACCCGGGCGTCATCGCGAAGATAGCGACGACCCTCGACGTTCTGTCCGGCGGACGCGGAATGCTCGGCATCGGCGCCGGATGGAACGAATACGAAGCGAAGAGCCTCGGTATCCCGTTCCCGCCGGTCCCAGAGCGCTTCGACTGGCTCGAGGACACGCTTCGGTTGTGCCTGCAGATGTGGAAAGGCGACGAATCTCGCCTCGAAGGCAAGAAGTTCGCGTTCGAGCGTCCGTTGAACTCGCCGCAAAGCATCACGCG
>DATCPK010000147.1:0-4071 GCA_036570125.1 Candidatus Limnocylindria bacterium
GCCCACCCACAGCGTTCTGCCCTGCGCGACGAGGAGGCCGGGAGTTCCGCCCGTCAGATGGAGCGGCAGCCCGACCACCGCTCCGCGCTTCGGGTCGATCTGCGTCAGCCGCGCGCCCCGCTCCTCCTCGTTGTGGGCGAGTAGCCAGAGCGAGCCGCGGGCGTAGGCAAGCGCCGAAGGGACCCGGCCGTGCAGGACGACGATGTCGCCGGCAAAGCGATTCGTCTTGGGATCGATGCGTGCGACCGCGGTGGTCTCCCACTCGGTTCGACTGGCGTAGGCGACCCAAACCGACCCGCCGCCGAGCGCAATCGCGTTCGGGGTGAAGCCGTTTCGCCTCAGCGTGGCCAGGACGCGCCCGGTCCGCGGATCGACGCGCTCGAGCGCGTCGCTGCGCGCCCAGGTCCCCTCCGGCCCGATCGCGGTTACGAAGCCGTCAAACGAGCCGACGGCCGCCACCGTGTTCGTCGCGGGATCGATCCGCTGCTGGCCGACCCACAGCGCGTTGCCGAATCCTTCGATCTCCGAGCCGCGAGCCGCGTCGATCCGGGCGATCACCCTGCCGCTCCGCGGGTCAACCCGACGCGTACCCTCCGGCGAAACCGTCCAGACCGAGCCCGCGGCGATCGCGATCCCTTGCCCGCCGCCGCTGACGGGGATCGGGCTCGCCGCGCGATTCGTGCCCGGGTCGATCCGCCAGAGCAGGCCTGCCGCGGTTGGATTCGTCGCGCCGCCCGACTCGGAGCTCGCCCACACGGCGCCGCTCCCCGTCGCAACGCCGGTGATGACCGGTCGCAGCGGTACGACGGCGGCGACGACCGGCTCGAGGGCTCGCCCGCTGTCGCTGGAGGAGCTGCTGGCCCGATGGATGCCGTAACCGACCGCGACCGCGGCAAGCAGACCGGCAACCGCGAATGCCGCGACACGGACGCGCACGACCCCCGCGGCCGGGCGCTGCGCTGCAACGAGACGGCCGGAAGACAACCCGTTGATTCTGGGCACCGTCGGCCGCCCGGTCAAGCGACGCGATCCGACGCCGAGGCAGCGACCTCGCGCCGGCGGATTCGTGGATTCGCGAGCTTCACGATCTCCAGCAGGTAGACCATGTAGATCGACGCGGCCAGCGCGAGGAGGCCGATCCCGCCGACCGCGACGGTGCGCCAGAGGTGCCAGAAGCCGTGCGCGTGCGGGCGGATGAAGCGAGTCGAGAGCGCGGCGAGCGCGAGCGTCCCGCACCAGAAGTAGATGTAGGCGACCGCGCGACGCTCCGAGAAGCCGATGTTCAGGAAGCGGTGATGCAGGTGCGTGAGGTCGCCGACGAAGACTGGCTGGCGGTACTTGATCCGCTTCGCGATCACGAACGACGTGTCGAGGATCGGGATCGCCAGCACGAGCAACGGGAAGAAGAGCGACGCGATCGCGGCCGTCTTGAGCAGGAACTGGACGGAGATCGTCGCGAGGACGAAGCCGAGCAAGAGCGCCCCCGAGTCGCCCATGAAGATTCGCGCCGGATAGAAGTTGTGACGCAGGAAGCCGACGCACGCGCCGAGCACGATCGCCGTCGCGATCGCGGCCTGCGGCTTGCCGAGCGAGAGCGCGATCACGCTGAACGTCCCCGCCGAGATGGCGCAGACCCCCGCGGCGAGCCCGTCCAGCCCGTCGAGGAAGTTGACCATGTTCATGATCGCGACGATCCACACCATGGTCAGCGAGATGCCCACCCACGCCGGCAGCTGGTGGATCCCGAGCACCGGGAACGTGAACCGGTGCACCCAGATCCCGAACCCGGCCGGGATGGCCGCCGCGGCGAGCTGTCCCCCGAGCTTCTCCCACCAGCGCAGACCGCGGAAGTCGTCGATCGCGCCGACCGTCGTCGCAACCGCGGCGCCGAGGAGGAGGCCGCGCGTCTCGCGACCGAGGTCGAGGAACGCGAGCGCGGGCACGAAGATCCCGAGGAAGAGCGCGATCCCGCCGAGCCGCGGCACCGCGCGCGCGTTCGGCCGACGGCCCGGCTCGTCGCGGCCGACGACGCCCAGGATCCGCGCCATCCCGCCGACCGCCGGCGTGAGGAGGACGACGACCACGAGCGCGACGATCGCGCCGTAGACGACCTGGAGGTTGTCCGCGAGCGTGTCGAGCGCTTGGCTCACTTGGTTCCGTACAGCCGGTCGCCCGCGTCGCCGAGCCCGGGGACGATGAAGCCGCGCTCGTTCAGCCCGCGGTCGACGGCGGCGGTCACGATCGTGACGTCGGGATGCTCGGCCTGCAGGTGCTCGATCCCCTCCGGGGCGGCGACGAGGCAGACGAGGATGACCGAGCGTGCGCCCTGGGCCTTCACCGACGCGATCGCCGCGGCGCTCGAGTTGCCGGTCGCCAGCATCGGGTCGAGCACGATCGCGTCGCGCTCGGCCAGGTCGGCCGGGAGCTTCACGTAGTACTCGACCGGCAGGAGCGTCTCCTCGTCGCGGTAAAGGCCGATGAATCCGACGCGGGCCCCGGAGATCAGCGAGAGGACGCCGTCGAGCATCCCGAGGCCCGCGCGCAGCACGGGACAGACGGCGACCTTCTTCCCCGGGATCCGCTGCGCGGTCATCCGCTCCAGCGGCGTCTCGATCTCGATCGGCTCCGTCGGGAACTCCTTGGTCGCCTCGTACGTGAGCAGCAGCGTCAGCTCGTTCACGAGCTTGCGGAAGTGGACGGTGGGCGTCTCCTTGTCCCGAAGGTACGAGAGCTTGTGCTGGACCAGGGGATGATCGACCTCGATCAAGCGGCCGGTCGCGGTGGCGCTCATGCGTACGACGTGTAGCCGCGGAAGCCCGGATAGAGCGGCCGCTTGGCGCAGAGTGCGTCGACTCGGCCGATCAGCGCGTCGGCGTCGAGGTCGGCCTTCAGCGCGTCGACGATGATCGCCGCGACCTCGCGGAAGTCCTCCTCGTCGAAGCCGCGCATCGTTCCGGCGGGGGTACCGAGACGCAGGCCCGAGGCGATCATCGGCGGGCGCTCGTCGAACGGGATCGTGTTCCGGTTCGTCGTCACGTTGACGCTCTCCAGCCGCTCCTGCGCATCCTTGCCGGAGAACTCCGAGTCGCGCAGGTCGAGCAGCATCAGGTGCGTGTCGGTGCCTCCGGTGAGCACGTCGAGATCGCCGTCGACCAGCGCCTGGGCGAGCGCGTCGGCGTTCGCACGGATCTGGCGCTGGTACTCGCGGAACGCGTCGGTCATGGCGATCTTGAAGCAGGTCGCCTTCGCGGCGATCGTGTGCTCGAGCGGGCCCCCTTGCATTCCCGGGAACACGGCTCGGTCGACCGCCTTCGCGTGCTCCTCCTTGCAGAGGATGAATCCCGCGCGCGGGCCGGCGAGCGTCTTGTGTGTCGTCGAGGTGACGAAATCGCAGTGCGGCACCGGGTTCGGGTGCAGGCCGGCCGCGACGAGGCCGGAGAAGTGGGCCATGTCGCAGAGGAGCATGGCTCCGACCTCGTCGGCGATCTCGCGAAAGCGTTCGGCGTCGACCGTGCGCGGATACGCGGAGCCGCCGCAGACGATCAGTTGCGGCTTGTGCTCCTTCGCCAGTCGGAGCACCTCGTCGTAGTCGACGACCATCGTCTCGCGGCTGACGCCGTAGTGGGCGATCGTGTACATCCGCCCGGAAAAGTTGACCTTCAGCCCGTGCGTGAGGTGGCCGCCGTGGTCGAGGCTCAGAGAGAGGATGGTGTCGCCCGGCTGGAGGACCGCGGAGTACGCGCCCATGTTCGCCTGCGCGCCGGCGTGGGGCTGGACGTTCGCGTGCTCGGCGCCGAAGAGCTCCTTGGCGCGCTCGATCGCGGTCGTCTCGATCTCGTCCACGACCTCGCAGCCGCCGTAGTAGCGCCGGCCGGGATAGCCCTCGGCGTACTTGTTCGTCGGCGTGGAGCCGATGGCCTCGAGGATCGACGGCCACGTGAAGTTCTCGGATGCGATCAGCTCGATCTGGCCGCGCTGCCGCTCGAGCTCGCGCTCTAGAAGCTGCGCGATCTCCGGGTCGATCTCGGCGAGCCCGGCGCTCGTGAGGTGCTGGAAGGTCTCCTGCGCGAC
>DATCPK010000148.1:0-17390 GCA_036570125.1 Candidatus Limnocylindria bacterium
CTACCGCATCTCCGATTGATTTCTCGATCACGGAAAGACCAACGGCTCGGAGGTCCCGTAATGCGTCAGCCCGTGACTCGCTCACGACGTTAGTTCGCCACGTTGTTCGTCGAAGCCTGCGTGGCGGGGATCGCGGCATGCGGCGATCCGACTCGTGGAGGGGTTCCGCACGCCGACTCTAGCGATTTGACGCGCCGTCAGCACCTCAGTGATACTTAGTCTCAATGGCGACCACAGCCGCGTCGGCGGTGATGGCTCGGCTTGGCGATGCCGGACGGAAGAGCACGCCCGCCCGCGCGCGGGTCGTGGCGGCAACCCTCCAGCGGGATTCGCCGTTCACGGCTGAAGAGGTCGTCCGCGAGGTAGCGCGCAGCGGTGTCGGTCGCGCGACCGTGTTCCGGACGCTCGATCTCCTGGTCTCGATCGGAGCGTTATCGCGCGTTCACGGCATCGAGGATGGTGGCCGTTGTGTGCGCTACACGCCGTGCGCTCCAGCCCATCACCACCACCTGGTCTGCCGCTCGTGCGGGCGGGTGGAAGAGATCGACCTCGCGGGGCTCGATTCAAAGCTCGCCGGCATCGCGCGAGCGCGTGGCTACGCCGCTCTTGGCCACACGCTCGAAGTGGCCGGGATCTGCCCGGACTGCCGCGAGCCGCGCAGGTGATCATCCTCGCGGTCGCGGCGACCACGTTCGTGTCGACGATGCTCGGCGGCCTCTTGGCACTTCGGACCAGCGCCCACGTGGGCATGGTCATCGCGCTCGGCGCCGGCGTTCGAGTGGGCGCCGCCTTCTTCGACCTTGGACCAGAGGCCGCGAAGGAAATGGGCTCGGTCGAGAACGCGATGGTCTTTGCGGCAGTCGGTTTTTTGATCTTCTACCTGCTGGAGCGGATCACGCTGATCCATGTAGGCCACGAGGCGGGGATGCCGGTGGATCGCCACGAGCACGTCGGAACGCTGGGCGCGGGCGGGATGAGCGTCCACAGCTTCCTCGACGGACTCGCGATCGGCGCGGCGTTTCACGCCGGCGTGGAGCTCGGCCTGATCGTCGCGGTTGTCGTCGTTCTCCACGATTTCTCCGATGGGATCGGTACGGTCAGCGTGCTCCTCGCGAATGACGCGTCGCGGAGAACGGCCTTCCGCTGGCTCATGGTCGATGCGGTTGCTCCGGTGGTCGGCGCGTTTGCGGCCTTCGCCATCAACATCGAGGGCGCGGCGCTAGGGGCTCTGCTCGGTCTCTTCATGGGCTTCTTCCTTTATGTCGCCGGCGCGGAGCTGCTTCCAGAGGCGCATCGCAAGGAATCAGGCTGGATGGTCCTCGCGGCGACACTCTTCGGCGCGCTCTTCATTTTCGGCGTGACGCAGGTCGTTTCGATCTAGACGTGCTCGCCGATCCGCCGGTCACGGATGCGTCCCGCTCTCGAGGCGTTGGCGATCCTCGGTCTCGAGCTGGAAGGTCGAGTGCTCGATATCGAAGTCGCCGCGAAGGCAGGTCTCGAGATCGTCGAGGACGATGCTCGGATCGGCGCCGCTGTGCACGACGACGTGTGCCGAGATCACGTTCATGCCGCTGGTGATGGTCCACACGTGAAGATCGTGGATGTCGAGAACGCCGCTGCACGCGAGAACGTGTTCGCGGAGGGTGTCGACGTTGACGTCGCGTGGCGTTGCCTCGAGGAGGACGTCGATCGCCTCGCGGAGGAGGCCGAACGACCGAGGCACGATGAGCGCGACGATGAGGAAGGCCGCGAAGACGTCCGCGAGCTGACGGCCGGCGACGATGTTCGCGAGCGCAGAGACGATCACGGCGATCGACGCGGCGACATCCGCGAGGACGTCGAGGTACGCGGCGCGCACCGCGAGCGAGGCGTGCGGATCGCGCAGCAGGAAGATGGAGACGGCGTTGCTGAGAAGGCCGACGACGGCGACGGTGAGGACGAGCCCGCTCTGCACATGTGAGGGTTCGCTGAATCGGCGCACGCCTTCGAGGAGGACCACGGCCGCGACGACCAGCAGGAGCACGGTGTTGAGGACCGTCGCGAGTATCTCGAGCCGTAACAGACCGAATGTCCGGCGGTCCGTGACCGGACGGGTCCCCAGCCACACCGCGACGAATGCGATCCCGAGCGCGACGACGTCGATGAGGACGTGGAACGCCTCGGCGAGAAGCGCCAAGCTGTTGGCGAAGAGCGATGCGGTCGCTTCGACCGCGAAGACCACGATGGCGAGCGCGAGCGCGGTGAGAAGTCGGGTGCCTTGCCTGCCCCGGTGATGCACGGAATGAACGGTACAATTCATGTGCGTAGTCCTCGCGCCCCTATGGAGGCTCCCTTGGCCCTGATCACCCATGACATGACCATCTCCAGCGTCGTCGAGCGCTGGCCCGACGCCGCGCGGATCTTCGCGCGCTACGGGCTTTCGTGCGCGTCCTGCTCGATCTCGAAAAGCGAGACGATCATGGCCGGCGCGACCGGACACGGCGGCGGCCGCGTCAACGTCGAGGACCTGATGCGCGACCTGAACAGCTACGCGGACAGCGGCAGGCTTCCCGACAACCTACCTGCGGCGAACGCGACGGCGGGCGCGCCCGGCATGAAGATGCGGGGTATGGCCGAGCAGAAGGGCATCAAGCATGTCATCGCGGTCATGTCGGGCAAAGGCGGAGTGGGGAAGTCCCTCGTGGCGGGGCTGCTCGCGGTCGGCCTCAAGCGCCGCGGCTTTCGCGTCGGCGTGCTCGACGGAGACATCACCGGACCGTCGATCCCGCGCATGTTCGGCGTGCGCGAGAAGCCGGTCTCGTCCGACGGCAAGACGCTCAACCCGCCGCGCTCGCGCGGGGGCATTCCGATCATGTCGATGAACCTCCTCCTGCCCGATGAGGGCGAGGCGGTGATCTGGCGCGGTCCGATGGTGTCCGGCGCGATCCGCCAGTTCTTCAGCGACGTGAACTGGGGCGAGCTCGACTACCTCATCGTCGACCTCCCGCCGGGGACGAGCGACGCGCCGCTCACGGTGATGCAGGCGCTGCCGGTCGACGGGGTCGTTCTCGTCACCACACCGCAGGCCCTCGCCGCGATGATCGTGACGAAAGCGGTGAAGCTCGTCAAACAACTCGGCGGCAACATCCTCGGGATCGTCGAGAACATGTCCTACGTGCGCGTTCCCGATGGCTCGACGATCGAAGTGTTCGGGCCTTCGCAGGGGCTGAAGCTCGTCATCGCGTCGAACGCGCCGCTCATCGCGAAGCTTCCGATCGATCCCGAGATCGCGCGCCTGTCCGACGCAGGGCTCATCGAGTCATACGAGTCGCCCGAGTCGGAGGAGCTCATCGTGAACTTCCTCGAGCGCGCCCCGGAGAAGCACCCGCAGGTCCCCGTCGCATAGGCGCGATCACGCTCGCCGAGGCGCGCCGCCTCGCCATCCACGCTCAGCTTCTGGATCGAAAGCGTCGCCCGAGCCCGGCGGCGATCCTGAAGACGGTCGAGCACCTTGGCTACCTGCAGCTCGATCCCACCAACGTGGTCGCGCGAAATCAACTGCTGGTGCTCTGGTCGCGGCTGGGCCGGTACAAGCTCGCCGACCTCGATCGCGTGATGTGGCGGGACCGAGCGCTCTTCGAATACATCACGTTCATCGCGCCGATCTCGGATCTTCCGCTCCACGCGCTGCGTATGCAGGGGGTGCGACGCGGGGACAGCTCGTACGCGGGCCGCATGACCGGCTGGGTCAAGCGGAACGCTGCCCTGCGTCGTCACGTGCTTGACCGCCTCCGCAGAGAGGGACCGCTCCCCGTGACCGCGTTCGAGGACCGGTCGGTCCATTCGTGGACTTCGTCTGGATGGACCGGCGATCGCAACGTGTCGCAGATGCTCTCGTTCCTGATCCGCTTCGGCGAGGTGACCGTCGGCGGGCGCGCGAGCGGAAAACGATTCTTCACTCTCGCGAAGAATTGGTTCCCTTCGGTCAAGACGCTCAGTCCAACCGCAGCCGCGCGCCTGGCCACCGAACGCGCGCTCGCGGCGACGGGCGTCGCGACGTTTCAGGAGCTGCGGCGGGTGTACGCGTTCGGACGCTTCGTGACCAAGGAAGCGTTGACGCGCCTCGAGCGCGACGGCGTCGCACGGCACGTCGAGATCTCGGGCTTACGTGGTCCCTACTTCGCCCTCGCCAAGGCTCGCGCTGCAGAGACCGAGCGCACCACGCTCCTCTCGCCCTTCGACAACCTGATCATCGATCGACAACGCACCGAGGTCCTCTTCGGGATGCGCTATCGGATGGAGATCTACGTACCCAAGCACCTGCGAGTCCGCGGTTTCTGGGCTATGCCGATCCTTCACGGCGACCAGCTCATCGGGACGGTAGATCCGAAGATCGATCGCCAGCGCGGCGTGCTAGATGTGGTCACCTTCCGGCTCGAGCGCGACGCCCCCCGGGATCGTTCGACGCGTCGGGCGATCGAGGACGCGGTGGATGACCTCGCGGCCTTCGCGGGCGCGAGCGACGTGGCCTGGCCACCGGGCACCGCTTCGTCATACTCCCGGCGGTGATCGCCCGAGCCCGCGCGAATTCCGGTGCGCTCTGGCTTCTCGCCGCGACGACGATCGCGAACGTGCTGGGCTTCGGCTACCAGCTCGTCATGGCTCGGCTTCTCACGGCGGAGCAGTACGCGATCCTCATCGCGCTTTTCGGAGTGCTGATCCTGGAGTCGATCTCCAGTCAGGTCATCCAATCCGCGACCGCAAAGCTCGCGGCACAGTACCGCGCGCGCGACGAAGAGGGTGCCCTGCATCAGTTCGTGCGACGGTGGTCACTGCGCGTCGCCATCGCGATGGCAGGTCTCGCACTGCTCGTGGTCGCGCTCGCCAGTCCGATCTCGAGCGCCCTCGCGCTCCCCGCGCTCGCGGTGGCGCTCCTGGGAGTGAGCCTCTTCTTCGCCGGCCTGTTCACGTTCGCGCTCGGCCTGCTGCAGGGACTCGCGCGGTTCGGCTGGATGGGAAGCGTGCTCATCGTCCAGGCGGGCTCGCGCCTCGTGCTCGGCGTGGCGCTCGTCCTCCTCGGTCTGGGCGTGAACGGCGCGTTCGCCGGTGCCGCTGCCGCGATCGGGGTGAGCGTCCTCGTGGCGGCGGTGCCGCTCGCGCCACTCCTGCGCGCCGCGCGGCGGTCGACCGCGGTCGTCGAGCTCGGCGGCGAAGAGACGCGGTTCTTCGCCCTCGCGGCCGTCGTGCTGCTCGCGTACGCGGCCCTCACGAACATCGACGCGGTCCTCGCACCCGCGATCCTGAGCCCCGCCGAGGCCGGCACGTACGCGGGTGCCGTCACGCTCGGCAAGATCGTGCTGTTCGCGCCGATCGCCGTCGGGTTTCTGCTTCTCGAGCGGACCGCGCGCAGCCACGCGCGAGGCGAACCGACGGAGCGTGCGCTCTTTCTCGCTCTGGGGCTCGTTCTCTCCACGAGCGGCCTCGCGGCGATCGCGTACGTCGTCGCGCCGGCGTTCTTCGTGAATCTGGTCGTCGGCAGCCAGTACCCGGCGACCGTCGCCGTGGCGCCTATTTTCGGTATCGCCGCGCTCTCCAATGCCCTTCTGAACTTGTGGATCAGCTACTTCGTCGGCCGTGGCGAGATGCGCGTGGGCTTAATCCTGGCCCTCGCCGTCGTCGTCGAGATCGCGCTTCTGTTCACGGCAGTGACGGACGCCGTCTCGGTCGCGCGCATCGTCCTCATCGTCGCGGTCGCGACCCAGGCCGTCGCGATCGTCACCTTCTTCGTCGAAAGAAGCGGTCAGACCAAGGTTGCGTTGACGCCTCGCTGACACGTCACGTCGCTACCCTGCTTGTTCGGGATGGCCTCCAGCACGCTTCTCCGCGCCGCGCTCGCGCTGACGGCAACGGGGATCGTCTCCGCCGCCAGCATCCGGCACGTTCTCGAGGAAGGTGGCGCGGATCTCCCGTTCGCGATCGGCTACGCGTTCTACCTCTCGGTCATCCTGATCGCGACGCCGCGTCACCCACCACGATGGTCTCCTGTGGTGGCATTCGGGTTCGCGGCGCTCACGTATTCGTGGGCGATCTTTTCCCTCCACGGGAGCCCGTTCGCCCTGGGTCTGTACCTCCTCGCGGCGTTCCTCGGATACATCGCGACGCCACCGACCTTCAGGCCGCTTGCCGTCGCCGCCTTTGCTCTCTGGACTCCGGCGATCCGGTTCTTCGGCCCTGACCCGCTGGCCGGAGAGTTCCCGCCGCTTCTGGCGTTCGCCTCGGTCCTTTCGTTGATCAACCTCGTGGCCGCTCTGCTCGACCGGAGCGCGCGCGATCCCGAGGAGCAGCTTCGCCGGATCGGCCTCGGTCTTCTCGCGGTCGCCACCGTGGCGACGGTCGTCGAGCGGCACCTTGTCGTCGAGTCGCACGTCATCGCGCCGGACGACGTGATGGCTCTGATAGTCGTCGGCGTCCTCCCGGTCCTCGCCGTTGCTCGGCTGCGGCCGTCGACGCGCGATGCTCTCGCCACCGGCCTCGCGCTCGCGACGTTCGTCCTAGCCGCGATGGCGTTGTTCCTTGGGAAGGGCTATCACGTGGACGCTGTGACCGCGCCGCACGTCGCGGCACAGGAGCTCCTCGCCGGCAAGAACCCCTACACCGTGTTCGATCTCCCGGCAGCGCTCGCTCAGTTCGGGCTGGACCCCAACCTCGTCACGCACTATGAGGACGGGACCGTTCTGCGCGCGCTCAACTACCCCGCGCTGAACTTTCTCCTGGTCACGCCATTCGTCGCGCTTGGTGTGACCGACATCCGTTGGATCTATCTCTTCGAGATCGTCGGGCTCATCCTCATCTTGCTCAAGAGGGTCGGCATACCGTGGCGCCCGCTGGTCTCCGCCGGCATCGTCGGGAATACCGTGACCATGCGGCAGAGCATCCTCGCGGGGATCGATCCGACCTGGTGGGTACTCCTGACCATCGCGTGGATATTCGTCGAGTCATCATGGCTTTCGCCCATCGCGGTCGGGCTCGCGGTCGCCTCCCGGCAGCCGGCCTGGTTCGCGGCTCCCTTCTATGTGCTTGCGATGTGGAAGCGGAACGGACGCAGCGAGGCGCTGCGGCGCGCGGCGATCATCGGCATCGTCGCGCTCGTTCCGAACCTGCCATTCATGATCGACAACCCCGCCGCGTTCTTCGACGGCGTTGGCGGCCCGATGCTCGGCGCGCTCGCTCCATCCGGCGTTGGTTTCGTGCGGCTCGGACTCGATGGGCCGTTCCCGCTCTTGCCACGCGGGTTCTACGGGCTGCTTGCCGCCGTCTCGTTCATCACGCTGCTGGGCGTCCTTTGGCGTTTCTGGCGCAGCGTCCCGATCGGCGCGCTCATCTTCCCGTACGTGCCCCTGTACCTCGCGTGGCGTTCGCTCCAGAACTATTTCGGGTCGATCCCGCTGCTCGCGATGGCCGGCGACGATGAGCTCATCGTCGGCACCCGAGCCGAACGGTCGGAGCACGCGACCGCCCCAGCCGGATCGCCCCTGCCGATCGCCGCGGCGACCGGAGCCCGCCCGACCTCGACCGCGCCCTGAGTCGCACAATGCCTGAATGCCGATCGACAAAGCTCTGCTCGAGCTCCTGGCGTGCCCCGACACACATCACGCTCCCCTTAGGGAGGACGGGGACTATTTGATCTGCACGGAATGCCGGCGTCGCTTTCCCGTGCGGGACGGCATTCCTGTGATGTTGTTGGAGGAGGCTCTGCCGCCCGCGGACTAGCACTGCGCCGCCGGCTCGCCGAGGCGCAGCGGGTCCTGACCCGGCTACGCGGGCCTCTTCCTCAGCGCACCCTCCCCGCCTGGCAGCTCACTGCGTTCGCTGCGGGCGGGGCCCCGGGGCACCCGCGCTTCGTAAGAGACCCGCTGCGCCGTGCCACCCGCTGCGCCGGACGCGCCGCTTAACGCAGCCGTTCGCGCGGGACGACGATCCTCACAGTCGTGCCCTCACCGGGTTTGCTTTGCACTTTGCACAGCCCACCTAGGAATGCGACCCGCTCTCTCATCCCCAGGAGCCCGAAGTGTCCCGGGCGCACGCCGGCTTCTCCCCATTGTTCGGTCTCGAAGCCATGGCCATCGTCACCAACGTCGATCTCGAGCGTGTCTTCGTTCTTGAGGAGCGCCAGGCGCACCTCGTGCGCTGCGGCGTGCTTCTTCACGTTGTTCAAGGCCTCGACGGCGACGCGATAGAGCGTCGACTCGGCTTCGCGCGAGAGCGGGCCCGGATCGTCGAGCGCCTCCTCGAGCGTCCAGCCCGCCTCCTCGGCCATCTCGCGGGCCGCCGCCGAGATGGCGGCAACGAGTCCGAGGTCGTCGAGGGTCGCCGGACGGACCGTGCCGAGGATCTCGCGCGTCTCGCGGATCGCGCGGCGTAGGAGCTCCGTCGCCTTCGCGACCTGCGGGTTGTCGACGCTCGCGCTCTGCAGCTGCGCGTGCGCGGACACGAGGATCGGAGCGAGGCCATCGTGGAGGTCGCGCGCAAGGCGACGCCGATGTTCTTCTTCCTGGGAGAGAAGCTGCCCGGTGAAGTGCTGGAGATCGCCGTAGAGCTCCATCCGCTCGATCGCGAACGCCGCCTGATCGCCGAGGATCCGGAGAAAGGCGATCGCATCGCTGCCGGGGTTTCCGTTGCGGTTCACGTTCAACACGCCCTGCGTCTTCGCCGCCACGAGGAGCGGGATGCAGATGGCGAATGGAACGTCCTTCGTATAGGTGGTGCCGAGCTCCTTCGAGGCCGGGCCCTCGATGATGAGCGGCTCGCGGCGTTCGAGCGCCTGCCACGAGATCGACGGCCCCACCGGCACGCGTGTCCCGACCAAGCGACCCGGACGAGCCGCGCGAATGATGAGCGCGTCGCCCGCCGCGTCGACGGTCATGAGGGACGCCGATTCGTAGGTGACCGCTTCGTGAGCGGCCTCCAGGACGAGATCGAAGAGTTCGTCGGCACTCGCGGCATTTCCGATGCGCACCGTCGCGCGCTCGAGCGAGCGGAGCAGGGTGGAGGGGGTCAGGTCGCTGTCGACGACTCGACGAGGCCGTTGCGCACGGCGTAGATCGCGGCCTGCGTGCGATCCGAGACGTTCAGCTTCTCGAGGATCGCGGCGACGTGACTCTTCACGGTCTCCGGCGAGAGCACGAGCTTGTCAGCGATCTCGCGGTTGCTCAGGCCTTCGGCGACAAGCGCGAGGATCTCGCGCTCGCGCTTGGTGAGATTCCGCGCCGCGGACGGCGTGACGGATCCGGGCTTCATCTCGGAGAGCATTCCCTTGAGCATCTGCGATTCGATGAAGGCGCCGCCGGTGGCCACCTGGCGGATCGCATCGATAAGGTCGTCCTTCGAGACATCCTTGAGGAGGTACCCGGCCGCGCCTGCCCGGACGGCCTCGCGCAGGTATGCCGGGTTGTCGTGCATCGTCACCATGATCACCGCGGTCCGCGAGCGCTCCTCCTTGATGCGTCGGGTCGCCTCGAGGCCATCCATGTCCGGCATGCGCACGTCCATCAGCACGACGTCGGGAAGCTCCTTGCGAGCGGTCTCGATCGCCTCGCGCCCGGTCTTGGCCTCGCCGACGACGGTGAGGTCCTCGGCTTTGGCGAGCATCGAGGCGACACCCTGTCGCACGAGCTCGTGGTCATCGACAAGAAGTACTCGGATCGGCATCGCGGAGATTCTAGGGGTCGATCACGCGACCGCAGTCCAGATCAGATAGAGAAGGAGCCCCACGAGGATGACCACGAGCGCGCCGACTGCGAAGAGTGCCAAGGAGCCCGCCGCCATTTCGGTGGGCCGTGTCAACAAGCGTTCTACAGCGCCAACGAGATCGGCCGAGACCGCGTCCTTCGCGATCCAGCCTCCGGGTCTGTCCACGTACTTCTCGGCGATCGCCGCTTCGACGGGGCCGGCGGCGAGGACCAGCGAGGGCACACCAAGGTTCGCGCGGTCGCCGCCGCGTAGCAAAAGGGCATCGACCAGAGCGAGGTCCGCCGGCCAACTTCTGGCCCAGTCCGCCGCTTCGGAGAGCTTCGCCGCGCGGCGCACCTCGTACCGGCGTTCCAGGCGGAGGATCGTATCGAGTCCTGCTCCGACGCTCGGGTGGGAGACGACCAGGAGGATCCTCGGTCGACCGATGGCCGGACGATACACCGTTGTCCGGTTCCGCTACACGGGGCGTACGCCGTTCCTCCCCCTCCGGTCGGATGCCTTGTAACACCCAAGAAACGACTCTTTCACTCGTGCCGAAACGAATTCTCATCGCGGACGACCACCTCGCTGTACGCGAGGGCCTCCGCTCGCTCATCGATCCCGACCCGGACTTCAAGGTCGTGGGCGAAGCAGCGGATGGGAACGAGGCCGCCCGCAAGGCTCTCGAGCTCCGCCCCGACCTGATCATGCTCGACAACTCGATGCCGGGCATGACCGGCCTCGAGGTCGCGCGGATGCTCCGCGACAACCTTCCCGCCACCAAGATCGTCTTCCTCACGCTGGACCCGGGTATCCGGGACCTTGCCCTCGCAACAGGTGCGGCGGCGCACATCTCGAAGGACCAGCCGCCGCAGGAGATCATGCGCGTCGTTCGCGCCGCGGTCGGCATCGCTCCCAAGGCGAGCGGGCAGCCGACCAGCGCCCAGGCGAAACTCGCCGAGCTCCTCGTCACTGAAAAAGCCTTGACCTCGCGTCAGATCCAGGACCTCGACAAGTCGCGCGATGGGAAGCAGACGCTTTCGAACGCGATCCTCCGCTCGGGCCTCGTCGCACCGGAGACGCTCGCGAACGCGCTCGCTCGCGTGAGCGGACACCCCGTCAGCTCGCTGCGTGTCGCTCCCGAGGCCGCGGTCGTTCGTCAGCTGCCTCGTCGCTTCTGCGAGCTTCGCGCGGTTGCCCTCGTCGAGTTCGAACGGGCGAACGCAACGCTCGCGATGGCCGATCCACTCGACGAGTCGACCGAGCACGAGGCGAAGGACATGCTCGGCGGGGTCGAGCTCAAGGTCGTCACGGCGACGCTCACCGAAGTTCGTGACGCGATCCACCATGCGCATGCACCCGCACTTGTTCCGCTCGTCGCGGTGCCGACGGTTCCCGCGAAGCGTTCGCGTCGCCCACTCGCGGTCGCCGCCGCGCTCGCTGCGGCGCTCTTGCTCGTTGCGACCGGAACGGGCGTCCTCATGACTCAGCCCACGGTCGTGGCAGCGCGTGCGAACCTCACGGTCTTCCAGGGCTCCGTTGAAGTGCGCCACGGGTCCGGTGGATACGAAGCCGCATCCACGAGCGATCTCGTGCAGCAGGGCGACACGATCCGGACCGCCGCGGGTGGGCACGCCGCACTGACATTCTTCGATCGTTCAGTTGTCGTGCTCGAGCCGACCACCGAGGTCGTCATCGAAACGCTTCACGCGGTGTCGGGCGGCCGTGACATCGATCTCGTGCTCCGCCAGCTGATGGGCGGGACGTGGAACGTCGTAGCGCACAGCATCGGCGAAGGCGGGCGCTACGAAGTCTTGACTCCAACCTCGACGAACACGGTTCAGGGGACCGCCTTCCAGGTCCGCGTCGACGAACAGGGCAACACCACTGTCAGCACCGCCGAAGGAACGGTTCGCACCTTCGGCCTCAACACCGCGGTTCCTCCCGTCCTCGTCAGCGCAGGAATGCAGAGCTTCATCAGCGAGACCGGCCCCTCGGCCGCTCAACCGATCAAGGAGTCGATGCTCACTTTCACGTTCGGTGATGCGGGCCAGGCTTTCGTCGTGAACGGCGCGGGCCAAGCGGCCGGCGTGCAGGGCGACGAGGTTGTCCGCTACATCCCAGGATCCACAGTGGCCCGCGGCAACAACACCGTCGCGGTGACCATTCCCGGCGAGGACGCCGGCCGGATGAGCGCGGTCGTTGCGCCCAAGAGCGACGTCGCGCAGGTACGGATCGCGACCGAGCTCGTGACCTCTGAAGGGACGTCGACTGCGGTCACCGAGACGCGTCCCGTCGAGAACGGAACAGCCAAGGGTGGCGTCACCGTCTCCGGGACGACCGTCGTGATCCTCAGCGATGCGGCCGCGAAGGCCGCTCCGGCGCCGATCCTCGGAGCCACGCCGCCTTCGCCGACCCCTTTCAATCCGCTCACCGTCTTCTCGCGCGGTCCGCAGGGCGATCTCGGTCCCGCGGGTCCGGTCGGCCTCAATGGCGAGCCGGGCGCGCAGGGTCCTCCAGGCCCAGTCGGTCCGACAGGTGCGACCGGCGCGACCGGCGCCGGTGAGCCAGGTCCCTCCGGCGCTCCCGGCGTTGCCGGGCCCGCGGGTGTCGGACCGACTGGCGCCGCCGGCCCTGCTGGGGCTGACGGTCTCAATGGCGCGGACGGAGCTCAGGGCCCCGCTGGCCTTGCAGGCGCAGTTGGTGCCCCTGGCGCCGCTGGCCCGGCCGGCGCCGACAGCACAGTCCCCGGCCCAACGGGACCCACCGGCCCAACGGGACCGACGGGCGCAACCGGCGCAACCGGCGCTGACAGCACTGTCGCAGGTCCCACCGGTCCGCAAGGCGCGACCGGACCAACGGGTGCAACGGGTCCGACCGGAGCCGACAGCATCGTTCCGGGGCCGACCGGTCCTACTGGCGCGACCGGCGCCACTGGCGCGACCGGGGACACCGGCGCGACCGGTGCGACTGGGAATACAGGCGCGACTGGTGACACCGGCCCTCAGGGTGTGACCGGCGGAACCGGTCCGACCGGCGACACCGGCGCGACAGGCGCGACAGGCGCGACAGGCGACACCGGTCCGATCGGCCCGACCGGCGCTGTGGGCCCGACTGGTCCACAAGGCGCAACGGGCGCGACCGGTGCGACTGGGTCGACCGGCGCTACCGGTAACAATGGTGTTGACGGCGCAACCGGAGCGACCGGAGCGACCGGAAACAACGGAGCCGATGGGGCGACCGGCGCAACGGGTGCGACCGGAGCTGTCGGACCGACAGGTGCTCAGGGCGTTACCGGCGCAACGGGCGCCACGGGCGCGACTGGTAACAATGGTGTTGACGGCGCGACTGGCGCGACCGGCTCGACGGGTGCGACCGGTGCGACCGGCGCAACAGGAAACAACGGAGCCGACGGTGCGACCGGCGCAACTGGCGCGACCGGCGCGACTGGTACCGACGGCGTTGACGGCGCGATCGGCCCAACCGGTGCGCAAGGTCCGACCGGCGCCACGGGTGCGACCGGTTCCACTGGCGCGACTGGCGCGACTGGTAACAACGGTGTTGACGGCGCGACAGGCGCGACTGGCTCCACGGGCGCGACTGGTGCGACTGGCAACGACGGGACGGACGGAGCGACCGGTGCCACGGGTGCGACTGGTTCAACTGGCGCGATCGGCCCAACCGGCGCGCAGGGCTCGAGCGGCTCGACTGGCGCAACTGGTGCGACCGGCAACGACGGTGTCGATGGAGCGACGGGTGCCACCGGTGCGACCGGCACAGCTGGAACAGATGGTGCGACTGGCGCTACCGGTGCCACTGGTGCGACCGGTAACAACGGTGTTGACGGGGCTACTGGTGCAACTGGAGCGACCGGCGACACCGGACCCACTGGCGCGACCGGCGCGAACGGCGCGACGGGCGCGACGGGATCGAACGGCGCGACAGGCGCGACCGGCGCAACTGGAGACACTGGCGCCGTAGGCCCGACGGGTGCTGTCGGACCGACAGGTCCTCAGGGTCCGACGGGCGCGACCGGTGCAACGGGGGCGACGGGCGACACGGGTCCGACCGGGGCCACCGGCGCAAACGGAGCCACCGGCGCGACCGGCGCGAACGGTCCCACTGGCGCGACGGGTGCCACAGGCGGTACTGGTCCGACAGGCGCGACCGGCTCGACTGGTGCCGACGGTGCCACTGGCGCGACAGGCGCGACAGGCGCTGACAGCACGGTCGCGGGTCCGGTCGGCCCGACAGGTCCTCAGGGTCCGACGGGCGCAACAGGCGCGACAGGCGCTACCGGTGCGACCGGCGACACAGGTCCAGCAGGCGCCACCGGCGCAAACGGTGCAACCGGCGCGACGGGTGCCAATGGGACGACAGGCGCGACGGGCGCTACGGGCGGCACGGGTCCGACAGGGGCGACTGGTTCAGCCGGTTCCACCGGATCGACTGGCGCCGACGGCGCGACCGGTGCGACTGGTGCGACTGGAGCTGACAGCACGGTCGCCGGTCCGGTCGGACCAACTGGTCCTCAAGGAGCGACTGGTGCAACGGGCGCGACTGGCGCGACGGGCGCGACTGGTGACACTGGTCCGACCGGCGCGACGGGCGCGAACGGTGCGACCGGCGCGACGGGCGCGAATGGCACCACGGGTGCGACGGGCGCTACCGGTGGCACCGGTCCGACGGGTGCGACCGGCGCGACTGGCGCAACCGGAGCAACTGGTGCGACCGGGAACAACGGAACCAACGGTGCAACGGGTGCGACAGGCGCCACTGGCGCGACGGGCAACAATGGAACGAACGGCGCAACCGGCGCGACGGGCGCGACCGGCGCGACCGGATCCGTCGGGGACTTCCAGCAGAACGGCGTTTCAGTCGGCACACAGCCGACGGTGAACTTCACGAACGGCTTCGGCGTCACCAACGCCGGCGGCAAGATCGTCGTCGATGGGTCGGGCTTCGTTCACACGACCGGCACCGAGACGATCGCCGGCGACAAGACACTGAGCGGCAACACCACCATCACCGGCACGTCGACCGTGAGCAACGCCACGACGACCGGAACCGCCTCGAGCATCAGCACCGGCAACGGACTCACGACGGGCCAGGCACTGAACTCGAGCACCGGAACCTCCACGTTCAGCACCGGCACGAGCGCCGGCACGAACGGGTTCTTCTACGGTGGCGCCTCGAACTCGTACGCCGGCGCGAACACCTTCTCGAGCACCGGCAACTTCACTGGGACCCTTGTCGCGCTCACCGCTGATCAAACGACGGCGGGCACGGTGCTGGGCATCAGCGCCCAAAACCTCACGACCGGCAAGGCCGTCGACGTCTCCCTGGGCACCCTCTACTCAGGCACGACCGACACCGTCGCCGGCTACTCGATCGGTGCGGTGAACGTGCGCGCGCAGTCCTTCACTGGAAACATCCTGAACGTCGAGGCGCACGGCGCCGGCGGCGCGAGCGCGAACCTCGCGAACTTCAAGAGCACGCAGCTGGCGGGCCAGGTGCTGAACGTCAACGCGACCTCGCTCACGACCGGCAAGGCCGTCGCCGTGACGCTCGGTACAGCTGGCACCGGCTTCTACCTGAATACCGCAGCCGCATACAGCGGCAACCTCATGCAGCTGCAGATGAACGGCGCGGACCGCCTCGTCGTCGACGGCGCGGGCAACACCACCCTCGCTGGGACACTCACTGTTGGCGGCGCGTCGACCTTCAACGGCAACGTCACGATCTCGGCGAACAACAACTTCACGCAGACCGGCACCGGCACCTTCAGCACGGGCACCGGCGCGGTGTCGCTCAACGGCAACGTCACGATCTCAGCGAACCACACCTTCGCTCAGACCGGCACGGGCACGTTCAGCACCGGCACCGGCGCGGTGTCCCTCAACGGCAACACGACGGTCACCGGAACGACGACGTTGAACGGCAACGTGTCCATCTCCGCAAACAGCACCTTCGCCCAGGCCGGCACGGGCACCTTCAGCACCGGTACCGGCGCGGTCTCGCTGAACGGCAATACGACGGTCACCGGAACGACGACGTTGAACGGCAACGTGTCCATCTCCGCAAACAGCACATTCGCCCAGGCCGGCACGGGCACCTTCAGCACCGGGACCGGCGCGGTCTCGCTGAACGGCAACACCACCGTCACTGGGACGACCGCTCTGAACGGCAACACGACGGTGACCGGAACGACGACGCTCAACGGCAACGTTTCGATCTCGGCCAACAACACCTTCACCCAGAGTGGCACCGGTACCTTCAGCACTGGGACGGGCGCGGTCTCACTGAACGGCAACACCACGGTCACCGGGACCACGACCTTGAACGGCAACGTCTCCATCTCGGCGAACAACAACTTCACGCAGGCCGGCACGGGTACCTTCAGCACCGGCAGCGGCGCCGTCTCGCTCAACGGCAACACGACGATCACCGGAACCCTGAACGCCACGGGCACCGCGACGCTCGGATCCGGCTCGGCGAACGAGGTCGTCGTCTCGGGTGCGACCGCGACCAACCCGGTCACGATCCAGGCGACTGGGTCGGACACGGACGTGGACATCACCCTGGACAGCAAGGGCGCCGGCGGCATCATCCTCAACAGCGGCACGCCAATCACCGCGTTCGAGATCGGTACGTGCACCATAGCCAGCGCGACGAACATGACCTGCACCGGCGGCGCCTTGAGCGGAATCACCAACATCGCCGCAACGGACGTGATCGTGATCGGGGCACAGACCAACCTGAGCGGTGTGAGCACGTCCTGCTGGGTCTCTCGGATCCAGGCAGGCAGCTTCAGCATCCGTTGTACGTCCGCACCGGGCGGAACGCCAGTCTTCAACGTCCTGCACGTCAAGAAGTAGTCGTCTGCAGGCGGTGACGAAAACTACTGGCGCGTTTCATATGCGGCACTAACCTATGGAGCGCGTGCGCGAGAACGCGATAGTCATACCAACCTCCGCCGTCCGGCGCATCTTCGTGATGCTCGTCGTCCTGATCCTCCTCGTTGTCCTCGTCCTGATCGCACGCACGCAGCTGTTCCGCGCAGGCATCGGAACCCTCTTCGCGCCAAGTGCGGCTGAGGTGATCGACCGAAGCGCCTATCAGTCCGTGTTTCTGGTGAACGGATCCTCCTATTACGGCAAGCTCGAGCCGCAGGGCGACCAGTGGTTCGTGCTCTCGGACGTTTTCTACCTGAGCGTTTCAGATCAGGCCGGTGCACAGCTGGTCAAGCGCGGATCCGAGCCGTGGGGGCCAAGAGATCCAATGATCATCCCGAAGGACCAGGTCCTCGTCATCGAGAACCTGCGCGACGACAGCGATGTCGTTGTTGCGATCCGCAAATACAAGGCCGGTGGCCTTCCACCTGCGACTGTGGCTCCATCGACGACCGCTCCGACCACCCCGTCGTCTGCGGCACCGTCGACGGCGCGGCCGAGCCCGACACGCTGACGAATCTTCGGTTGGCCCCGCGTCGGTTCCAGCGATGGGCGGTCGAGAACAGGCGCACTCTCCGGAACGCCGCGATCTCCGTCGTGATCTTTGTGGCCGCCCTCCTCTTCACTCAGTGGTGGGACTTCACGACACCATCCCTTGGTCGGGCGCACTACCAAGCGGTGTTCCTCGCGAACGGGCAGACGTACTTCGGCCGCTTTTACGATCGGCTC
>DATCPK010000149.1:0-9921 GCA_036570125.1 Candidatus Limnocylindria bacterium
CCTCACGGCGGCGAACCTCCGTCTCGTCGTGTCGATCGCGAAGAAGTACATCGGCCGCGGCATGGGCTTCCTGGACCTCATCCAGGAGGGCAACATCGGCCTCATCCGCGCCGTCGAAAAGTTCGACTACCGCAAGGGCTACAAGTTCTCGACTTACGCGACGTGGTGGATCCGACAGGCGATCACCCGCGCGATCGCCGACCAGGCGCGGACGATCCGCATCCCGGTGCACATGGTGGAGACGATCAACAAGCTCATCCGCGTCTCGCGTGGCCTTCTGCAGGAGCTCGGTCGCGAGCCCACCGCGGAAGAGATCGCGGAACGGATGCTCATCACGGCCGACAAGGTCCGCGAGATCGTGAAGGTCTCGCAGGAGCCTGTCTCGCTCGAGACACCGATCGGCGAGGAAGAGGATTCGCACCTCGGGGACTTCATCCCCGATAACCAGGCCCTCGCGCCGAGCGACGCCGCGTCGCACAAGCTCCTCAAGGAGCAGGTCGAGTCGGTCCTCGAAGGACTCACCGGCCGCGAGCGTCGCGTGCTGCAGCTGCGGTTCGGTCTCGAGGACGGACGGACACGGACGCTTGAAGAGGTGGGCCGCGAGTTCAACGTCACTCGCGAGCGCATCCGCCAGATCGAGGCGAAGGCGCTGCGCAAGCTGCGCCACCCCTCGCGGAGTCGCAAGCTCAAGGACTACCTGGAGTAACGTCGAACGGGAAATAGGTGGAAGAGGCGCCGCAGAAATGCGGCGCCTCTCTTCTTAAGTCCTATCCATCGCGTACGCCTTACGCGTCGGAAAGCGGTCTCGCGCGAAGGGCAGCGTATTCATCCTTAGGTCCATGCCCCGCTATGTCATCGTCGTGGCAGCCCTCATCGTGGGATGCGTCCCCTTGGCTTCCGGGCCGACCCCTTCAACCGTCAGCCCAAGCCCGACACCGCAGCTGAGTTCGCTGGCGACGCCGTCGCCAAGCATTGCCACACCGGCGGGGATCCTCTATCCGAGCGTCTCCGCGATATCCGCGCCTTCGGCCACCGTTGTTTGGGTCGTGACCGACGACGCCCGTCTTTTTCGCTCGACCGACCAGGGCAACCACTGGGAGGAGCGAACGATGCCCGCGCATCCGCCTACCAGGCGCGACTCCATTTCGTTCGTGAACGAGCAAGAGGGTTGGTTCCTGAATGGGTTCACGCCCGGCACGCAGTGCCAACAACAGGCGTTCGAGCTCTGGCACACCACTGACGCGGCCGCGACCTGGGCCTCGCTGGTGCAGGTCTCACCTGGACCCGGCGCGAATGGAATCTCCTTCGGCCAATGCAAGGGAGCGCTGAGCTTCGCCGATCCACTTCGCGGACTGCTGCCGGCGATGGACACCACGACTCCACCGACGATCTACCGGACAGGCGACGGCGGTCAAAATTGGACGGGGCAACGCATTCCGGATCCACCTGGCTTCACGACGAGCGGCGGCGGCAACGCTCTCCAGCCAGGCCGCGCCAGCTGGTTCGGTTCGACGATCCTCTTCGACGCGCTAACTTATGTCGAAGGGAAGCCGAATCGTCACGTGCTCCGTTCGAACGATGCAGGGAAGACGTGGGCACAGGTGAGGATCGTTGCTGACGCTACGCAGCCCATCGTCTTTGTCACGCCGATCCGTTGGCTGCGGTTCGCCGGGCCGGCAGTGGAGACCATCGACCAGGGCCTTACATGGCACGCGTACGTGACGGACTATCAGCAGGGCGCCGTCCCTGTGGCACCGAACGTCGTCTTCGCTGGGCCATCGGTTGGCTACGCCGCGGCGCGGTTCTCGCTTCAGCGCACCGTCGACGGAGGCGAGCATTGGACGGCCCTCGGCATGCCGGGGCTCTAGCTCGCGCCGGATCTCATTTCGGCTTCGACGCGCCCCACCGGTCGTAACTGACGAGCTCCGAGAGCGGCTTGCGCCCGCGTGACGGTCCAGAGGGACGCGGATCTTTGTTGGATAACGGTCGGCCAATCATCACGATCTGGCGCGCGGTCAAATTGTCCGGAATGCCGAGGATCCGCTTGGCCTCGGCGTCCTGCGTCGGGCCGCCAAACCAGGCGGTACCGCCGCCATACCCGAGCATGGTCGCGCCTGTCAGCAGGCGCTCGGTAAGGCGACCTTCGTCGTACGCCCCGAACATCTCTTCCACGCCGTCGAGAACGATCGCGATCCCAAGGGGCGCCCCCGCGAGCCACCCGATAGGTGGCCGCAATGCCCCGAGCTTCTTCAGTCGTTCCTTGTCGCGGACCACGATGAAGCGCCAGGGCTGGCTGTTCTTCGCGCTTCCGGTCCAGCGCGCGAGCTCGAGGAGCTGGTCGACGACGTCGTCGGGAACGGGCTCGGCGGCGAACTGACGGATCTGCGACACCCGACGGATTGGCTCGAGCTTTGAAGAGCGGTCGCGTTTTTGGGCCATGCAGGTGTAATGATGCGCCTAATGAAGGAAGTAGATTCGGGAGAGCTCGAACGTCTTGCGTCCGCGCTCCGCCTCGCCGAGTCCGCGCTCGAGGAAGCCCTCGAGGCCGCGGAGAATCTCGGCAGTTTCGATCGGCGGTTCGACGTGCCGCGCGCGGTCGGTGGCGCGCAGCGTCTCGTCGGGAACGCGCTCGAAGCCGTCGATGCCGCGCGTAAGCCCTAGGGATTCCCGCTCGCGAGCACCCTCAAGTAATGCACCAGCTCCCAGCGCTCCTGCTCGCTCAACACTCCGCGCCACGGTGGCATCGCACTCTGGGGGAATCCGACGCTGATCATGTAGTAGAGCTCGCCGTCGGGATGCTGAGGGACATGCAGCACCAGATCGGCGGGCTTAGGATCGAGCGTCGCGCCGGCGGCCCCGTCACCGCGTCCACGATCGCCATGACAAGCGACGCAGCGTTCGCGGTAGATCGCATGACCTTGGTTCACGGCATCGGTGCTAGGCACGACGGGATTCTGCAAACCTGACGCGGCGTTAAGGCCGCGCGTCCAGTCACCTTCCTTCACGAATGCCCATCCAGCGGCGACCAAGGCACTCACCGCAACGAGCGCGAGAAGAGAGCCGGAGCTACGCGTGTTCGGTGCGGCTATCCCGCGAGGCTACGCGCGAGCGCGCGACGCCGATCGACGTACGCGCCGACGATCGTGATCAGGATGAGCGCACCCGCGATCGCGAACGTGCGATCGATCGCCGGAAGCTGCGGTCCGGTCTGCGCCGTGTCCGCCACCGGAGCCGGTGCGGCGTCACCGGCACGGCGCTCACCTGCACCGTGAAGCCGCGACCGTTGAGCGGCGATTGATCCGCGGCGAGTGCGATCGTGCCGGCCTTGCCGTCGAGCGGAACTGTGAATTCGTATATCTGCCCTCCGAGATCGACGCGGCCGCTGTGGGAATAGAGCCCATATGCCGAGAAAGTCCCCGCATACATCACCGCGCCTTCGGTGCTCCGCACCTTGGGCAGCGTGATGTTCTGGCATTTCGTCCGTTGACCGTCGACCTGCATGACGACCGCGGTGACCGAATCCGGGAGCGCACTCGGGTCATCCGCAGTGGCCGCGAAGTTGAGATCGATCTCCGTCCCGTGGCGGTTCGTGAAGACCGACGTCAGGCAGGAGGTGCAGTCGGCATACGCGACCGTCGCCAACGCCAGAAGCGCGAACAGGGAAGCGAGGAGCAAAACCCGCCACATCGCGACACCTCCGGTCTCTCGGCCGTCACCATCCCTACAGCGCGGGGCAGGCGGCGGTTCCCGCCGGATTACCATCGGCACATGCGCGCACTTCTCGGCAAGCGCCTCCTCGACGTCGACGTCGGTTAGACCGCTCGACTAGCCGCCGCGTTCCGCCACGTCCTCGTCGATGTCGGCGCCGGCGACGGCGGCTACGTCCTGCACCGCGCGCTGACCGATCCAGGCACTTTCGCAATGGCCATCGACGCGAGCCCCGACGCCCTCACGAGTGGGGCGTGGCGCGCGAAGCGAGCCAGCATCGCGAACGCCGCGTTCCTGGTCGAGGGAGTCGAGCGCCTTCCACGCGAGCTCGCATGTCTTGCCGACGAAGTCACCGTTCACTTTCCGTGGGGCACGCTGTTGCGCGGACTCGTCGACGGATCGAGCTCGGTCATCGGACCGATCGCCGGCCTCATGAAAGCTGGCGCGGAGCTTCGTGTCCTCCTCTCTGCCGCTGACCGTGACGGCATCGACCAGGTGACGCCTTCGCGCATCAGCTCACGGTGCGTGACCTATGCCGAACACGGCCTTCATCTCATCGAAGCCGCATGGGCTTCGAACGAGATCGTTGCGGAAAGCCGGTCGGCATGGGCGAAGCGACTCGGCGTCGGTCGGGCGCGTCAGGCGGTCGTCGCACGCTATCGTCGCGACTCCACCTAGGAGGTCGCCCGTGTGTCATCCAGAGGTACCGCCCGGCGCGCCGATCCCCGAGGTTCGCGTCGAGGACGCAGCGATCCCCGTCGAAGACGGGACCATGCCGGGTCTCGTGGCGATGCCGGAGCGCGTGCCGGCACCGGGGATCCTGATCGTCAACGACGTCTTCGGCCGCAGTCCCTTCTACGACCAGCTCGCGCGGCGTCTCGCGCAGGCGGGGTTCGTCGCGGTGACTCCCGAGTACTTCTTTCGCGAGGGCTCTCTTCCCGAGCCGACGCGCGAAGCTGCGATGGCGCGCGCGAAGCAGCTCGACTTCAAGCGCTGGGGCCGTGACATGTCCGCGGCGATCGACTGGCTGGGCGCGCGAGCCGAGGTGAACGGCGCCGTCGGGACGATCGGGTTCTGCATGGGCGGAACGCAGGCGCTGCTCCTCGCGGCGCGACGCGATGACCTCGCGGCGACCGTCTCGTATTACGGCTTTCCGGCCGACGCGCGCACCGAGGTGTCGCCGATCGAGGTCGCGTCGAAGATGCACGGGCCGATCCTCGGCCACTGGGGCGATCAAGACGCCGGCGTGGGTATGGACAACGTCGAGAAGCTCCGCGCGGCGCTCGAGGAAGCCGGGGTGGAACACGAGTTCCACATCTACCCCGGCCTCGGTCACGGTTTCCTGAAGGCGTCGCTCGAGGATGAGAAGACGCCCGGCTACGAACAGGCGTGCGCCTCGTGGACGCGCACGCTCGAGTTCTATCGCCGGTCCTTCGCGCGGGAGAAGGTGCGGAGCTAGGTGATCTTCGTGATGACGAGCGTATTCGCCTGCTTGTCGTGGAAGCCCTGCTTCCTCGCGTCGGTCGCGGCCGTGTAGAGAAGGTAGATGTAGTACAGGAGGATCACGAGGCTGACGATCGCGCCGAGGCTCCCTCCGACGGGGAATAGGGAGTTCAGGATCGATGGCCCGAAGAGGTAGGCCCACCGCATCGTCGCCTGATTCCAGGTGAGCGCGGCGCCGTCCGCAGCGTTCACGGTCATGAGTCCGAGGATCCGTTGTCCCGGCGAAGCGCGCCACGCGGTCCAGGTGTAGCCGAAGTACAGGAAGCCGAGGACCGCGTAGATGATCGCCCGCGTGATGCCCCCAACGATGGAGGTGTCGCCAATGATGGCGCCGATCACCGCGGAGCAGAGCCCGAGGATGATGCCGTCAATGATGAACGCGATGACACGCGTCGCGACTGCAGCTGGCGCGAGCGCGGAAGATGTTGCTTGGACCGTCACAAAGTGTCTCCCTTCCTCGGCGGCGTCACCTCCGGGTGCACGTCGGCGCGGAGCATAAGCGGTCGCCCCCTAGCGACGCGACCTCGGTTCGCTCCACGCGACATCGGACGGCACCTCGGCTTCAAGAACTGGCTCCAGCACGGTCACGTATGCGGCGATGCGGCCTCCGATGAGCTCGAGGAACGTGCGATCGAGCGTCGCGAGCGCGACCGGTTCCCACACCCGCGCCCATCCTCTGTCCCACGTCTCGATGCGCACCTCGGCGCCGAGCGCGCGGTGAATGGCGCGCTCGCGGGCGCGGAAGGCTGCGAGAAGACGGGCGTTCGTCAGGGCATCGGCTTCGAAATGCAGCCCGAGCTCGATCACCCCGAGGCGGTCGCGGATCCACGCCTCGTAGTGCAGCTGCCGGTTGCCCGACCACAGCTTCGCCATGTTCGAGTGGGCGGTCGACTGAAACGCGGGGAAGTCCTCTGCGATCTCCTCAAGGACCTTTTCGACGACGCCGTGGAGGAAGCTGCGCGACGCGGCCGGGCGTCGGGTGCTCAACGACATGACAGATACGTGCGGCGGGTGCCCACCATCCGCAGCCTATCCCGGCCGTGCTGAGGGTTCGCTGAGGCTAGGCTGCGGTCGCCTCGCCGATCGCGCTCGTCGAGATGATGGCGCTCTGACGTTCGAGAAGCTGTACCCCGGCGTGGACCTCGCGATGGCAGTTTGCGCAGAGCATCACGCACTTGAGCAGTTCCTCCGCGATCGCCTCCCAAGGTCGGCTCACGAAATGCCGAACTTCTTCTCGCGCGCGTCCCAATGGTGGAATTCGAAGAGAGAGTCAGGAACGACGTCCGAGCAGCCGCCGCACCTCCCGCCCATGAGTTCTATCGCTCGTACTTTCTTCCCTTGTGCCACTACTGATCCGCGATAGTTGTGCCGCCGTCTATGGCAGTTCGCGCACAGGAGGTCACATTTCGCGCCTTCGGCGGCGAATCTTTCCCAGGATCCGTTGAAGTTGCCTAGACCGAACTCCTTCGTCTTCGAGTCCCGGTGGTGAAACTCGAGCGCGGCGATGCTGATCTCATATCCGCAGACCTCGCACCGCCCACCCCGGATTTCGACCAACCGCTTTTTGCGCTCTACGCGCCGACGTCGTTGACAGCGGTACGACGACTCGCCCCGCCGCTTTTTGCGCTTCCTATCGGCCTCAGGCCCTCGCCCGATCGGTCGCTTCGACGTGTTGTGCTCACCGAACGGGGAGCATGAGAGGCAGAGTTTTCGCCGATAGAGCGATCGCTGCTTTGCGTCGATGATCTGTTTGGAAGCGAATGCGCGACCGCAAAGCTGACAAACCAACATCCGCGGCGGGCGCGAGTGGTAGAAGCGCGGGCTATGGCGAGGCTTGAAAGGGAGGCACTTGAGGCATTGCCGCCGCCCATGCAGATGGCGACGCTTTCCATCGATGATTTGGTAGTCGCTGAAGGCTGATCCGCACTTCTGACAGACAAGCGTCACGGTCGAACATTAGTTCTATCGAAGATTTCGTGTCAATAGGACCTCGACGCGTTGGCGACGACGCAGTACTCCCGGCTCTCGTCGGTCAAGGTTATTCACGATGAAGCGATTGATCGCGCAAGCCGATGCCGATTACATCGTTGGAGCCGATCGGATTGTGATGTGGCTCATGACTACTCGTCTCGCTAACATTGAGATGCCCCGGTCCGGCATAGCTCAGCTGGTAGAGCAGCGCCCTGTTAAGGCGATGGTCGGAGGTTCGAGTCCTCCTGCCGGAGCAGAAATCCTCAGACGAATTCCGATCTGGCGACGCGTCTAGCATTCCGCGCATGACCGACGGTCCGTTCCTCGAAGACTTCAAGGTCGGCGACGTTGCTCGCACCTTGACCGGCCGCACCATCACCCAGGCCGACAACATCTGGTTCTCGCTCCTCACCAATAACCAGAACCCGATCCACATAGACGCGCACTACGCGGCGACGACCGAGTTCAAGCGTCCTCTCGTCAACAGCGTGTTCACGATCGGCGTCGTGACGGGGCTCATGGTCCCGCACACCAGCCAGAACGGATTCGCGCTCGGGTGGGACGAGGTCAAGCTGCCGAATCCGCTGTTCGAAGGCGAGACCCTTTACGCGGACAGCGAGGTGCTCGAGACGCGCGAGTCGCGGTCGCGGAAAGGGTGGGGAATCGTGAAGGTGCGGCAGCGCGGGTTCAAGCCAGATGGCACGGTCGTTCTCGTGATGACCCGCAGCTTCATGGTGCCGACGCGCGCCGCTGCCCCGCGCCGCGCGCCGCCGAAGCCGCGAGACTGACGATGGACTTCTCGAGCGACCGGGATCGCGACGAGATCCGCGCCGCCGTCAGGAAGCTGTGCGCCGAGTTCGACGACGCGTATTGGCGCGAGGTCGATCGGAAGAGCGAGTACCCAGAGAAGTTCGTTCGCGCGCTCACGAAGGCGGGCTGGCTCGGCGCGCTCATTCCCACCGAGTACGGCGGGTCGGGACTGCACGTGGCCGATGCGGCGGCGATCCTCGAGGAGATCAACCGGTCCGGCGGCAACGCCGCCAGCGCACATGCCCAGATGTACACGATGGGCACTCTCCTGAAGCACGGGAGCGAAGAGCAAAAGCGCAAGTACCTGCCGGCGCTCGCGAAAGGCCAGACGCGGCTGCAGGCATTCGGGATCACCGAGCCCGAGGCCGGCTCGGAAACGACGCGGCTACGCACGACCGCCGTGAAGAAGAAGAGCGGCCGCTATGTCATCAACGGCAAGAAGGTCTTCATCTCGCGGGCCGAACACTCCGACCTGCTCCTGCTCCTCGCGCGTACGACGCCGTACGAGGAGCTCGAGGACAAGACGCAGGGGCTCTCGGTCTTCATCGTTCACCTGAAGCGCGCGCTCGCCGACGGGCGGATCACGATCCGGCCGATCCGCACGATGCTCAACCACCACACCACGGAGATCTTCATCCAGGACCTCGAGATCCCGGCCCGCGATCTCGTCGGTCAGGAAGGACAGGGCTTCCGCCACATCATCGACAGCTGGAACGTCGAGCGGATCCTGATCGCGTCCGAGGCGATCGGCGATGGCCGCTGGTTCGTGGAGCGGGCGTCGAAATACGCGACCGACCGCGTCGTGTTCGGGCGCCCGATCGGCGCGAACCAGGGCGTGCAGTTCCCGATCGCGCAGGCGCACGCGCGCATCGAAGCCGCGGCCCTCGTTCGCGACAAGGCCGCGTGGCTCTACGACAACGACAAGCCGTGCGGGCCCGAAGCCAATATGGCGAAGCTGCTTGCATCCCAAGCCTCATGGGATGCGGCGAACGCGGCGTTGGACACGCACGGCGGGTACGGGTTCGCGTCCGAGTACGACGTCGAGCGCAAGTTCCGCGAGACGCGTCTCCTCCTGGTGGCGCCGGTGAGCAACAATCTCGTGCTCGCGTATCTCGGCCAGAACGTGCTCGGCATGCCGCGGTCGTACTGATGCAGCTGCTGCGGTCGCTCATGTTCGTTCCAGGGCATCGCCCGCGGATGGTCCAGCGCGCGCTCGGAGAAGGTGAGTTCCCGCCGAGCGCGCTCGACGTCGCGATCCTCGATCTCGAGGACGGCGTGCCCCCTGACGAAAAGGATCGGGCGCGGGCGGCGATCGCCGCGGTGCTCGCTCAGAGCTCGAGCGCGGGGGGCCCCGCGCGGTACGTGCGCGTGAACCGCGACGCTGGAGCGCGCGACGCCGATCTCGCCGCCGTCCTGCGCGCCGGCCTCGACGGGATCGTTGCGCCGAAGATCGATGAGCCCGCCGAAGTCGAACGGCTCTCGCGCGATCTCGACGAACGGGAGGATGCGGCCGGGATCGCGCGCGGCTCGATCCGCATCGTGCCCTCGATCGAATCGGCGCGCGGACTGCTCCATGCGCCGGCGGTCGCAGCCTCGAGCGATCGCGTCATCGCCTTGCTGTTCGGCGCCGAGGACTTCGCGCGAGATCTGGGACTTCCCCCCGAACGCGAAGGTGAGGCCGCTGAGCTGCTGTACGCGCGCTCCGCAGTCGTCGTCGCCGCGGTGGCGGCACGTCGTCAGGCGCTCGACGGCATATGGCCCGACGTCACCGACGATGACGGCCTGCGCCGCGACGCGGTGCAGGCGCGCCGTCTCGGCTTCACCGGAAAGTCGCTGATCCATCCGGGACAGATCGAGGCGGTCAACGAGATCTTCAGCCCGAGCGCGGCGGAGGTGTCGTACGCGCGTCGCGTGGTCGATGCGTTCGAA
>DATCPK010000150.1:0-12414 GCA_036570125.1 Candidatus Limnocylindria bacterium
CCCGATGACTGCGCCGTCCGCCGCGGTGTGCAGCGGTTCGGGCGTCGGCCCGGGGATCGCGCCGCCCGCTCGCGTGCCCAGTGGCATCCCCGGATTCCACGCGTCGTGGTACGGCCAGAGCGGCTACCCGACGCTCTGCCCCGGCGAGCGGTCCAACGCGGTCGTCGCCTTTTACAACTCGGGCTCGCGCGGGTGGGTGAGCGGTCGTATGGGCGAGGTCGCCTACCTCGGGACGTGGAACGGCGACCCCGGTCAGGACGACCCGACCGTCCTCGGCGGCAACGGTGAGCTGGGCTCGCCGCAGACGGGATGGCCGCGCTTCAACCGGGTCGCGGCGCAACCGAGCGACTACGTCGGACCGGGTCAGGTCGCGTGGTTCCAATTCACGATCCAGGCGCCGGACCGCCCCGGGTTTTACCGCCTGTACATCCGGCCGTTGGTCGAGGGCGCGACGTGGATGGAGGACGCGGGCGTGTACTGGCAGGTCACCGTTCTGAGTCCCGACGGGACGCAGCCGGGCGGCCGGGTCAGCTCGCGCGTCCCCGCGCCGATCGAGGACACGTCGCCTCCGTCGGCGCCCGCGCAGCTCGACAACGTTGGGCCCGCGCAGTCGCCCGAGACGGGGATCGTTCTGACTGGTGGTACGACCGGCACCTGGACCTCCGCATGGATGCAGACACGCTTTCCGTTCTCGCAGCTCATTCCCTCCTGGACCGCCGACACACCTGCCGGGAGCTGGGTCGAGGTGGAGATCCAGACGCGCACCGCGGCGGGCCGCGAGACCCGTTGGTGGCGCATGGGCATCTGGGCGTACGGCGACGAGTCGATCTGCCGGAGCTCCATCAACGGACAGAGCGATACGGATGGAGTCGTCGAGACGGACACGTTCAATACGCGGGCCGAAAAGATGACGGCGTATCGCGCCCGAGTGACGCTTTCGCGCAGTGCCGCCGGAGGCGCGTCGCCGATCTTGCGGCGAGTCTCGGCCGTCGTGTCGGACACGCGGAGCTACACGCCACGCTATCCGAGCCCTCGCTATACCGATCGCGCGATGGAGCTCGCCGTTCCGCGGTACTCCCAGGAGATCCACGCGGGCGAGTTCCCGGAGTACGACGGCGGCGGCGAAGCGTGGTGCAGTCCGACATCGACCGAGATGGTCGTCGAGTACTGGAACAAGCGACCCACGTCCGGCGATCTCGCCTGGGTCGGTCCGCACGCCGATCCGCAGGTCGATTACGCCGCGCGCTTCACCTACGACGCCGCGTACGGCGGGACCGGCAACTGGCCCTTCAACGCGGCGTATGCGTCACATTTCGGCCTCTCGGCGCGCGTCCTTCAGCTCGGATCGCTGAACGATGCTGAGCGATACATCCTTGCGGGAGTACCACTGGTGGCCTCGATCTCGCACGCACGCGGCGCGCTCCCCGGCTTCCTCAATAACGATGGAACGAACGGACATCTGCTGGTGATCGTCGGCTTCACCACGTCGGGCGATGTCATCGCGAACGATCCTGCCGCCACGAGCGACGCGACGGTGCGACGGGTCTACGGACGCGAAGCCTTCGAGCGCGCGTGGATCGGCGGCTCCGGCGGCGTCGTCTACTTCATCGCGACGCCGAACACATCCGTGCCCTAGAGGTACGGCGTCGGGTCGAGGTCTCGTCCGCTCGGCAGGGCTTGCAGCGACACGACCACCTGGTACGGCGCGCTCGAGTTGTAGAAGGTCGCCCAGGATGAACGGCCCGGCGCGACGAGCCGGAAAAGCTCGTCACCTGCGCCGACTCGCGCTCCGTTCAGTGCGAGTACGTCAGTGACGGCACCCAGAGTCCCCGGGCGATATGTGATCTTGCGGTCCGTCGCGACGACCGAGATATACGGATAGAACGGGAGCGACGGGACGTTCGAGCCGAGCCGCACCTCGCCGTCGATGAATTGATAGGTGAGGACCTCCACGGTCCCTGCGAACGGCGCGACGAAAGTGCGGCCGACCTCGGGCACGACGATCCCGACATAGCCGCGTCCGCCGAAGCGGAATGACGTCAAAGCGAGCGGTGCTTCGGTGGGGGCGGCCGTCGCGGTGGGGGAAGGCTCGGGCGTCAGAGTCGCCGTCGGCGAGGGGTTCGGCGTAGCGACATCGCTCAGCACCGCTGGCGAGATGGTCGGACTTGGTGACGGGCTGGGTGACGCACTGGGCTGCGAGAAAGTAGGCATCGCGATGCCCAGATCGCCGATGAGGATGACCCGCCCGACGGCAAACAGGACCACCGCGGTGACGGCGCTCGCCAATCCGACCGCGCCGATCCGCAGCAGCGCGTGTTTCACCGCGCTATCTAACGACATCTCGCCGGCTCCGCAACGGGTGGAGGCCGCATATTCTGCGCGTCACCGATGAAAAGGGCGCTCGCGACCGCTGGGCTGATCGCGATTTTGGTCGCACTTCTCGGCGGCTCCGCCGGCGCCGCCACCGCGGTGAGCGCCAGGGCCCAGCTCCGCGGGCACCTGCCGGAGCTCGGCGAGCGCCCGACGATGCGTGTCTTTGTGACGCAGGCCGAGTACGACACCTATCGCAACAGCCTCGGGGACGCGAACGTGTTCCCGGCGGCGAGCTCCCTATTCATGAGCTTCGACAAGGACATCCTCGCCCTCTACACGCGCGGCAACGACGCCGGCGGTCGCTGCATCGGCGCCCAGATCGTCGCCGGGTTCTCGGGCGACACGCTCTCCGCGAACGCTCCCTGGCAGGCCGGCACCTGTGGAGCGCCGAGCGGCGCCCACTATCCCTTCGTCCTCGTTGCCTTGTCGCGGACCGCGGCCGACGGGACCGCGTGGCTCTCGACCGCGAAGTCGGTCTGCCTCACCGTCGAATCCGCTGACACGAACGCCTGCGCGACTCTCGCCGGTGCCTCGCCGGCGCCGAGCGCGACCGCGGCGACGCCTCCTCCGACGCCCACATCGAGCCCAGCTTCCACATCGACTGCGGCTCCGACCCCGACCCGGTCACTCACACCGAGTCAGACGGTCGCCGTCGCGTCGCCGACGCCAGCCGCAACGACCGCCGCAGCCAGCGCGAGCCGGTCGCCCGTCGCGGCGGCGAGCCCGCCCGTGGCCGCGGCCGACAACGGCGCCAACGTCCTGCTCTACGCGATGCTGATCGCGATCGGCTTCCTCGTGCTGCTCTCGCTGTTCCTCTCGCGCGGAGGCCGGCGCCGCTAGGCCTTGCGGATCTCCACGAGCCACGCGACGAGTAATGGAGCGGTCTCGACGAGGTTGTAGAGGAAGTGCAGGTCCGGTCGCGTGATCGGAAGACCGCCGAACAGCAGACCGCCTGACGACAGCAGGCCAGGAGTTCCCGAGACGCCGGTCTGTATGTACGTCGCGATCATCACCGAATGCTCGACGAAATGCCAGGCCGCAAGGGGCGTGACCGCGATGAGCCATGGGTTCGTTCGAAAGTGGGGGAGAAGCACGACGAGCATCACCAGGACGACCGCGTTCCAGATGAAGTGGACCCACTCGATGTTGAGCTGGCCCACGATGCCCTGGGCGTTCGCGCCGCCCAGATGCAGCACGTGGATCTGGACCATCTGCGCGACGTGCTCGACGAGGTGCGCCGTTTGACTGACCGCGAGGAAGCCGAGGACCGCCAACCACGGGGTCGCGACGAGGCGATCGGGATACCCCGACAGGCGCGCGGACATCAGGCGAGGACGCCCGCGAACCGGCGCACGAGCTCGACGTAGTCGTCGGAGAGCCGGCGCACTTCGCGGACCGCGTCGGCCATCGTGGCCACTTCGGTCCGACCCGCCCGCTGGACCGGTAGGACGCCCGACTTCCCGGCCTCGACCAGGTCGACCGCCGCGTTGCCGAACCGCGTCGCGCGCAAGCGGTCGATCGCGGTCGGCGAGCCGCCGCGCTGCAGGTGGCCGAGGACGACCTGCCGGGCCTCGATCCCCGTCCGTTGTTCGATGTGCCGCGCCAGGACCGCACCGATCGCGCGCTGATCGAGACGTACGTGCCCGAACGCGTCACGGTCCAGGGCGGCCTGCGCCTCGAGCCCCTCGATTTCGACCGCCTCGGAGACGACGACGAGGATGTCGGGATCCCCGATCGCCCGCCGGCGCTTCATCGTCCGGATGATGTCTTCGCTCGAGATGGGGATCTCGGGAATGATGATCAGGTCCGCGCCGCCCGCGAGACCACCGAATGCCGCTACCCATCCGGTGTCGCGCCCCATCGCCTCGACGACTACGACGCGGTGATGCGCGCTCGCCGTCGTTCGCAGCCGGTCGAGCGCATCGGCGACCACGGTGACCGCCGTGTCGAAGCCGATGCAGAACTCGGTCTCCGACAGGTCGTTGTCAACGGTCTTGGGAACGCCGACGACACGCACGCCCTGTTCGTGGAGCCACTGCGCCACACCGAGCGTGTCGTTCCCTCCGATCGCGACCAGCGCGTCGATCCGCCAGCGGCGGATGCCCTCGAGGATCGCTCGGCGCGACTTCTCGTCCTTGCGCGGATCGGTCCGCGACGTGCCGAGCATCGTCCCGCCATCGCCGAGGATGCCGGAGACGTCACGAGCCACGAGCGAGCGGGGTTCGGCTTCGCCCAGTAGTCCGGCCCAGCCGTCAGCGATTCCGACCACATCGTGGCCGAGCGCGGTTGCGCGGAGGACGACCGCGCGGATCGCTGCGTTCAAACCGGGGGCGTCGCCACCACCGGTGAGGACTCCGATGCGCAACGCTAGATGCGAGGCCTCATTGGTCCGAAGACTAGGGCTTCGTCTCCTTCTTTTGTCGCTCGAGCGCTCGCTCGAGCTCCTCGGGGCTGATCGCTCGCATGATCGCGAGGACCTCGCCGAGCCTTCGCGGATGACCGCGCGCTTCGTAGAAACGCTGCCGCTCGAGCGCCTCGGCAAGCTGCTCGTGGCTGAGGATCCCTTCGTCGATGAGGTACTGGCCGAGGGTCTGAACGGCCGGTGGCTCGCCGAGGATGCCCCGAAGCGTGTTGATGAGGTCGATCGGACCGAACGGCTTGATGAGGTAGTGCGACGCTCCCGCCGCGATGCCCGCCTTCCGATCGGCTGAGCTGTCGCGTGCCGTAAGCATGACCACGGGGATCGCCTTCGTCGCCGGGTCGTCCTTGAGAATCTTGCAGACGTCGAACCCGGTAGGTCCGTCGCTCTCGTCGAAGTTCACGTCCAGCAGGACCGCGCGCGGCGGATCGCGGTGGGCCAGATCGACCGTCTGGTCGGGGGTCGCGGCTTCAGCGATGGTCCAGCCCTGCGTGGACAGGGTGATCCGGACCATGTCGCGTATGAACCGTTGATCGTCCGCAACCAGGATGTCGGTCACCGCACCTCGCAGCGCCTGCGAGCCTACGTGAGGCGAGCGCGGCTTTACAGCCCTCGAGGCCCCGACCTAAACTCGTTCGCAACAACTTCATACGCGTTGCCGGCCAGAGGTGCGGTCACAAGCAGTAGTACCGCGGAGGAACGAGCTTCCGCCAGATGCGGTGCGAACGGTGTGGCCGCCGAAGTCAGGGGTCCGTCTCGGGACCTCGGGCTGGTCCGCTTTCCGGAAGGAGACGGACTGTCGTGACGGGGGAAACTCCGCCGCGAAGCGCTGCCGTGTGACCAAGCTCGGGGGAGCAGCTCGGTGGCACGTCGCGCACCGGGCTTTTTTATTGGAAAAAGCCCGGTGGCCTGCCTCGCGTGTGCCGTGAGGAGGCTTCGTGCCGATCGAGCGATTCGCGATCATCGACTCCACGCTCCGCGAGGGAGAGCAGTTCTCGAACGCGCACTTCACGACGGCGGACAAGATCGCCATCGCGAAGATGCTCGACGCGTTCGGCGTCGAGTACATCGAGCTCACCTCGCCCGTGGCGTCTCCCCAGTCGTTCGAGGATTGCAAGACCATCGCCGCGCTTCCCCTGAAGGCGAAGGTGCTGACGCACGTGCGCTGCCACATGGACGACGCGCGCGTCGCCGTGCAGACCTGTGTCGACGGCATCGACATCCTTTTCGGGACGTCGTCGATCCTGCGCGAGTTCAGCCACGGCAAGGGTGTCGACGAGATCATCGCGGACGCGGCCCAGGTGATCGCCTTCATCCGCGATCACGGCAAGGAGGTCCGCTTCTCGAGCGAGGACAGCTTTCGGTCGACCGAGGGCGATCTACTCAAGGTCTATACGGCCGTCGCCCGGATGGGCGTTGACCGGGTCGGCGTCGCCGACACCGTCGGCATCGCGACGCCTCGCCAGTGCTACGCGCTCGCCGTCGAGCTCCGTCATCACGTGGAGTGCGACATCGAGTTCCACGGCCACAACGACACCGGATGCGCGATCGCCAACAGCTATGCGATCCTCGAGGGCGGCGCCACGCATATCGACACGAGCGTCCTCGGCATCGGCGAGCGCAATGGCATCACGCCGCTTGGCGGTTTCGTCGCCCGCATGTATGCCGATGACCCCGCCGCGATCCGCAGGAAATACGACCTTCCGAAGCTGCGCGACCTCGACGAGCTCATCGCGTCGCTCGTCGGAATCGAGATCCCGTACAACAACTTCGTGACCGGCAAGTACGCCTTCCACCACAAAGCCGGCATGCACACGAAGGCCATCTACCTCAACCCGAACAGCTACGAGATCCTCGATCCAGCGGACTTCGGCCTCGCGCGAACGATCAACGTCGCGCACCGCCTCACTGGAAAGCACGCGATCGGCCACCGTGCGAAAGAGCTCGGCCTCGAGTTCGGTGAGGATGAGCTCAAGAAGGTCACGCGCCGCATCAAGACCCTCGCCGACTCGGGGCCGCTCTCCATGGACCAGCTCGACTCGCTGCTCCGGGAGTGGGTCGTTGCCTAAGACACTCGCCGAGAAGGTCCTGTCGCGGGTCGCCGGGCGCGATGCGAAGGCCGGTGATCTCGTGATCGCACCGGTGTCGCGGGTCATGGTCCACGACTCGGTCATCGACGCGGTCATCGCCGGACTGCGGGATCTAGGAAAAGAGCGCGTGTGGGATACCACGAAGGTCGCCGTGTTCGTCGACCACGCCGCGCCTGCGCCGACGCCGGTCGTCGCCGATTCGCATCGCGTCCTCCGCGAGTGGGTGAGAACGCAGGAGATCGCGACCTTCTATGACGCGGGCGAGGGCGTCTGCCACCAGATCATGGTCGAGGAGGGCTACTGCGAGCCCGGCACCGTGATCGTCGGCAGCGACTCGCACTCGAACTCCTACGGCGCGGTCGGCGCGTTCGGCGCCGGCATGGGCGCGACGGACATTGCGGTCGCGCTGGCCCTGGGCCGCACGTGGCTGCGCGTGCCCGAGTCCATCAAGGTCACGTTCACCGGCCGTCCGCGCAAGGGCGTGACGATGAAGGACGCGATCATGCGCGTTGTTCGCGAGATCGGGACGGACGGCGCGCGCTACGCGTGCGTCGAGTTCCACGGCGCGGGCTCGCTGCCGCAGGGCGACCGCATCACGCTCGCCGGCATGACGACCGAGATGGGCGCGAAGGCCGGGATCGTGGTCGCCACGCCCGAGGCGCCGGACTGGCTCTTCCCCGATCGCGGCGCCGCGTACGCGAACGAGGTGACCGTCGATCTCTCGACGCTCGAGCCGCAGATCGCGGTGCCGCCGCGGGTCGACCAGGTCGTGGACATTTCCGAGGCGGTCGGCCAGCCCGTCGACGTCGTCTTCCTGGGTTCCTGCACGAACGGCCGCCTCGTGGATATGCGTCAGGCGGCGGCGGTACTGCGCGGTCGCCGGATCTCGCCCGAGGTGCGCCTTGAGGTGGTGCCCTCCTCGCGGCGCCAGTTCGAGGACGCGATGGCCGACGGCACGCTCCTCGCGCTCTCGGCGGCGGGAGGGGTCATCGGCAGCTCCGGATGCGGGCCGTGCCTCGGCCGCACCGGCGGCGTGCTCGCCGGGCAGGAGATCTGCCTTTCGACCGCAAACCGAAACTACCGCGGGCGGATGGGCTCCCCGGACGCGTCCATCTTCCTCGGGTCTCCGTACGTGGCTGCCGTCGCCGCGCTCACGGGCGTGATCGACGACCCGCGCCCGTATCTCGAGGCAAGCGACGACGAGTTCGACGACCTCGTGGCGCGGCGACGCGCCGAGCGAGCCGGCCGCGGTGCGGCGTCCGTGCGCTCGGGAGATCGCTCGCGCGAGCTCATGGTCGCTGCCGCGCGTATCGGCGTGGCCGCGGAGATCGACGATTGAACGAGCGAGGAGCGGCCTTGCAGCGACGAGCGAGTCAACCAGCCTTGAGCGTGTCTCGCGGCGAAAGCCGCGAGATTGGGAGAGACGATTGAGCAGAGCCTGGGTGTTCGGCGACGACCTCGACACGGACCAGATGGTCCCGGGCCGCTATGCGCCGTTCATGGTCGGCCAGGACAAGTTCCACACGTACGCGTTCTGCGACGCGCGGCCCGGCTTCGCGAAAGAGGTGCGACCCGGCGACGTGCTCGTGGGGGGCGAGAACTTCGGGTGCGGGAGCTCTCGCGAGTACGCGGTCGCGGCGCTCAAGAAACACGGCATCGGCGGGATCGTCGCGAAGAGCTTCGCGCGGATCTTCTTCCGCAACTGCATCAATCTCGGGATCCCCGTCCTCGAATCAGCGGACGCGCTCGCCTTGATCCGCGATGGTGACGACGTGATCCTCGATCTCGCGGCAGGTCTGCTCCGCGCGCCGGCCGGAGACGCGCGACTCCGCCCGCTCGCGCCGTTCGCGCAGGAGATCCTCGCGGCCGGCGGGGTCGTCGCGTACCTGCGCGAGCATGGAGACTTTCCCTCGGTCGCATGAATAACCAGCCGATCGAGATCGTCGAGCTCGCACCGCAGCGCGCAGTCACGATCCGAAGGACGGTCCCCAAAACGGATCTCGGCGCGTTCTTCATGGAGATCTTCCCGAAGCTTCGCGGCGCGATCCGCGCGCAGGGGGCGACGCCGGCCGGTCCCCGTTTCGCGCGTTATTACAACGGCGACGCCGCGGCCTTCGACACCGAGGCGGGCATCCCCTTCACCGGTTCGTTCATGCTCACCGGCGACGAGATCCGCGTTACGAGATTGCCGGCGGGTCGCGCCGCGAAGACCGTGCACATCGGCCCGTACTACACGCTCAGCGAGGAATACCGCCGACTCGAGAAATGGCTCGTCGCGGAGGGGCACCGTGGCGCCGAGGGACCGTGGGAGTCTTACCTCGACGACGAGTCAAGGACGCCGGAAAAGCATCTGCGCACCGAGGTCTTCTGGCCGATCCGCTGACCTAACCGAGCTCGATCGCGACCGGCACGGCATTTCTCGCCCACGACGAAAGACGTTTTCCTTCGCGCCAGCCCTGGTACTTGCCGTCGAGCAGCTCGCGGGCAAGCTGTGCTTCTTTGGTTCCGGCGCGCACCACGCGCGCCGTCGCGGTCGTGCCTTGCGTTCCTATGCGGAGTCGGACCCGGGGTGACTTTCTGAGGTTGCGGACCCAATCGGCCCGGTCGCCTCCGCCCGAGAGCATGTAGATGCGGCCGTCGTGCAACGCGAACCAGACCTCGATGGTGTGGTCTTTGCCGGTATGACGCCCGGTGGTCGTGAGGTATGCGAAATCGTTGTCGGCAAGGCGCTCGAACATCTCATCCCCGTAACCGTCGAGGTCGTTCGCGGATTCCGTGACGAGGTGCTAGCGGACTGTCCCAGCGCGACGGATGACGCAATCCGCGCACTCGCACTGAGCCGGCGTGGGGTGAGTGTGACGAGGGCGCCACACGGTCGAGACGACCACGATCATCACGATCGCCATCCACGCCAACGCGAGCCAGGACGCGGCTTCTGAAGGTACGGCCACCGCCTATCCATTTGCGCGGAGCGTGCCAGCCGAGAGCTGCGCTTGCTCGGCCTCTTCTCAGGCGAGGCTCTCGCGCATCCATTCCGCGACGGTCGCCGTCATGTTCGCGCGCGGGCCGGCCGGCCCGAAGTCGTGGTCGCCGCCTTCGATCGTTACGATCCGGTTCGGCACGCGCGCCTGCGAGAGCACCGCCGCGTAGCGCTCAGCGTTCTCGAACGCGACCTGGCTGTCGCGCGATCCCCAGACCAATAGGACCCGCGCTCGGGTCCGGGACAGCTCCGCCAGCGGCTTCCACTTCGGGTCGCCGCCGAATTCCGCGGGTGCGGCGGCGAGGACCGCGGCGCGGACGCGCGAGTCTCGCCCCGCGACCAACGCGGCGACCGTTCCGCCGAACGAAAAGCCGACCACACCCAGACGTTCGGGGACATCGGGGTGCGCCTTGAGCACGCGGATCGCGCCGGCGGCGTCCGCGAGACCGCTCGCGAGAGTCATTCGCGGCGGCCGATGATCCCGGTACGCGAAGCGGAGCGCGGCGACGCCCGCGTTCGCGAGCGCCTCGCAGGTCGCCACGATGTGCGGCTGATCTGGATCGCCGCCAAAGCCATGCAACACCGCAGCGCCGCCGATCGCGCTCGTTGCCGGCAGGTGCAGGATTCCGTCGATCTCGGCGTCCTCGACGCGGATCCCGACGCGCTGCGCTGGGCTCACTCCTCGGTCGGCGCGGCTGCCTTCACCGGAATTTCCGGGACCGCGAGCAGCTCGAACACCTTCCGCCGGTCCTCGATGGGCGTGCGCGAGCTGATGAGCTCGAGCACTTTCTTGCGGCCCCTCATCTTCCCGACGAGGATCGCGCCGACCAGGCGGTCTCCAAGGAAGAAGAGCCGTTTGTAGTTCCGCGGCTCGTACTCGACTTCCACGACAGCCTCGGCCTCCGGCTCTTCTTCGGTCGTCACGCCCATGACCGAGATGTTCGAGTTGAACATCCCCGACGCGTACGTCGGCACTTCGACGTAGGGCTCCTTGGCGCCGAGCATGTTCTTGGCGACGTGTCGCCCGTGGTTCAGGGAGTTGTCCCAGGTGCCCATGCGGTGATGACGCTGGGAGACGACGTCGTAGAACTCCGCGACGTCGCCCGCCGCCCACACGTCGGGCATGTTCGTCTCGAGAAACTCGTTCGTCTTGACTCCAACGTTCGTCTCGAGCCCGGTGCCCTCGAAGATGTCGATGTTCATGGTGAGGCCGAGGCCCACGCCGACCATGTCGGCCGTCGCGGTGAAGCCCTTCGTGCCGGTGACCTTGAGCTGGCCATTCGATCGCTCGAGCTTGTCGATCGCCTCGTCGTAGTGCAGGTGCACGCCGGCGTCCTCCGCGAGGAGGGTGATGACCTTGCCGCCTTCCTCGTCGAGAGCGCGCCGGAGAAACCACGGCCCGCGCATGAGCCAGTGGGTCTCGAGACTCCGATAGGCGAACGCCTCGGTCAGCTCGTATCCGATGAAGGAGCCGCCGAGCACGACCGCGACCTTCGACTCGGGGATCCGCGCGACCATACCCTTCGCCTCGTCGAAGTACTGAAAGTTGAAGAGGTACGGCGCGCCCTCCGCGCCCGGAGCGCGCAGCGGATTCGGACGGCCGCCGGTCGCGATGAGGAGGCGGTCATATGGGATCTCCCCGCCGGGCTCCATGTGGATGGTCTTCTCGTCGAAGTTGACCTGGTCGACCTTCGTCTCGAGACGCAGGTCGATCCGGTTTTTCGTGTGCCACTCCATGTCCCGCACGTAGACGCGCTGCTCGAGCAGCACGCCGCGGAGGTACCGGGGAAGCGACACGCGGTTGTAGAGGGTGTACGGCTCGTCGTCGATCATCACGATCTCGGCGGCCGCGTCGAGCTTGCGCAGCTGTTCCGCGGCGTAGGTTCCGGCCGCGCCGTTGCCGATGATGACGAAGCGGGTAGGGTTATTGCTCAGGTCGATCTCCTCGTCGAGTGGTCGGATTAGTCTCGCCGAATGCCGCGCGCCGCGTCGTCGCCGCTCGCCCGAGTCCGGAAGATCTGCCTATCGCTTCCTGAAACGCCGGAAGATCTGCCTATCGCTTCCTGAAACGACGGAACGCAAGAGCCACGGGGCGCCGAGCTTCTTCATCCGCGACAAAGTTTGCTTCGTGAATTACATGGACGACCATCACGACGACAGTCGTCTCGCCCTGTGGTGCGCCTGCCCACCGGGGATGCGCCACGGCCTGGTGAGGGCGCAGCCCGACCAGTACTTCGTCCCGCCCTACGTCGGATTCCTCGGGTGGATCGGGGCGCGCTTGGACCGCGAGCCGGACTGGAATGCAGTCGAGCGAGTAATTCGCGAGGCGTATCTCGCGGTCGCGCCGAAGAAACGCGCCGCCTTCCTGGAACGCTGACCGTTTCGTATCCTTGGCTCACGCCGGAGTGGCGAAATCGGTTTACGCAGCTGACTTAAGATCAGCCTGGGCGCAAGCCCTATGAGGGTTCGAGTCCCTCCTCCGGCACCGACGCGAAGTCCATTGACACGATCCCTTTGGTAGTTCTGAGTGTTGCTGTGCGACAGTCCTCTCC
>DATCPK010000151.1:0-11908 GCA_036570125.1 Candidatus Limnocylindria bacterium
CTCTAGAGGCCGGCCGGTGTAGAGCGGGCGGCCGATGGATTGAAGCCGGCCGCCGCAGATGACGCATCGCCCCTCGGGTCCGGTCACTCGCGCGCCAGCTCCAGCGTCCAGCGTAGGAACAACGTCACCGTGATCGCATACGACGCGGTCGCCGCGGCCGCGGCACCGCCGAGCCCCCACATCGGGATCCACCAAAGGTTCAGGAGCATGTTCGCGACGACACCTACGACGTAGATTCGCACCATGCGCATCGGATTATTCGCGCGAAGCACCGGTGGCCCGCAAAAACGCTGCATCGCAAGAAAAATCATTCCTGGAAGGAGGACGACGAACGGTGCGTAACTCGGTCTGAACGCGTCGCCGAATGCCAGGGAGATTGCCTGGGACCCCAAAACGATCCCCGGGATCACAGCTGCGCCGGTGACGAGTCCGCCCATTCGTCCAACGCGCAAGGCAAGTCGAGCGGCATGGGCGATCGTGGTGGCGGTTTGCTGCGGGACCATCGCAATCGCAAGCGAGTCCGATGCCAAGAGAAAGGCCTCGCCGAGCGAAAGCGCGAGTGTGTACTGACCCACTGCGACCGTATCGAGAAGGGCTTTGACCACGAACACATTCAATCGCTGTTGGAGAAACAACAAGACAAGCGCCAAATGCACCACGAGCGAGTAGCGAAGGCTTCGGGTCAGCAGTCCAAGGTCAACCTGTAAGCGGAGCGTCCCCCAGCCATCCCGATAGACAATCAACAACCAAGAGACAAATGTCCCAACGATGTTGCTCTCCAGCGCTGACGTGACATCGAGTCGGCCGGTTCCAGCAAGAACTCCGGCGATGACAAGCTGCGTCGCCGCGCCGAGGAGAAGCGCCCGAAACTGCCACGTGACCAGACCCGTGAGGTTTTGGAGCCCACCTGCGAGCTGACTGTGAATCGCGAACGGGATCGTGACCCCGGCGAGAAGAAGCAGACCTACCGGCATATCTCCGAAAATCGTTGGTAGAAGGGTTGGTCCAACCGCCAATAGCAAAATCGCCGGTAGGCCAGCAACGAGCGAAACGACTAGGTTTTGCGCTCCTAGTCGAGCGGCCGGTACGTGGGCCGTACCCAGCAAATAGAGATTCGCATTTTCAAGCCCGAGCTTCCCCAGGGTTGCGAGGATGAGAGCAGCAAGAACCGCGAGTGTGTATTGGCCTCGTCCTTCCGGCCCGAGTGCGCGCGATATCACGACGTTCACGCCGAGGCCGATCGCGAGGGCGCTCACGCGGAGCAGCAGTGTCTCCGTCGCTTTCAGCGCGAGCGGCATTTGACCTCGCAGTGGGTGTCTCCTCTACCCGACGCCAGCTGGATTTTGGATCGCAGGCTGTTTCAGGAGCTCGGTATGAGCGATCTAAGTACGAATTCGTTGCAACCCAAGCCGTTCCGACGCGTCAGTGTTTGAAGATCGAAAGAGAGATGCTTATAGAACCGGACCACGTCGTCCGGCCGCGCGACCTCGAATGGATAGCCGCCGACCCAATCGATAAGGTCGTGCCACGGTGACATTCCGCGAGTCGAGCTGTATTGACGAAAGGTCGCGAAGGGTCGCCCGTGAACGAGATCGCTCACGACGGCGGGCCCCCAGAGAAGAGCCATGACTGGGGCGACGACGATGAAACGCAACGGTCCTGGCAAAAGGTTGTAGATCCTCTTCACGAAATGCCAGACGCGACTCTGCCAGCCCTGGTCGTTGTAGAGGGAGATGTAGAGCGTTCCGCCCGGCGCGACGAGGCCCGCTACGAGCTCCATGGCTCGATGCATCGCGCCGGTGTGATGAAGGACGCCCCACGAATACACGATGTCCGCCGCGCCGAGACGCCTCAAGTAATCCGCGTCTAACGCGCTGCCGCGCTCGACGGTCCAACGCGGATCGTCTCCGGCGAACCGTCGCTTCATCTCGTGCGTGCACGCGACGGAAGCGGGGTCGAAGTCGAAGCTGTGGACGGTCGCGCCGAGGCGCCACGCCGCGAGGCTGAAGAGTCCGCTTCCCGATCCAACATCGAGGAACCGCAGACCGTCGAGTCGCGGTCGGCCGAGCATGTCGACGAGCGACTTTTCGGCCTCCCCAATCCGATGTTCGTCGACGACCGAGAGAAAACGGCGCCAGTTCTCGCCGAAGGCGAAACGATCGGGGCCGGCGACGGTGGTCATCGGCTCGAGAGGCTCGACATATAGAGGTCAGCGTATCGACCGACCATGCGCGCCACCGAGAACTCAGCCTCGACGCGTTTCCGGCCCGCGAGGCCGTAACTCCGCGCGAGGTCGGGCTGCGTCAGGACCCGCGCGATCGCGGCAGCCAGCGCCGCGCTATCACGCGGCGATACCAGGATGCCGGTGCGCTCCGGTTCCACGGCCTCGACCGTGCCGCCGACGGCTGTCGCGACCACGGCCCGCCCGGCGGCCATCGCCTCGAGGATCGCATTGGGAAACCCTTCGTAGAGGGACGATTGCACGACGAGATCGGCGGCCTGGAGCAGCTCGGGGACGTCGTGGCGGCTGCCGATGAACCGGATGGATCCGCTCAGGTCCGCGGCGCGCGCCTCGAGCTCGGTGCGAGCAGGGCCCTCGCCGACGATGACCGCGCGCGCGCCGGGCACCGTGCGGACGACGTCCCTCCACGCGTCGACGAAGTAATCGAGTCCTTTGTATGGGATGAGGTTTGCGACGACGATCACGAGCGTGTTCCCGTCACCGAGGAGCGTCGCGCGCACCCGATCGCGATCCGTCGAGGCGACGTTTGGCGCGACGCCGTTGTAGATCGTCCGCACCTTCTCGGCGCCAAGGTGCTCCCGCCGCAGCGTGTCCTCGCGGACGGCCTCAGAGTTCGCGACCACGACGTCGCTGAATCGATTCGCTATTCCCTGCAGCAGGTCGTAGTGCGGGCGGCCGTCCTTGAAAAAACCGAGGCTCCGCCGGCTCGTGATGACCACCGGCGTGCGCGCGAGCGTTGCCGCGAGGGTCCCGACGATGTTCGAGCCGAACAGAAAGCTGTGCGCGATGTCGGGCCTTTGCCCGCGCACGTGCGCGATCAACCGGAGCAGCTCGAGGGGGTTGCGGCTGTCGAATACCGCCACAGAAATGCCGGCGGAGGTCAGCTCGTCCGCGAGTGGACCACCCGCGACAACGCAGAGCACCGACACAGAGAACAGTCCACGGTCGAGGCCCGTGGCGAGCTCGACGAGCTGCCGCTCCGCGCCACCGCGCGCGAGGGTGTTGATGGCAAGGAGAACGCGCGCCGTCACTTCGGCCGCTTCGATCCGACGCCATGCCAGTACGGCGGCGCGTCCGAGATGCGCACGTCGACCAGATCGGCCTCGCGCATGAGCTCCTGCATCCCGGCGCGGGTGTACCGCCACTCGAGCCGCGTACCGAAGCGATCGAGGCTGTCGTTGCGCATCGTCGCGAATGAGAGGTGCCGGTAAAAGCTCAGGGGCAGCTTTGCCGCGAGGCCGGGCGCTCCGGCTCGTTCGAGGACCGCGCCGCCTCGCGCGAGCGGCCAGTAGACCGATGCGGCGATCACCGTCGCGATCGCTCGGGCGGCCGCGCGCGGCTGTCGGCTGATCACGCGGCGCGCGAGATCGACCGCCTGAAAGACGCCGCGGAAGACAGGGCCGCGCTGATCCAGTGCGTAGTAGAGATAAAGGAGCACGAGCCCGCCAGGTCGAACAGAGCTGACGACGTTCGCGAGACCGAGTTCCGGCGCGGTCGTGTGATGAAGCACGCCGAGCGAGTACGCCCAGTCGACCGCATCTGCGGCCAACGGCAGCGCGCGCAGGTCGGCTTGCACGCAGGCCACGCGTTCGGGTGACGTGTTGGCCCGCGTCATCTCGATGCTCCGTCCCAGATCGACCGCGATCACGCGCGGGCCGCGTTGCGAGACCTCATGCGCCCAGCGGCCCGCGCCCGATCCTGCGTCGAGGACCGTGAGGCTAGGCGCGAAACATGTCGCCGGGACCAGGTCGAAGTAGAGATCGAAGACCTGCGATTGATCGGCGGTGCCGACCTCGCGGAACCTGCTCCACTCGTCATCGAAGCCGGCGATCACCGGATCCGCCGCGGTCCCGGCACCCCACCGCTCCGCGAGGCTCGCGGTCTCCGGCCAAGCGGCGAACCAATCGCGTCGCGCCCGCACCATCTCGGCGCGCGCAGGCCCCACCAGCATCCGCGGGATTCCGTCGATGACCGGGTACAGCTCGTCGCAGCCAGCTCGCCTGTGCTCCAGCAAGCCCTGCGTGTTGGAGTGGTCGAGGCCCCGGAACTCCACCTCGCCGCGGCACACCGGACATCGCAACAGGGGGTAGAGCCAATCGGTCATCGGCGGCAAATCTGACATAGTTCTAGTCATTGAATCGACGCTTCCGGACGTACCGGCTTGCCTCCCTTTTCCCGGTCCTTCTCATCGTTCTCGTCACCATCGTCGGTGGCTGGCTGAACGGTGTGGACATGCGCGGCACCGTCCTCGACGACTTCTCGAGCGAGCCGATCGGGACAGCGGGCCCGGCCAAGATCACGCACGGTGAGCGCTCGGTGACGGCCGACCCGTCATCGGGGATATTCACGTTTCCCAGCCTGCCGCGCGAATCCAAAGTCTCCGTCGACGCCCCCGGTTATCTGCGCACCAGCGTGCCGGTCACGCAGGAAGAGATCCGGATGTCGCCGCTCTCCTTCACGATCCAGGTGAACGAGGCCGGCAGCAGTCCATCAAAGCCCATCGCGAAGGTCGACGTCCGTCAGGCAACCACATCTCTCGGGACCACCAACGATGGCGGCAACACGGTCATCAGTCCGTATCCAGGCAAGGACGCCAAGCTCCTCCTCTGCGCGGACGGCTACGACCAGAAGGAAGTCACCATCCACGGAGTGGTCGGAACGTTCGAGCTCACGCCGGGCACGAACGCATGCGCGCCACTCCCGACACCGACGCCGTCGCCCTCGCCGTCGCCGGGCCCGTCCGACTCGACGCCGTCCGCGAGCCCTGGCGCGAGTCCCTCGCCGACCGCGAGTCCTTAAGGCAACAGCCTGCCTCGCGTGACACGAGTGGCGCACGCGATCTGCGCCGCGGTCGCGGCCGTTCTTTTGTGGCGCGCGCTCGCGCAGGTCTGGGTCGACGAGACCGCGACCGATGCGATCACGGCCGAGGTCCTCCGTCTCGCGATCCCCGCGTTCAGCGCCGCGGCAAGCGCGCTCGCCATCGCCGCGGGTGCCGTCACGTCGCGGTCGCGCCGCTTCTTCGTACTCGACGCGATCTCGTGGGGCGTTCTGCTCGTGATCGTTTTCGCGCTGACCCTCGGGCGACTCGATCGCGAGTACATCGGCGTCCTGTTCGTTCTCGCGCTCGCCGTTCGCATCGCGCCGGCGGTGATCGCATGCGTTGAGGGCGATCGGCCGCTCTGGCTGGTCTTCGCGACCGCCTTCACCGCGTACGCCGCACTCGCGGCGTGGCATCAGGCCGCCGCGCTGCCGCTCGGCGATCAGGTGCATTACCTGCTCGTCGCGGACCGCCTCGCGCACGGGACCGTCGACGCGACCATCGATGCCGATCTCTTCCGGCGGCTCACGACCCTGACCCCGAGCGACTTTGACAGCGTGACGCACATTTTCAACACGCCGCTCGGGCCGCGCGAGATCCAGGGCTACGCCGTGCCGCTCCTTCTGCTGCCGGGCTGGCTCGCGGCGGGGCGGCTCGGAGCTGAGCTCGTCGTCGCGTTCTTCGCCGCGCTCGCGTCGGTCGCGACCGCGCTCATCCTGCGCGACACCATCGCGTCCGTCCGCCTGCGCGGCAGCGTGTGGGCGATGACCACGTTCCTCGCGCCGGGCGTTCTCCTCGCCTTCCACGTCTATCCGAACGCGTTCGGTGCGGCCGCGATCGGTTTCGCCTACCGGTTCGGCATCACCGCGCCCGTGCGGCGTCCGCTTCTCGCCGGCGTCGCAGCGGGCCTCACGCTGTTCCTCAACCCGCGCGACGGTCTCGTGCTGGCGGTGCTGTTTATCGCGATGTGGTGGATGGGACGGCGCGATTTCCGGCGCTTCGCGATCGGTGCGGCGGCGGTCGCCCTCGTCGCCGCGATCTCCAACGCCCTCCTCTACGGCATCCCGGTGCCGTACATCGGGTACTTCCTCGCCGTCGTGTATCCGCAAGGAGTCTCATCCGATGCGGTCACGGCGATCTCGTTCGTTTCCTTGCAGTTCTGGATCGCGCTGCCGGGCATGTTGTTCGACCGCACGTTCGGCATCGCCGGAGTCGCTCCGTGGCTCTTCATCGCGGTGATCGGGATCCCCGCCGCTCTGCGTGCGAGCCGCCGCGTCTTCGCGCCCGCCGCCATCACGCTGGGGCTCAGCCTCATCGGGCTCTCGCTCTACCACTACTGGGAGGGCGGATACGCGCCCTCGCTGCGCTACTTCGTCGACGTGCTTCCGCTCGCCGCGCCGTTCGTCGCGATCGGCCTGTCGGTCATATGCCATTACTGGATGCGGATCCTCGCCGGCGTGCTGATCGGCGTGAGCGCGCTCGAAACGCTCGTCCTCTGCGCGATGCCGTCGCGCGCGTTGAACGACGCCTTCCAGGGACAACCGCAAGAGGCCTTGGATCAAATCCTGGGTCTGAACCCGCTCGGCTGGCTTCCGTCATTCGAGCAGACCGCGCCCGATTGGTACGTCGCCGCGTACCTTCGGCTGCTGCCGGCGATCGCGATCCTCGCGGTGCTCGCTCTGTACGGATGGCGTCGCCGGTTCGCGCTCGGTGATCCGCCGCAGGTCCACGTCATGAATGAGCGGCGCCGGTTCGTCTGGTTCCTCGTCGCGAACGCCGTGGCGCTGGCGATCGCGATCGTCGCGGTCTCGCAGCCGTGGGTGACGGAGGTCGGGGACCTTCCGCGAAGTCTCGCGACGAGATGGCTGCCCGTCGCGCTCGTCATCGCGACGGCCCTGGCCTTGGCGATCGGATCGCAGCTCGACCCGTTGGCGCGCGCCGGTTTCTTCGCGCGCCACCTCGCGCTCTATCTGGTCGTGCCGCTCGTCCTGCTCGGCATGCGGAGCCTCTTCATTCCCGACACCGAGCTCGGCCTTCTCTACCTTCTGCTCGCGGTCGGCCTCGCGCTCAATTCGTTGCACGCGCTCTGGACCGTAATTCCGCGTCGCAGCGACGCGCGTGCGGCGATCCTCCTCGGCGCGACCATGCTCGCGACCGCGCTCGTGGTGCTCCCCTATGACCGGACGATCGCGCCCACGGCCTCCGACGAGCCGCACTACATGATCATCGTGCAGAGCATCGTCTTCGATCACGACCTCGATCTCGCCAACGACTACGCCGGCCAGCGCTATTACGAGTTCTATCCGGAGCCGCTGCCGGACGTCCACGGGATCCACGTCGGCAACGCGATCTATTCGCTGCGCGACATGGGGCTGCCCGTCCTCGCGGTGATCCCGTACGCGCTCGCTGGTCGCACCGGGGTCCTCGTGCTCATCTGCGTGTTCGCCGCGCTCCTTGCGGCGCAGCTCTACCTCTTACTGCGCGACCTCGGCTTCGATCGGCGCGTGGCGATGCTCGCGGTCGCGCTCACCGTGTTCGTCCATCCTTTCTTGACATACACGACGCAGATCTATCCGGATCTCATCGCCGCGGTCATGTTCGTGACCGTCGTCCGTCTCATCAAACACGGCACGGCGACGACGGTCCGGAGTCTCGCGCTCGCGAGCGCGTTCGTCGGTACGCTGCCGTGGCTCACGACGCGCGCGTGGTTCGTCGCGATCGGGCTCGGCCTGGTCCTCGCATATGCGGCGTTGTGGCCGAGGCGCGATCTCCTGCGCCGATTCGTTGCGGCCGCACTACCGTTCACCGCGCTTGTCCTGCTGCTCTGCTATCTCAACTGGCGTCTCTTCGGATGGTTCATCCCGGGCGCGGGCTACTTCCTCATCCGCGATCAGCAGGAGATCTTGAACTACGCGCCGCAGACGGGTGTGCCCGGCCTGCTGTTCGATCGCGCATTCGGGCTCGTGCCGCGCGCGTTGGTCTATCTGCTCGCGTTCGTCGGAGTCGGCGCTCTGTGGCGGCGGCGTCGCGTGTACGGCGCGCCGCTCGCCGCGCTCGCGCTCGGGTGGGGCTTCTACTTCCTCTACATCGCCGACATCGTGACGTGGCACGCCGACGGCGGGCCGCCGTCGCGGTACCTGCTCGCGGGGCTGCCCTTCCTCGTCGTAGCGGTGGCGGGAGGCCTCGAGACCGCGCTCGCGTCTGCGGGTCGAGTGCGCGTTGCGCTCCTCGTCCTCACCTGTGTCGCGGCGTGGTGGTCGGCGTTCATCGCATTCGTGTACGCGGTGCTTCCGGATCTGCGCTACGAATACATGCCGCAGATCCGCGACGGTAACCCGGTGCATCTCTGGCTCGAGCTCGGGCGCGTTCTGCGCCCCGACATTCAGACCGCGCTTCCCTCGTTCTACGGACACGAGATCGCGACCATCCCGCTCGCCATCGTCTGGGTCGCGGTCGCGATCCTCCTCGGCGCGGCAGGCGTCGTCGCAACTCGGCGGAGACAGGAGGTGACCACGTCGAGTCTCTAGCTCGCGGCGTCGCGGCGCTCGCGGCATTTCTGTTCCTCGCGGTGGTGGTGGCCCTCGGTGCGTTCGTCGGCATCGATCGCGCGGTCCTGGACCTCGTTCAGATGCCGCACACGTCATGGCTCGACCTCGCCGCGTCGGTGGTCACCCTGTGCGGCCAGACCGAGGTCGTCGGCACGGTCGCGTTGGCCGTCGCCATCGTCCGACTCCGAAACCGTCGACGCGACTGGTGGGTCCCGCTGCTGGTCGCAGTCGTGGTCGGCCTCGAAATCGTCTTCAAGCTTGTGGTCCCTCAATCGCCGCCGCCGAGCGAGCTCGCGCGAAGCGTTCCCTTGCTTCCGTTCCTCGAGGGCCCGACGACCTTTTCATTCCCGAGCGGTCACGTCGCCCGCGTTGCGTTTCTTGTCGCCGCGCTGCGATGGCCGGCCAGCGTTTCCGCGGTCGTCGTCCTTGTGATGGCGATCACCCGCGTCTACCTCGCCGAACACTGGCCGAGCGACGTCTTGGGCGGTTGGCTCCTCGGCTACGGGGTCGCGGCGCTGGCCAGGTTCCGGACCTAACGCCTCCGAAAGTCTCTCGTTAGGCCAGAGTCAAGGCGAATACCCGTGGGCCCTTCGGGCTCGGAGAGGAGCCGCATCTATGAACCATCGCGGCATCTGGCTGACGGCCGCCGTTTTGGCGGTCATCGTTCTCCTCGCGCAGGTCGCGGGTGCATCGACGAGAGATGGCGCCGCGTCGCCACCGACCACCGCCTCTGTTTCCACCGAGCTGACCGCAACAACGCCGACCGTGGCGCTACCCGAGCGGGCCTCTTCGGTCGCGACCGAGAAGTCGGCGACGGGGATCGCGACCGCAAACGAAGCGATCGCTGATCGCGAAACGACGGCGACCGAGACGACCGAGGTAAGCGTCAGCGCGCGCGCCGCGGCGCCAAAAGACAGCACGACCGGCGCATCGGGGACACGTCCCGGCTGGGGCTGCGGAGACACGAACCACACGCATTCCGGCCCTCCGGGCCGTCCCGGCGCGACGCCCCCACCCGGCTGCGCTAAACCGTAACCCGATAACGCGAACCCCCGGCGTGCGACGCGGCTCGAGCTGAGCCGCGTCGCTCTCTAACGGACCGCCGTCATTGCTCTTTCAGTGCGCACGTCGCGACGCTTGACCGTACACGTCTTTTCGGTGCAAAACGGCCAGGACCCAGATGTCTTTCCCTGCGATTTTGAACACGACCCGATAGTCACCGACCCGGAGCTTCCAGTAGCCGCGAAGCGAACCGCTCAGCGGCACGCCGAAGCGCTCTGGGCTTGTTCCCAGCCGCGCCTCGATCAGTCTGCCGATCCGGCGACGGGTTTCGGTAGGGATCTTCCGAAGGTCGTCCGAGCGCACCGCCGGGTGATAGCGGAGGGTGTACGCCACTCAGCGTTTGTTGACGCGACGCCCTCGCCAGACTTCATCGTGCGTGAGCGCCGCGGAGCGATCGAGCGTCCGCTCCCGCTGCTCCCCGATCTTCGCCAGAGCCAGATCCTCGTGCGTCTCGAGCGCGTCACGAAGAAGATCGCGTGCCTTCGTCGAGAGCGAAGCGCCCTCTCGGCGCGCGAGCCGCCCGAGCGCGTCATAAAGGGGCCGCTCCAGGACGACATTGACTCGCGGGTTCTTGGCGGGCATGAGACCAAGTGTATCACAAGTGACGCACCGAATCGGCTTGCCGCCCTAGTGCACTTTCCCCTTCCGCGTTGGCTCGGTCGCACAGCCGCGCCAATGGAGCGAACCCGCGCTGCCCTAGCCTACTGACGACAGTGATCGCCATCCGTGCCGACCGCCTTTCCAAGAACTACAAGCTGCGCCGCGAGCGCACGCGCACGCTCAAGGAGACGATCCTCCGCCAGTACGCGCCCGCGGAGCAGGTGCAGGCACTGCGGGACGTGAGCTTTTCGGTCCAGACGGGCGAGTCGTTCGGCGTCGTCGGGGCGAACGGCTCCGGAAAATCCACACTTCTCAAGCTGCTGGCAGGGACCGCGAAACCAACGACCGGCACCCTCGACGTGAACGGGCGCGTCACCGCGCTCCTCGAGATCGGCGCGGGGTTCCACCCCGATTTCAGCGGTCGCGAGAACGCGTACCTCAACGGCTCGCTGCTCGGCCTCTCGCGCAAAGAGATGGACCGCACCATGCCCGCAATCGAGGAGTTCGCCGACATCGGACGCTTCTTCGACGCGGCCGTGAAGACGTATTCGAGCGGCATGTACATGCGTCTCGGATTCGCGGTCGCCGTGCATCTCGAGCCGGACATCCTTCTCGTGGACGAGGTGCTCGCGGTCGGCGACGAGTATTTCCAGCACAAGTGTTTTGCGAAGATCAGCGAGTTCCGCGCGGCGAAGAAGACGATCGTCCTCGTGTCGCACGACCTCGGCGCGGTCGCGCGCCTCTGCGAGCGCGCGATATGGCTCAACGAGGGGGTCGTCGGCGCGGAGGGCACCCCGCACGACGTCATCGACGCCTATCACCAAAAGGTGGGCGAAAAGGAGCAGCGCGAGCGGGCCGCACGCGGTGAGATCGGCGCGCGGTGGGGATCGAAGGAGATCGAGATAACGAGCGCGCGTGTCATCGGTCCCGACGGCGCGGAGCGGGTCGTGCTCGAATCGGGTCAGCCTGCCGCGATCGAGATCGGCTACCGCAATCCCAAGGGCGTGAGCGACGCGGTCTTCGGCGTGTACCTCTATCGCGACGACGGGATCGGCGTCTTCGGGACGAACACGCTGATCGACGGGGTCACCGTGCCGGTCAAGCCGGAGGGCGTCGTGCGCTTCGCGATGCAGGGCGTCGAGCTGCTGCCGGGCGGATTCGACGTCGACATCGGTATCACCGACCCCCAAGACCGCGCGTACGACTATCACCAGAAAGGTGTTCAGTTTCGTGTGATCGGCACGTCGCGCGAGGTCGGCGTGGCACGCCTCGCGCATCGCTGGGAGTTCCGTTGAAGAGGCTGCTTCCGCTGCTCGCGGTGCTGACGCTTGCCGCGAGCTGCGTCACATCGGGCAACGACGCGCCGTCGACGTCCCAGCCGACCACGGCGATCCAGGCATATCTCGATGAGCTGAATGACGACAACTTCTCGGGCGTGGTCCTCGTCGCGAAGGACTTCGTGCCGTTCGCGACCAAGGCGACCGGATACGCCGACCGAGCGCACGGCGCGCCCAACGCGACGATCACTCCGTTCAACATCGCGTCTGTAACCAAGCTGTTTACCGCCGGTGCGATCGGGCAGCTCGTCGACCAGGGCAAGGTCTCGCTCGACGATCCGCTCAGCAAATACCTCCCGAC
>DATCPK010000152.1:0-4172 GCA_036570125.1 Candidatus Limnocylindria bacterium
GAGTCGAATCCGGCCGCGACGCGCAGCAGGGTCGTCTTCCCTACGCCGTTCGGCCCGACGAGACCGACGCGGTCGCCGTGCGCGAGTCGGAAGGACACCTCGCTGAACACAAGGCGCTCGCCGAAGCGCTTCGCGACCGCCTGAACGGAGAGGACGCTCATGCGCGCGGCACTCTCTGGCAACGCGGGCAATGGAACGTGCCACGTCCGCCGACCACCGTGCGGACGATCGCACGCCCGCACCGCGGACAGGGCTCGCCGGCGCGCGAGTACACCTGGAACTCGCGCTGCATCCGTCCCTTGTTGCCACGTGCGTCGACGTAGTCGCTTGGTGACGCGCCGCCAAGGCGGATGCCCTTGCGCAGCGCCCAGCGAATCGCCTCGTGCAGCCGCGCGATCTCGTCGGCGCGCAGCGAACCCGCTTTCCGGAGCGGATGGATACGCGCGCGCCAGAGCGCCTCGATCGCGTAGATGTTGCCGATGCCCGCGATCGCGCGCTGATCGAGGAGCAGCACCTTGATCGCGGCCCGCGGTCGTCGTCGCAGAAGCGCGCGAAGCCACGCGACCGTGAAGCCGCGCGCGAGGGGCTCCTGACCGAGCGACGCGTGAAGCGGCATCCTCGGACGGCGTATCTCGCCGTTGCCCTCGAGCGTCGAAGCATCGATGACCGCCATGCGGCCGAACTTGCGCGTGTCGGAGAACCGCATCGCGGTCCCATCGACGAAACGGATCTCGCCGCGCACGTAGCGCTCGTCGACCTTCTCCACTCCGAAGAGGAGCTTGCCAGTCATCCGAAGCGAGACGACGAGCGCCTCGCCCCCGTCGAGGTCGAAGACAACGAACTTTCCGCGCCGCCGCACGTCGCTGATGCGCCGGCCGCGCAGGCGCGCGCCGACGACCTCGGCCGGCTCCGGCTCGGTGAGGCGGACCCACCGCGATTCGAACTCGCTGATGGTCCGATCGACGACTAGCCCGCGGAGCTGTCGCGCGATGGTCTCGACCTCTGGTAGTTCAGGCATTCGCGGTCGCGGGGACTTCGAGTCGCTGCATCTCGTCCCAGTTCGGCCCGGTGCGCACGTCGACCACGAGCGGCACGTCGAGCTCGTAGGCCGCGCTCATTTCGTCCCCCAGCAATCGCGCCATCCGCTCGACCTCGAGCCGCGGCACCTCGGCGACCAGCTCGTCGTGTACTTGAAGCAGAACGCGCGCGTGGAGATCGCTGTCGTGCATCGCGCGGTGAACGCGCGCCATCGCGATCTTCATGATGTCCGCGGCCGTGCCCTGGATCGGCATGTTGATCGCCATGCGCTCGGCTGCGTTCCGGACTGCGTTCACGCGGCTGGTCATGTCCGGGATGTAACGCCTCCGCCCGAGCAGCGTCTCGACGTAGCCCTGCTCGACGCAGAACGCCTTCGTCTCGAGCACGTAGCGCCGCACCTGGCCATACCGCTTGAAGTACTCGTCGATGAAGCGCTGCGCCTCCTCGCGCGGCATCTGCATCCGCCACGCGAGGCCGAAATCGCTCATGCCGTACACGATCCCGAAGTTGAGCATCTTCGCCACGTCGCGTTGCTCGCGCGTCACAGCGCTTTCCGCGACACCGAACCCAGCCGCGGCGGTGCGCCGGTGGATGTCGGCGCCGGAGCGGAACGCGTCGAGCAGCGCGGGATCCTGCGACACGTGCGCGAGGACGCGCAGCTCGATCTGCGAGTAGTCCGCCGCGACAAGGACTCGGTCCGGCGAACCCGCGACGAACGCGTGACGGATGCGCCTGCCGAGCGGCGTTCGGATCGGGATGTTCTGAAGGTTCGGCGCGCGGCTCGAGAGCCGGCCGGTCGACGCCACGGTCTGCTCGAACGTGGTGTGGACGCGTCGGGTCTCGGGATCGACGAGCCCACCGAGGCCCTCGGCGTAGGTCGAGCGAAGCTTTTCGATCTCGCGGTACTCGAGGACCTTATCGATCACCGGGTGCGCCCCGCGAAGCTCCTCGAGGACCGTCGCGTCCGTCGAGAACCCGGTCCCGGTGCGCCGGCCGCGGGGAAGCTTCAGCTCCTCGAACAAGAGGGACTGGAGCTGCTTCGGAGAGTTCAGACCGAACTCGTGGCCGACCGCCGCGTACGCCTCCTGCTCGATGCGCGCGACCTCGCGCGCGAACTCCTCGCCGAGATCGCGCAGGTACACCGTGTCGACTGCGATCCCCGCCTCCTCCATCTCTACGAGCACGTCGACGAGCGGAAGCTCGACGTCGCGATAGAGGCGCTCGAGATTCAGCCGCTCGAGCTCGACCGCGAACTGCTCACCGAGTCGTGCGGCCGCAACCGCGCCGGCGCCCGCGCGCGCGAGACGCTCATCGAGCGTCGGCGTGCGGTACGGATCCTTCCGATCAGCCACGGGCAGGACGGGCACCTCGAGCTTGAGTCGCTCCGCCGCGAGGTCCTCGAGAGCGTGGTAACGGCGGCTCGCGTTCACGAGATAGCTCGCGATCATCGTGTCCATCGACAGACCGCGAATGTCGGAGCCCGCGCGTCGCAGCGCGCGCCGGGCGGTCTTCGCGTCGTGCGCGGTCTTCGTGATCGCCTCGTCGAGCAGAACTTCCGATATGGGCCCGGGCACGCCGTCGGGCGCCGGGACGTACCAAGCGCGCTCGCCCGCGGCGAGACCAAGTCCAACGAGCACCGGGTGCCGCCCAGAAGTGTCCATGTCCGCGTGGACGGCAAACGAACCGGCCGCGCGCAACTCGGCTGCGACCCTGTCCGCGTCGACATCGGCCACGAGCGCGGTCTCGATCGGCGGAGCGACCGCGGGCGCGGGCTCGAGGCCGAGCTGCAGCTGGCCGCCGCGCCCCACCATCGGTGCGGACGGCGTCGGCGCCGGCGCGGAGAGGTTCTGATCCGCCGGCGGGAGCCGCGGCACGAGGCTGCGGAACTCGAGGTCGCGGAAGAGCTCGAGTACCGCCGCACGGTCGTAGGTGGTCCGTCGCGTTCGCTCGAGCTCGAGCGTCACCGGCAGGTCGGTGACGATCGTGGCGAGCTGGCGGCTGCGGAAGACCTGATCCTTGTTCGCGGCGAGTGACTCGCGAAGTCGCGGCGTGTACGTGCCCAGATCCGCGTACACGCCCTCGAGAGTCCCGCGCTCGGCGATGAGCTTCGCGGCTGTCTTGTCGCCGACTCCAGGAACGCCGGGGATGTTGTCCGTCGCGTCGCCCTTGAGCGCCTTGAAGTCGACCATCTGGTCCGGTCGGAGGCCGTAGCGCTGGCGGATCATCTCCTCGTCGTAGATCACGGTGTTCTGGAAACCCTGACGCGTCGTCATCAGCTTGATGTTCGGTGTGACCAGCTGGAGCGGATCGAGATCGCCTGACACGATGATCGTCTCGAGTCCCTTCGCCTCGGCCTGCTTCGCGAGCGCGCCGATGACATCGTCGGCCTCGTAGCCCGGGAGCGAATACATCGGGATGCCGAAGGCTTCGAGGAGCTGCTTGCAGCGCTCGAACTGCGGCCGCAGCTCGTCGGGCATCGGCTTGCGCGTCGCCTTGTATGTCGGCTCCATCTCGCGCCGGAACGTCGGAACGGGCAGGTCGAACGCGGCCGCGATGTGCTGCGGCGTCGCCTGTTCCAGTGTTTTCAGGAGGATCGACGCGAAGCCGAATGTCGCATTGGCGAGCTCGCCTTTGGTCGTGGTGAGCGGCGGCACGGCAAAGAACGCCCGGTAGATGAGGCTGTTCGAGTCGATCAGGGCAAGGCGTTCGGTCACATAACGAGTATCGCCGTTAGGTCGAGTGGAGCCTCCGGCCGACGATGAGCGAGAGCGCTGCGAACGCGATCGCGAGCGCGAGCCAGAGCCCGGGCGACAGGACGAACGCGAACGGTTCGGAGGTGGTCGCGCGCGTGGACTGGTCCGCAGAGACCGCGAATGAACTCGACGAATCCTGGCGACCGACCTCCTTGGACGTGTCGGCCGGGCTGGGCGAGGCCGCGGCGTCGGCCCGGCCACTGGCCACACCGGGCGCGGGAGATGAAGCCTGGAAGTTCTGCGAGGTCGGTGCCCCTGCGGCGCCGCCGGCGCTCGACGCAAGGGGTGCGCTGACAGCGTTCGGCGCCGGCGCACCGGCTGTGGTTGCGAACTGGGTGCGCGGGAAGAATGCGATCACGGCCGAGACGAGAAACAGGAATA
>DATCPK010000153.1:0-48654 GCA_036570125.1 Candidatus Limnocylindria bacterium
CCCACCGGGCCGCAGATCATGAGCTTCTATCGCGAGGATCTCGCGCGGCGCGGCGTGCTCCGCGCATGCGACCTCGAAAGCCGGAGGCACGGGAGCTACGTGCTCATCGCAGGGGCGGTCGTGGTGAAGCAGCACCCCGAGACGGCGAAGGGCCACGTCTTCCTTTCGCTGGAGGACGAGACCGGGATCTCGAACATCATCATTCGGCCGGCCACGTACCGCCTCTACAAACGCGTGCTGGATAGCGACGCCGCCGTCGTCGTGGGTGGAACGCTGCAGACCGTGGATGGCGTGATCTCGGTCACCGCACAGCGCCTCGATGCATTGACGCTCTTCGCGAAGATCGCGGCACGTGAATGGCAATGAACTGGGCCGGTAAACGTTGACATGCCCACTGATACCCCACGCGTGGACTCTTTTTGTGGCTGGGCTGACCGTCGCGTGGCCGCGCTCGCGCCAACGGGCGCAAATCCGGACGCGCGCGCGGGTGTCGTACCCACTCAGGGGGTCGTCGTACCCGATCGCGCCTCCGACTTGGCTCGATCCGAGCTCGCGAGCCGAGTGGGTTGTCTCTGACCGCGCCACTTGGCGCACGCGGCGGCGTCGCGACGCACACTTGAGAGACACATGGGGTCGGGCGAACCCACAACGGAGCCCGTGCTCGCCATCGGGAAGACCTGACGCGATACGCGCACGATTAGCCGCACACCTGCGACATCTTTGACGGGTTCTCGATACGAGCCGTTACTTGCCGCGGCATCAGCCGAGCAGGAGACTGCCGAAGACACGAGCGAACAAGCAGGGTCTTTCTTGAGCGCGATACGGGCGGACGCCGGATGGGGGATTGGTGGACAGCCAAAGTCAGAGACGAGCAGAGGACCTGCTCGACTCCATATTCAAGGTCGCCACGGAACTTGTCCGCGGCGAGCGCGCATCGCTTCTCCTCCGTGAGGACAACTCCACCGACTTTGTGATCGCGCGCGCCGTCGGGCTCGCGGACGACGTGATGCGTCGCGTTCGCGTGAAGACGGGCGAAGGCGTCGTCGGATTGGTGGCGCAGTCAAAGCGCCCGCTGCTCGTGCGCCACGTGTCGAGCGCGCCGATCCAGTCGGGCGAGGGTACGTACCGCTCCGACTCATTCGTGAGCGTGCCCATCCTCGTCGGTGACGACTCGCGCGGAGTCCTGAGCGTGACCGATCGGAACGACGGACAGCCATTCGACGACGCCGATCTCGAGACGCTCGAGCTCCTCGCAGGCCACATTGGACAGGTCCTCGTGATGCAGGAGCAGGGCGAGGCCCTGCAGCGGCTCGCCGAGACGGATCCACTCACCTGGCTCTTCAACCGCCGGCACTTCGACCGCCGGCTCGAGGCGGAGACGAACCGCGCGCTTCGTGCGGAGCATCTGCTCGCGCTGCTCATGATCGATGTGGATCGCTTCAAGCTGTACAACGACCGCTACGGCCACGCCGTCGGAGACGAGGTGCTCAAGGCCGTCGCGTCCGCGGTGAAGCAGGCCGTCCGCATGTACGACGTGCCGACGCGTTACGGCGGCGACGAGTTCGCGATCATCCTGCCCGACGCCGACACCGAGGCGGCGACGAGGGTGGCGACACGAATCCTCGAGAAGGCCGCGGAGGCGATGCTTCCGCCCGAGCTCGTGGCGGCGCGCGAGCGCCTGCAGCTCTCGATCGGGATCGCGACGTTCCCGCGGCCCGCCGGCGACGCGGCGTCGCTCGTCGAATCGGCGGACGCCGCGATGTACCGCGCGAAGCAATCGGGCGGTGGCATCCGAGTATGGGAGCACTCTCTCGGCGAGGGACCCCGCGGCGCGATCCGCTCGCGTGCGACGAGCCTCCCGTCCGCACCGTATCTCGCGGACCCAGCGCGTCTCGCGACGGCGGAGCTCCAGCGGCATCTCCCGTACGCACTCGCGTCGGAGTGGAACGCTGTGGTCGTCGGCCACGAGGGTCAGGTCCTGACGGTGGCGCTTCCACAGCCGAACCCGGCCGCCGTGGACTCGATCTCGAAAGCCACGGGCTTCGCGGTCTACCCGGTGTTCAGCAACGCGGCAGATCTCGAAGCGACACGCCGCCGGCTCACCACGAGCAACGGCGGCGGAAAGACTAGTGGGGGCGAGCCTCCTCGCGAGTGACCCCGCCCTCGGCGCCGCGGAAGAGGTAGCCGACCCCGGGCACGGTCTGGATCACGTCGCGCGGCTTGCCGTCCGCTCCGAGCTTCCGTCGAAGGCGGCTGACATTCAGCTTCACGAGGTCGCCACCGACGTCCGCGTCGTAACCCCACACGCCCTCGAGGATCTCCTCTTGCGTCAGGACGCGGCCAGGGTTCGCCATGAAATGCCGCAGCAGCTTGAACTCGGTCGGCGAGAGGTGAACGGGCACGCCGTCCGCGCGCACCTGATGGGTGGCCTCGTCGAGGATGAGATCACCGGTCTTGTAGATGGCCGGCGCGGGTCGGCCGCGCGTGCGCACTGAGCGGCGCAGGATCGCCTTGACCCGGGCGACGAGCTCCTTCGGACGGAATGGCTTGGTGATGTAGTCGTCTGCCCCGAGCTGCAGGCCGCGAAGGATGTCGCTCTCGTCCTGGCGTGCTGAGAGAAGGAGCACGGCGACGTGCTCATCCACGTGCCGGATGCGCTCCAGCACCACGAAACCGGCGAGCTTGGGCAGGTTGATGTCGAGGATCACGAGGTCGGGCTTTTCGCGCCCGACGGCCTCAACTGCAGACTCTCCGTCGTAGGCGCGGGACACGTCGTAGCCCTCACGACGAAGCGCGTACTCGAGAAGCTCCACGAGGTCGCGGTCGTCGTCAACGACTAGAAGCTTTATTAGTCCTCTGCCTCCTCAGCCAAGTGGCGAGCCTTCGGGAGTGTGAAGTGTACCGATGTTCCGCGTCCAGGGGTGCTCTCGATCGAGATGTCGCCACCCTGGGCGTGGACGATGGCGCGGCAGATCGATAGGCCGAGGCCGAGCCCGCCCGCTTGGTCCCGGACGGTGCGGGAGCGGAAGAAGCGCTGGAAAAGGCGGTTCTGCTCGTCGAGGGGGATGCCGGGACCCTCATCCGCGACAGTAATCCTGACGTACCCGTCGACACTCTTGGCGGCCACGGTCACGCGCGTGCCCTCCGGCGCGTACTTGCTCGCGTTGGAGATGAGGTTCGCGAAGACCTGCGTCGTCCGCCGCTCGTCCGCGAGGACCCGGTCGGCGTCGGCCTCGAACGCCTTGACGAGCTCCTGGTTCTTCGACTCGAGCATCGGCTGGGTGAACGCCATGGCCTCGGAGAGCGAGTGTTTGAGGCTCGCCGTCTGCGCCCGCACCTGGAAGGTCCCGGCCTCGATGCTGCCGGCGTCCATCAGGTTTTCGACGAGATGCTCGAGACGGAGAGCGCTCCGTCGGAGCGCACCGGAGAGCAGCGCGAGCTCGTTGCGGGGCATGTTGAGCGCGTCGTCCACGACGAGGTCGAGTGACGCGATGAGGCCGGAGATGGGCGTCCGGAGCTCATGCGCGACCTCCATGAGGAACTCCTCCTTCAATCGGAGGAGCTCGGCCTGCGCGGTGACGTCGCGCACCGTGTGGAGGGCGCGCCCGCCGGGAAGGATGGTCGACATCATCTCGAGGACGCCCATTCGCTCCTCGCGCGGGAACCACGCTCGCCGCACGAGATGGCCGTCGGTGTCCTGAATGCGGGTCGCACCGGAAACGAGGAGCAGCTCTTCGAAGATTTGCCCGATGAGCGAGTCCTCGCCGAGGATCATGAACGCCGCGGGGTTTGCGCTGACGACCGCGCCTTCCGTGTCGGTCAGGATGATGCCGTCGGTCAGCGCGACAAAGGCTTCGGCAAAGGTCGCCTGATCGAGGGCGGCATCTTCGCGACGCCGCCCGGTGACACGTCGTCGTTCCGCGGCGGCTGACGCTTCGTCGGTCATGCGAACGGGATCCTCAAGCGAACGCGCGTCCCTTGGCCCGGGCTCGAGTCGAGCGAGAGCTGAGCGCCGATCAGGCGCGCCGATTCGCGCATCTGCAGAAGACCGAGGCTACCGCGTGACGCGTAGCCCTGAAGCGTGCTCGCCACATCGAATCCCTTCCCGTTGTCCTCGACGACCGCGACGACCGCGCCGCCGTCCTCGTACACGTCGATCGACACCTCGGCCGCGCGGCCGGTCTTGATCGCGTTGTTCGTGGCCTCGCGGATCACGGTGAACGCGCCCGCCTCCACCTCGGGGGCGAATCGCCGGTCAGCCTCGATGCGCCGCGCGACCACGCGCGACCCATTCTGACCGTTGATGCGTTCGGCGAGGGCGCGGGCAGCGGCACCGAGCCCGCCGTCCTCCAACACGACCGGCCGGAGCGCGAACAGGATGTCGCGCAGGCCCTTCTGGGATTCGAGAAGCCTGCCGCGAAGCTGCTCCAGCTCGGCAATCGCCGCGGGCACGTCGTCCTTCGCTCGGCGCTGCGCGAGCTCGATGCCGAGCGCCGCGTTTGCCAGCGTCTGCGCCACGCCATCGTGGAGATCGCGCGCCAGACGATGCCGCTCCTCCTCGGCCACCTTCACGACGCGGAGGCGCTCGGCGGCGAGGTCCGCGGAGAGCTGCACGTACTCGAGCGCGATACCCGCCGAGGTCGCGAGCGAGACCGCGTAACGCTCGTCCTCCGCGCGAAAAGGGCCGTCCGCATGGTTCACCGCCTGAAGGACGCCGAGCCGCCGGCGGTCGCGCGAGTCGATCGGCACGACGAGGATCGAGCGCGTGCGGTACCCGGTGCGAGAGTCGACGCTCGGGTCGAAACGCCGATCCGCATACGGGTCATCTATACGAAGCAACGTGCCCGTCCGGGCCACCTCCGCGGCGAGGCTGCGGCCGTCGAGCGGCAGTCGGATCTCGCCGCCCTCGCTGAGCGCCCGCGACCAGAGCTCGTTCTTGGCCTGGTCGACCACATAAAGGGTCGCCCGTTCCGCATCGAGCACGGTCGTGGCGGCGAGGGTGATGCGGAGGAGGACGTTCTCGATGTTCGCCTCGAGTGCGAGATCGCGCTGAAGCTGGAGGAGCGTCTCGAGCTGTTTGGCTTCGCTTACGGGTGCCACCGTCGCGATTCTTGCGCCTGCCCCGGCCACTCGTCTACGCCTAACGTCCTGCGATCTGTCGCACCGTCTCCAGCGTGTCGATCTCGCTCACGGGCTTGTCGGGACGCAGGCGCGCGATCCGCGGGAATCGCATTGCGTAGCCGGACTCATGCCGATCGCTCGGCTGGATCTGGTCGAACGCGACTTCGATCACGGTGTCCGGCACGACCGTCCGCACGCGCCCGTAATCCTGGACGGTGTGCTCGAGGAAATACTTCGTCATCTCGGCGATCTCTTTGTCTGTCAGTCCCGAGTAGGCCTTGCCGATGTTGAGGAGCCGTTCGCCGTCGCGGATCGCGAACGTGTAATCGGAGAGCACTCCGCGCCGCTTGCCATGGCCCCACTCGACCGCAGTCACGACCACATCGAGCGTGCGCAGCGGCCGCTTCACCTTGAGCCACTCCATGCCACGACGGCCGGGTCGATACGGCGAGCGCGGGTCCTTGACCATGAGGCCCTCGTTGCCGCGCTCGCGCGCCGCCGCGAACTCGCGCTCGAGCACCGCGACGAGCTCTTCGCCTGACGCCTCCACGCGCTGGTGTTCCGCGAAGATCACCGGCGGGACGATTGGCAGAGCGCGCAGGATCTTCTGCCGTTCGTCAAAGGACTCGTCCAGCAGCGCACGACCATCACGCTCGAGGATGTCGAACGCTACGAGGGTCGAGGGCAGCTTCGTCCGAAGCTCGGCGGCCACGTTCTTTCGGCCGAGCCGCGTCTGGAAATCGGTGAACGGGATGGCCTTTCCTTCGGCGAACGCGAGGACCTCGCCGTCGATGACGTAGGTGCCCGGGATCGCCAGGAGCGGCGCCACGAGCTCCGGGTAGCGGTTGGTGATGCGGTCGAACGTGCGCGAGTACAGCTCGACGCGATCGCCCGCTTTGTGGACCTGCGCGCGGATGCCGTCGTACTTGTCCTCGATGACGTACGGCGGCGGGTAGCGCTTCTCGACCTCAGCGAGCTGCAGGACCGGCGTGGCCAGCATCATTCCGATCGGCAGAAAGTGCGCGAGCGTCGGCTCGGCGAGCGTCCCGTGCTTTGCGCGGAGCGCGGTCTCGCCGACGTCCCCGGTGAGCATGTTCGCTCGACCGACCTGTTCGCGGTCGCGCTCGAAGGCGCGTGCGATCGCCTCCTCGAGCAGGCCTTCGCGCAGTCCGATGCGTGTTTCCCCGCTCACGATCTTCACGAGGTAGCGCGCCTCGCCCGCGGTCGCGCGGGCGAGCGTCGCGCGCATGAGATCGCGCTTGGGGGCGACGCCACGCGCGGCCGCGATCGCGTCGAATGTCTGCGCGACGTCGGCGAGCGTGAGCGGATCTCCGGCCGCGGGACGCCCGGCGATGAGGTCTGCCGCGACGTCGCCGAGGTCGGCGTGGCGCTGGTATGAGGCGGCCATGTCGCCTCCGGTCTTTCCAGACTGTTCGAGCAGGAGGTCGGAAAGGGCGCTCCAGCCCATCGCTAGGACGCGCTCGTCCCGCCGCGGGAAGGGCGCTCCGGCGAAGAGCCGGGCCGCGATCCGTAAGTCCGAGTCTTCGAGCGTGACCAGATAGCGCGCCAGGGCGGCGTGCTTCTCGAGCTTCTTCGGAGTTGCCCGAACGGCGTCCGCCGTGGTAACCCATGCGCCGAAGGAGGTGCTCACTTGGGTCTTGTCGAGCTAATCATCATCATTTTGGTCATTCTCTGGCTCCTCGGATATTTCGGCCGAGGCCGCATCAGCGCTCCCGGCATGAGCGGGAACTGGGTCCACATACTTCTGGTCATCGTCGTCATCCTCGTGATCTTGCGACTCCTGAACCTGGTCTAGTCCCGTCTCGGGGCGGTCGGTGCGCGGCTAGTCTCTAGTCGTGACCGACCGCCCGCGTTATCTCGCCGTCCCGTACGGTGAAGAAGAGCTCGAGTTCATGCTGCAGCCCTGGTTCGACCTCGACATCGTCGAGTCGGCCACAGCTGCGCCGGTCGAAGACCTCGCCGCCGAAACAGTTCGTCGCCTCCACGCGCCGCTTGCCAGCAAGCGCCTCCGGGACCTCGCTGCGGATGCTGTTCGGACGACACCGAATGCACGGGCCGTCATCGCGGTGACCGATCTCACACGAGCGTCGCCGGACGGTGTGCTGGTGCCGCCGCTTCTCGATGAGCTCAACGCGGGCGGCATCCCCGACGCGCGGATCACCGTCATCGTCGCGATCGGGCTGCATCGCGCGACGACGGATGCCGAGAAGCGCGAGAAGCTCGGCTCGGTCGTCGATCGCGTGGCGGTCGTCGATTCGAACGGGCGCGATCCCGCCATGTGGGCCGACCTCGGGACCATCCCGCCCTACGATGTGCCGGGCTTCACGCAGAAGCTTGTGAAGGAAGCGGACCTCGTCGTCGCGACGGGGATCGTGGAGCCGCATCAGTACGCCGGTTTCTCAGGTGGTCGGAAGACCGTCGCCATCGGGTGCGCCGGCGAGCCCGTGATCACAGCGACGCACGGCATGCGCTTCCTCGAGGATCCCGGAGTCCGTCTCGCCAAGATCGAGGGGAATCCATTCCACGAAACGGTTCGCGAGATCGCGCGGCGCGCGGGCCTCCGCTTTTGCCTCAACGTCGTGACCGACGATCGCGAGCGCGTGGTCGCGGTCGCGGCGGGGGAGCCGGACGCCGTACTCGCCGACCTCGCTCAGAAAGCCGCGGCCTTGTACACGCGGCCCATAACGAAGCAATACGACATCGTGATCGCCGGAGTCGGCCATCCGAAGGACGTGAATCTCTATCAGGCCTCTCGCGCCGCGACGTATCTGCGATTCGCGCCGACGCCGGTCGTCCGCGAAGGCGGAGCGATCATTATTCCGGCGCGACTCGAGGAGGGCGCCGGAGATGGGCCGGGCGAGCAACGATTTTTCGCGGCCCTCGAGCGGGCAGAATCGCCGGCCGCGGTCGTCGAGGCGGCACGCAAGCATTTCGCGGGCGGCGAGCAGCGCGCCGTGATGGTCGCGCTCACGCTGCAGTGGTGTCAGATCATCGTGGCCGCGTCGGAGGCACCTGAGGTCGTTCGCCTCGCGAAATTGCGCGCGTCCGTGGACGTCGAGGAAGGCCTCGATATCGCTTATGAGCACATCGGACGCCCAACGAGGGCATCCGTCTTGCTCGTACCTCGCGCGTTGCACACTTTGCCGGTCGTTGAATCGGGCGTGGTGGCTTAACGGTGGGCTGCTGTTTGGGCGGCTGCGTCCGCTTACTTGCGTTCACCCTGTGGCGCGTGATCGCGGCTGCGCTGCTCGCCGTATTGCTCACCCGCGTCGACACGTTCGTCGAGGATCGACACGGCGATTCGCTTACGGGTAAAGCGTGGCGTGCCTATCGGAGTCGCGGCGGGAAGAAGACCGTGACGCGCGGAACGCCGCCGAACGCGGGCGGCGCGATCGACACGAGCGGACGGCCGCGCCCGTAGATCAGGGCTCGCCGCGGCCCGCTGTCGCTGGCGACATTTGCGTCCTGCTCGCTCCGTCGGGCCCGGTCTCTCGCACCGGCGCGGCGCTGGTCGATCGGCTGCAGGCAGCCCTTGGCGGCGAGCGGGTCGAGCCGCTGCACGTGACGGTCGATCGGGTCACCACCGACGATGCCGCCGCGCTTATCCGGATCGTCCGCGAGTCGGTCAGACGCTTGCGCCCCGCTCCCGTCCTTGTCGATCGGCTCTACTTTCTCCCGTCGGAGTACCGCGGTCCGGAGATCGTGAAGCTCGAGGTCGCATCTGACCCAGTCCTCGACGAAGACATGAACGAGTTGCTCGCGGCGCTCCGCCGGCGCGGTCTTCCGTCGCTCTATTCGAGCGATCGGGTCAAGCCCACGATCACAACGCTTCAGCGCGTGACGCGCAGCACCTCGGTCACATCGGAGATGTCCGAAATGCCGCTCGAGCTCTTCGTCGCCGACCGGGTCATCGTGTCGCGGATCACCGGTCCGGCGCGCTACGAGGTCCTCGATAGCGCGAGCATCCCAGCGAGCGGATAGCCTCTCTCGCCGATGCCGATCGCGATCTTTGACATGGACGGCGTGCTCTATCGCGGCGCGCAGGTGATGCCGTACGCGCGCGAAGCGCTCGATCGCCTTCGGCGCGCGGGCTGGGACATCTTCTTCGCGACTAACAATTCGACGGCGACGCGACTCGACTACGTGCGCCGCCTCCAGACGCTCGGTCTCGGCGGCGACCTCGACCACATCGTCACGAGCGCGTATGCCACCGCGCACTACCTGGAGCGCCGCGTGCCGAAGCCGAAGGATGTTCTCGTCATCGGAGCCGACGGCTTGCGGCAGGAAATTCGCGCAGTCGGGATCGCGGTGCGCGACGCGGACGCGCTCCCGGGCTCCCATCCGCCGCCTGATGCGGCCGCCGATGGCGTCGACCCGGGCTCGATGCGGCGGTATCTCGTCTCGCTGGACCTGCCGCCGGTGCCGGACACGGTGGTGGTCGGGCTCGACCTTCACCTCACCTACGCGAAGATCGCCGAAGCGCAGCGCGCCATCCTCGCCGGCGCCGCGTTCATCTGCTCGAACCGCGACCGGGCCTACCCCGTCGAGGGGCGCCTCCTCCCGGGCGCGGGAACGATCGTCGCGGCGATCGAGGTCGCGACCGGCGCGAAGGCGCTCTGCATCGGCAAGCCCGAGCCGTTTCTCTTTGAAGAGGCGATCCGCAGGGCGGGCAAGCAGGAGGGCTCTGTCGTGGTGGTCGGGGACTCGACCGACTACGACATGGTCGCGGCGCACCGTGTCGGCGCGACGGGCGTGCTCATCACCACGGGTCTCACCGAGAGCGACGCGCTGCAGAAAGCCTCAGGGGACGCGGTCCCCGACCGCGTGATCGGTTCGCTCGAGCAGCTGTTCGCGCTGCCCGAGTTCGCTGGGACCTAGAAGTCGAAGCCGAAGCCGGAGAGCTCCCACGAGGCGCCGCCCGGCCCACCCAATATGGTCGAGCCTCCGTCGCTCGTCCAAGCCGTTCCGCGCTGGCCTGACTCGCTCTGCGCCCACGCGGTGCCCGTCGCCGTGTAGAGCGACGCGACCACGAGTGACGCGACCAGGATCGTCTTCAGCTTTCGCATTGGTTTGCCCCTCCCGCTAGCTCGCGACCTTCACGGCCTCGAGCGCCTGCTGGTACATGTGCTCGTGCTGGTGTGGGTGGACCGTTTCCTTGCCTCGCGCGATCTGCCTGCGCTCCTCGATGCACACCTGGATGAAAGCCTCGACGACGACCGGGTTGAACTGCGTCCCGGCGTTCGCGCGGAGCTCGCGGAGGGCGTGCTTCGGTCGGTACGCCACGCGGTACGGCCGAGCGCTCGTCATCGCGTCGTACGCGTCGGCGACCGAGATGATCTGCGCGGCGAGGGGGATCTCGTTCCCCTTGAGGCCGTGCGGGTACCCCGTGCCGTCGAAGTTCTCGTGGTGCGCGAGGACGAGAGGACGGATCCGTTCGAGCATCGGCACGTTTCCGAGGAGGCTTGCGCCGATCGTCGGGTGAGCGCGCATCTCGACCCACTCTTCGTCGGTGAGCTCGGCGGGCTTCGAGAGAAGTGCCTCAGGAACCCCGATCTTGCCCACGTCGTGGAAGAGCGCGCCCAGCTTGATCGCGGCGATCTCCTCAATGCCGAGGCCGAGCTTGCGGCCGACCTCGACCGAGTAGTGCATGGTCGTCGCGGCGTGCCCGGAGAGGTGCGACTCCTTCGCCTCGAGGGCGCCGATGAGCGCGCCGATAACGGACACGTGCGACTGCTCGAGACGGTCGTTGGTCTGACGAAGAAGCTCGTTGACGCTGCTCAGCTCCTCGTTGCGCTGGCGCACCTCGGTCGACTTCGCCATGTACAAGCGGAACGAGTACCAGGCGACGACGAGAGGTACGGTGAAGACGAACACTCCGAAGAGCCCGAGTGCCTGGTAGGCGAGCGCAAGCGCCGCGCCCTGCACAGCGGTGGCGCCGAAGTTCACGGGCATCCAGCTGTAGTTCGTGCGCCACACGGCCACGACGTTCTGCGCCTCGGACATGGCGATCGCGACGGCCGTGAGAGACGTGTTTACGAGGAAGTACGCGGCGGCGGAGAGTCCGACCGACACGAGCGTCGGCGCGATCGCGCCGGGCGGCGTCAGTCCACCAGTGAGCCGGTAGAGCTCGCCGGCCGCGAAGGCCGAGAGCGCGAAGGAGCCGAAGTTGAAAGCGATCTTGCGGAGTGGCTTGCGGCGCGGGGTCACTGAGTTCACGAGCGCCTGCGCAAGACTCACCCACACGGCCGCGCCGGTGCCGTACAGGACGTACGCGGCGATGACCGCAGCGAACGACACGGAGATCGCGCTCGAGCGGAAGAGGAACACCGGAACGCGCTGCGCGAGACACGCGAGGCCGACGAGGACCACCAACATGATCGGATCGAGCTGATCGATCCGCATGCTGATCGTCGCGGCGACGAGTGCGATGAAGCCAGCGAACGTTACGGAGCTGACGTAGAGATCGACTCGTCCTTTCATCACTGCAGCTCCCACGTCACGCTGTCCCACGTCACGCCCTCCCATGACACGGACTCCCATGCCACGCCCTCCCAACTCACGGATTCCCAGGAGATCCCCTCCCAAGAAATCCCTTCCCACGAGATGCCACTACCGAGCAACTGTCCGTTCGCGGCCAGAAGCCGTACCAGCACGAGGGACGGCAGCAGGCCGGCGTTCACGCGCGCCGGGTGAACGGTCAGTGCGTCGTCGACGTCGAGGCCCGGCGTCCGCGTGCCGGTAATCCGACGTCCACTCGCGACGAGGGCACCCTTGACCTGCGTCGTGCTGTACGAGCGGTGCGCCTCGAGAACGTCCGCTGCGGCGCCGGTCACCATGGCCGTCGATGCCGACGTCCCGGACAGGCGCGCATACAGGCTGCCATCCACGGTGTGTGGACCGCTCACGTCCATCGCAGTGCCCGGGGCGCGAAGCGAAACGACATGCTCGCCGGGCGCGAGGACATCAGGCTTCGTGAATCCGTCTTTCGTCGGACCGCGGCTGCTGAAGAGCGACTCGCGATCGTCGTTGAGTGCGATCGTGCCCTGGTCGGCGAAGGACCCGACGGTCACCACGAATGGGTCGGCCCCTGGTATTGCGATGGTGCCGGGGACCGGTCCGTCGTTCCCTGCCGCCGCGATCACCGTGACGCCCGCGAACCACGCCGACTCGACGACGCCGGCGAGCAGCTCACGGTGATACGTCGTCTTCTGTTGCGCGCCGAACGAGAGATTGAGGACTTTGATGTGGTACGTGGTGCGGTTCTTGAGGATCCAATCGAACGCGGCGAGAACGGAATGCATCGTCCCGCGACCGTTCATGTCGAGCACGCGGAGTGACACGAGCTTCGCGTCGGGTGCGACGCCGTTGAAGTCCCTGCCGTGTCCCGCGATCAGCCCAGCGACGAACGTCCCGTGGCCCGACGGGTCGAACGTCGTCGCGCCGTCGTTCACGAAATCCACGCGCGCGACGACCGAGCCTTTGAGGTCGGGATGGTCGGCGATGCCGGTGTCCATCACGGCGACGGTCACGCCCTTGCCGGTCGCCGTCGCCCAGGCGTTTTGCCCGTCGATGACCTCAAGATTTGGGCTCGGCTTGGCCGCGCCTTTCTCGAAGTGGTCCCCCCTGCCGAGCGACACGACCGGGATGTCTGACGCGATCGCCACGACCCGCTGGTCGAGGCTGAGGGCCCGGATGGATTCGGTCGTCAGACGCGCCGTGACGAGATCGATCGTGTCGAGAGCCGAGACATTGGTCGCCCCGGCCGCCGTCGCCCTCGCCGCTACCGCGCCGGCGGTCCCGTGCGCGACCTGGACGAGCGCGTAATCGCCGGCCGCGACGTTTGGATCGATCGGAGCGGTCCAGCTGGTCCCCGGAAGAGCCGTGATGAGAAGTGCGAGCGCGAAGAAGGCCGCCAAAAGGCGCCTCGCGGAATCACCCACTTGCCCTGTCATTCCCCCGTTACTCCCACGCCCCGAGTAGTACCTGCCCCGCGTAGGGGAGGTCATCCCCTGTGCGGGTGATGTTCGCCGCAACAAGCGAGCGCGCAATGGCCTGGGAGGCATTCGAGCGACTGTCGAAACTGAGGCGACACGTTCGTACGTGCGATCTCCATCACCTGCACGGCCGCGTGACCGCAGCGCATGAGGAGAACTAGTGCACGTGTATTAGGTGGCGCGACGAATGCGCTGGTAGAGCTCTCGCGTCGCGGGCTCGGGCTCCGCGCCGAGATCGCGGTGCAGCATCGCCTCGAGCGCCTGGTAGTGACGCACGGCGAGCGCGGGATCGCCGGACTCGTGGTGCGCGCGCATCAGAAGGCGGTGCCCTTCCTCGTCGTAGGGCTCGAGCTCGAGAAGCTTCTCGAGCGGCCGAACGGCGGCCTTCGGCTCCTTCCACTCGAGCTCGAGCGTTGCGAGCTCCTTCGCGGCGGCGACGAGCTGACGGTCCGTCTCCTCGCGCTGGCGATCGATCCACGGTGCGGTGAGATCGGCGAGGAATTCTCCGCGATGCACCGCGACCGCGGCGCGCAGGTACTGGATCGCCTCGCGCGATCTTCCGGCCTCCTGTGCTTCACGACCGCGGCGCAGCGAGCGCCGGAACACCTCGAGGTCGACGTGGATCGATATCGGCAGCGCAAGCCGATATCCCGTGTCGGTCCGCACCACGCTCGTCGCTTCCGACGCGCCCGCCGAAGCGAGCGCCTTGCGGAGCGCGTGGAGCGTGAAATGAAAGTTCGAGAGGGCCGACGCCGGGTCGGTCTCGGGCCAGAGCTGCGCGACGAGCTCGTCACGAGAGACCGCGCGCTGCCGGTCGAGCAAGAGCAACGCGAAGAGCTCTTTCGCCTTGCTCGTGCGCCACCCGCGATCGCTGATGCGCGTGCCGCCGGCGCGGAGCTCGAACGGGCCGAGCACGAACGCCTGAATGCTTTCGGCGACCGACGACGAGATCACCTGCGTTGGCGTCGGTGCGGCGGGCTGCAAAAGCGTCGCCAGGACACGCATGTCATCGGGGTTCAGCTCGAGGTCGCCAAGCCGCAGGCGCAGCGCATCGGTAAGGGCCGGACGCAAGAGCAGGAAGTCTCGATAGCGCTCGGCCGCGACGGCGCGAAGCGCGCCTCTCGTCGTCGCCGGGTCGTCCTCGATCGGCACCGCGAGCAACGTTGCCTTGGCTTCGAAATATCGCGCGCGGATCGCGTGCGCCGAAACGCGCGCTTCGCGGTACGCACGCAGCGCGCCTTCGCGATCGCCCTGTGCCTCGGCGACGGCGCCGCGCGCGATCGCCGCGCGGATCGCGGGGACCGGACCAGGAGACGATCCGGCGAGCGCCTCGGCCGCCCGCAGTGCGTCATTCGCGGAGTCGGCATCGCCGCGCAGGGCGCGCAGCTCGGCGGCCGTCGCATGCAGCTCGGCGATCACGTGATCGTCACCCTGCTCGCGGCAGAGCTCGACCCCCGCGCGGTAGACCTCCTCGACCGCGCCGCGCTCGCCCGTCAATGCGTGGACCGTCATCAGCGTCGAGCACATCGCTGCCTGCGCGAGACGGAGATCGTTCGCGCTCGCGATCTCGAGGGTCTGGCGGAGCGTGTCAAGGGCCTCCGCGGTGTCGCCCCGGCGCGTGCGCACGTCGACCAGCCCGCCTTCGGCCCAACAGAGCGCGGTCACGTCGGCGCTTTTCTGCTGGAGCGCGAGCGCCCGCAGATAGGTCCGCTGTGCCGCGTCGAGCTCGCCGAGAAGGTGGTGCAGCTGTGCGAGCGCGAGCGCTTCTGCGAGCTCCCCGGCGCGATCGGTGAGCAGCGAGAAGATCGCCTCGGCCTTGAGATGCGCGCGCGCCGCTTCCTCTATCTCGCCGAGGTCGGCGTGAGATCCGCCGATGACGTGCCAGAGCCACGCGCTCTGCGACGACGCGCCATCGCCGAGCAGACCGAGCGCCTCGTGCGCCTGCTCCAATGCCTCGCGCGGCCGGCGAAGATAACGGAGGGCCTGCGCCGACCACGTGAGCGCGCGCGCGAGCCCGTCGGTGTCTCGCGCGCGGCGAAGCTCGCCTGCGGCGTCGCGATAGTTCGTGAGCGCGCGCTCGTAGTCGCCACGCACGCGATGCAGAAGCCCGCGCAGCAAGATGACCCACGGCAGCCGCCGTTCCGCACCGGGCGGGAATCCGTCGAGCCAGCGCTGAAGTGTCGCGACCTCGCTCCCTTGAAGGGCGCGCTCGCCGTTGTCGCGAACGAGCTGCGCCGCGCGGCGGTGATCTCCCGCTTGCTGGAAGTGATGGATCGCGCGGTCCACATCTCCGCGGACCGCGGCGCGTTCGGCGTGTCCGCGATGCAGCTCCACGATCTCGGCGGCGGGAAGGAGCTCTCGCGCGCGCGACCGGAGGAACTCGGCGAAGAGCGGCTGGAAACGATGATGACCCTCCGTGCCTTCGCGCACCACGAGACCCGCCTGCTCGAGCGATGAGAGAAGCTCCCGCGACGCGCCGCCCGCGCTGACCTCCTCGTCGTCCTCGATCCGTTCGAGGAGCGACCAACGGAGGATCGTGTTCTGATCCTTTCGCGTCCCGCGCCGAAGGACTTCGCTGTTGAAGTAGGCGTAGAGCTCGGCGCCGCCGCCCTGGAACTCACCAAGCTGCTGCCAGCCGCGCTCGCTCACGAACGCCGCCGCCAGGCGCAGACCCGCGGGCCAGCCGCCGGTCCGCGAGTACATCGCATCGATCGCATGCTCGGGCAGATCGAGGCCGAACTCTCCTCGGAGGAGCTCGACCGCCTCCGCGCGCGTGAACGCCAGCTCTGCCGCGGAGATGTCGAGGACCGATCCCGCGAGGCGCCAGCGAGGGAGACCGCCAAGCTGGGGCGTCCGTCGCGTGGCGAGGACCAGGTGCGCGTTGTCCGGGAGAAGATCGACGAGCTCGTTGCCGAACGACGCGAGCGGAGCGCCGCCGCGAACGCTCGGATGATCGTCGATGAAGAAGGTGAGCTCGCCGAGTGGCGCCAGCTCGTCGGAGAGCGCCTGCGCGAGCTGCGCGAGACGTCGCTCGAGACGGCGTCCCCGATCCAAACTCGCGGTGAGCTGCTCGGCGAAATCCGCGGTGTCGCGACGCAACGCGCCGATGAGATCGGAGAAGAGGACGAGCGGATCCTCGTCGCCGCGTCCAAGGGTGAGCCAGGCGATGTGACGCCCCGACGCACGCAGGAGGTCGGCGTACTGGGCGAGGACGGTCGTCTTGCCGTACCCGGCGGCCGCGTGCACGAGCGTCAGTCGGTGACGCTCCGCGCCTTCCAAACGATCGAGCAGCCGTTGCCGCCGGAGGAGCGGAAGCGGTAGCGATGGGGGCGTATAGCGGGTGCGATCAGGCCCGCGCTGCGTGACGGTCAAGGCGTCGCTAAGGATGCACTCCGACCGCGCGCAAGAGGGTGGCGGTCCCGTAGCCAAGGAAGAAACAGCCGGGGATCGTGAGCACCCAGGCGGTCACGATCCGGCCGGCGATGCCCCAGCGAACCGCCGAAAGGCGGCGCGTGGACCCAACGCCGAGGATCGCACCCGAGATCGCGTGCGTCGTGGATATAGGAATGCCGAACCGGGTCGCTATTTCGATGACCGTCGCTGCGGATGTCTCGGCAGCAAAACCGCTGACGGGCGTCAGCGCGGTGATGCGCATGCCCATCGTCTTGATGATTCGCCAGCCGCCGGTGGCGGTGCCGAGCGCGATAGCGACGGCGCAAGCGACTTTCACCCACGTGTCGATCACGAACGGCCCCGTATTCCCATGGAATGCGTAGATGGCTAGCGCAATGATGCCCATCGTCTTTTGCCCATCGTTGCCGCCGTGGCTGAACGCCATGTACGCGCTCGAGAGGATCTGCGCCCGTCCAAAGAATCGCGTCACCAATCGATAGCTCACGTTCCGGAGAGCCCAATACAGCGCGAGCATGAACGCGTACCCGAAGATGAACGCCACGAGCGGCGAATACACGATCCCGAAGGTCGTCAGCTGAAGGCCGGGAAGGATGATGACACCGAGACCGTGCTGCGAGACCGCCGCACCGATGATTCCGAAGATCAGCGCGTGGCTCGATGAGGTCGGCAGGGCCGCGATGAACGTGATGAGGTCCCAGGCGATCGCGGCGATGAGTGCCGCGACGACGAGGTCCTGCGTCACGACAGCCTTGTCGACGATGCCTTGACCGACAGTCTTCGCGACCGCCTCGCCAGAGAGGGCACCGACCAGGTTCAGTGCTCCGGCCATCATGATCGCCTGAACCGGTGTGAGCACTCGAGTTGCGATGACCGTCGCCACAGCGTTCGCCGCGTCGTGGAATCCATTGACGAACTCGAACGCGATGCCAAGCACGACGACCAGTACGAGAAGGACGGTCGCGTAGTCCAACTAGCTGTGCTTCACCATGATCGTCTCGACGATATTGGCGACATCCTCGCATCGGTCGATCGCGACCTCGACCAGTGAATAGATGTCCTTCCACTTGATGATCTCGATCGCATCGTCGGAGCCGGCGAAGAGCTCCTCAACAGCTTCGCGCCAGACCTGATCGCCCTCGTTCTCGAAGGTGTGGATCTTGATCCAGTGCGGCTCCAGGTTCTTGAGGCCTTCGAGGTTCTTCATCATCGAGAGCATCTCGCCCGCGGCGGACACGAGGACCTTTGCCTGGCGCACGGCCGGCGGACGGATGGTCTTGACCTTGAACAGCTGCACGAGCTCCGAGACGTCGTAGCAGACGTCCGTGACGTCATCGATCTTGCTCGCGAGACCCACGATGTCCTCGCGGTCGAGCGGGGTGACGAACGTCTCGTTCAGGTGCCGGACGATCTCGTGGTTGAGCTTGTCCCCATGGTGCTCGATCGCATGGATGTCCCGAACCTTGTTCTCGACGTCGGTGAAGTCGCCGAAAAGCTTCGCCAGCGCCTCGGCCGCCTCGACAGCGTTCTGGGCGTGCTGTTCGAAGAGGACGAAGAACTCGCTCTTCTTAGGCAGGAGCGATAGACGCACGGGCGTTCTCCTTTGGCGGCATATGCTGCGACACCCCGTCCGCCGGCGGGGAATTCCTTTGGATTGACGGCCGGATGAGGTCAACGCCGCGTAAGAGAGGACACGTCCGGCGCTCCCTGCGACGTCTGGCGCGAGATCCAACACCGAACGCCGCCGAGGTCACGTGCGTGATGTTGCCATGTCGCCAAGGAAGCGAGCGCCGTGGCATGAGGTTTGCTCAAGTGCTCGCCAGACGAGTCGCCATAGTGCGAAAGAAAGAGGAAACACGATGTTGCTCTTCGCGATCGGGATCATGGCGGGCATCGCACTCGGGATGATCATCGTGGGCTTCCTCGCGATAGGCGCCTACGACCGCGGATACAGCGAGGCCCTCGAGCGCCGTAAGGCGTGGCGGACCGAGCTTGTCGCACGGACGGTCGTCGGGACGCGGGCGCTCGTCTCGGCTCGCAAAGCGAGCTAGCACCCTCCCAAACCAGGTCGAAAGGGGCCGCCGAAGGGCGGCCCTTTCGTCTATCTAGGGCCCGAAGAACTTCCGCTTGAGGTCTTCGATCGCCCTCTGCAAGGAGTCGATGACCCCAGGGATGCCGGTCGGGACGATCTCGACGCTCCCGTCGCGGGCGATCCGGAGCTCGTCCCCCGGCCGCACCGCCGCCTTCACCACCGCACGGTCCGCCGTGATCGTGAAGACGACGCGGTCCTGGTCGTCGACGATCGTGCCTACCCGAAGCTTGCCCTCGGGCATCGCCTTGATGACCGCCTTCAGCTGGTCATCTGCCCGCAGGTCCGCCTGAGGCTGAGGCGCAATCCGGCTGATCGTCTTTCCGAGCTCGTCGAAGAACGCCGTCGGTCCTCTCATTACAGGACCGAGCAGTCCTACGGCGATGGCGATCGCGATGAGCACAACGAATATGCCGATCACGAACTGCAGCGCCCACACCGGCACGAATCTCTTCACAGGTTGCTTCACTTCGCCTCCAACTCGGCCGCGGCCGGACCGAAACCCTCTTTACGCGGCGGCGGACCCCCCGGCCTCCGGCCGGTGCCCCACCGGTCGCTCCGCGCCCAGGGGCCCCTGCCCCTGGAGGCCCTCGGTCGGGCTGGCCGAGGCTGAACTCCGCGGGAACAGTGTGTGCAGCAAACCGCCGAAAAGAAAGAGAAGGAGGCGTTCATGGCCGAGCTCGATACGGACGACCGGGAAAAGCTTGATAAGAGGAAGTTCGCCTATGTCGACAACGAGGGCGAAGGGCATCTTCCTATTAATGACGACGCGCATGTCCGGAACGCCATGGCCCGGTTCAACCAGACCGATTTCGAGTCGGGCACCAAGAAGGAGACGGCGCGCAAGAAGATCGTCACGGCGGCCAAGCGCCGAGGGATCAAGGTGGGCAAGGCCGACAACGTAACGAAGGCGAAGAAGGCTGGCGCTCGGAAGAGCTCCTCCCGCACCAAGAAGACGGCTTCGTCTCGCAAGAAGGCCAAGCGCTAGCGCGTATCTGCGACCATTCAACCGGTGACAGGGTTGAAGGTCGTGTGCGTCGGCGGCGGGCTCGGAGCGCCCACGGTCATGGCCGGGCTCCGCCGCTACACGGAGGACATCACCGGCCTCATCGCCGTGACCGACTCCGGGCGGTCGACAGGGAAGGTGCGCATCGCGCTCGACGTGCCGGCGCCAGGGGACATCCGGAGCGCGCTGACCGTCCTCGCCGAGGGCGATCCCGCGCTCGTGCGGCTCTTTTCGCATCGCTTCGAGACCGACAAGAGCGAAGAGCTGAACGGCATGGCCTTCGGGAACCTCTTCCTCGCCGCTCTGACGCAGCAGGAGGGATCTTTCCTGCGCGCGGTGGAGGAGGCGTCGCGGCTTCTGAAGATCCGCGGCCGCGTCCTTCCGGTCACGCTCTACAACACCCACCTCTGCGCGAAGCTCGCCGACGGGAGCGTGGTCGAAGAGGAGGTCAACGTCCGCGCTGTCGGCAAGGCGCCGATCGAACGCATCTACCTGAAGGACGACGGCGTCCGCGCGACCGACGGAAGCGTGGAGGCGATCGCCTCCGCGGACCTCATCACCCTCGGCCCGGGCAGCCTGTTCACGACGGTGTGCGCGTGTCTGCTGGTGCCGCAGATCGCTCGCGCGATCGCCGACGCGCAGGGCCTCGTCGTCTACGTCGCGAACACAACGACGCAACCGGGCCAGACCGACGGCTTCAGCATCGCCGACCATGTGCGCGTCGTCTCCGATTACCTGGGCGGCTCGGGCCTTGACACGGTGCTGGTGAACGACGACACGCCGCCCGACCACCTTCGCGCGCACTACGCCGAGCGTGGGGTGACCTACCTCGAGCCCACGGCCGCCGAGCTCGCGAACGTCGAGGACCTGGGCGTCCGCGCGGTGACCGCGCCGGTGATCGACAAATGGAGCGGGCCGCGCGACCTTTGGCTGAAACAGGACACCATCCGCCACGACGCGTCACGGGTCGCGACCGCTCTCCTCCGTCTCGTCGACGAGCGTCGGCCGCGCCTCCGCGCGCTGCCGTAATGGCCGTCGCGTCGCGCGTGCGGCACTTCCTGTCGATCGGCGACCTGGAGCGGGACGAGCTCGGGCTCCTGCTCGACCAGAGCGCGAGCCTCAAGGCGAGACCGTCCACCGGTGGCCTGGCCGGCCGCACGGTCGCGCTCATCTTCGAGAAGCCCAGCCTTCGCACGCGCCTCTCCTTCGACGTCGGCATCGCGCAGCTCGGCGGGCATTGCGTGTACCTCTCGCCCGCGGAGGTCGGTCTCGGACGCCGCGAGAGCGTGTCCGACGTGGCGCGCGTCACGAGCCGCATGGCGGACGCGGTGGTGCTGCGGGTTAACGCGCACGAGACGATCGAAGAGTTCGCGCGCTACAGCGAGGTCCCGGTGATCAACGGGCTCTCCGACCTGTCGCACCCCTGCCAGGGTCTTGCCGACATCTTCACGATCCGCGAGCGCAAGGGCCCCGATCTTCGGGGCATCGCGATCGCCTACATCGGCGACGGCAACAACGTTTGCCACTCGCTCATGCTGTGCGTCGCCAAGACCGGCGCGTCGCTCCGGATCGCGACACCAGCGGGGTACGAGCCGATGGCGCGCTATCGCGAGCTTGCTGGAGCGGATGCGAGGTCGAGCGGTGCGCAGATCACGATCGGAAACGACCCGGTCGCGGCGGTGACCGGCGCCGACGTCGTGTACACGGATGTGTGGACGAGCATGGGTCAGGAGCAGGAGTACGAGCGTCGCCGCCGCGCGTTCCAGGGCTTCCAGCTCAACGCGCCGCTTCTCGCTCGCGCGAAGCGTGACGCGATCGTCCTGCACGACCTTCCGGCGCATCGCGGCGAGGAGATCACCGACGAGGTGATCGACGGTCCTCAGAGCGCGGTGTTCGACCAGGCGGAGAACCGCCTGCACACGGAGAAGGCGCTCCTGTGCTGGCTCATCGGAGGAGAGCGATGAACCCGAGCGATGAGCGCACGATTCTCGCGGACTGCTGCGAGGACTGGATCATCGAGTGGGGCGGCTTCTATCGCGCGGGTCGCGAGTTCCGCTGTCCCGAGTGCGCGACCGAGTGGAAGAAGACCGAGGGCGATGTCTACCGCCGTGGCGACGAACGGTCATTCGTTCGTCGCGCGCGCTCCGGACCGAATGCTGAATTTCCATACCTTGCGGCCGCGGACGGACACGAACCAAACGTCGAGCGGTGCTGCGCGAAGATTCTTCTTGCGCATGGCGAGAGAATGGCCGAGGGCTCGTTCGTTTGTCCGGTCTGCGGTACGGAGTGGGCGCGTACGACACAGCGACTCCATGGTCTTCGTGTTCCGGTGTTCGCGAAGGCCGGTCTTCGCGAGCCCCTCACGGTGCAACCTGGGCGTACACGTCCGTTCCTTGTAGCGCTCTCGGAGTATTCGCCGCCGCGCGACTAGGTCTGGGACTCGTTCTTTTGGTCTGCGGCGCGACAGCATTACGCGCGTGGATCTCTGATCGCGTGGTCCGTTGCTACTCGGCTGACCGAACGGACTCAGACAGGTGCCGTTAGTTCCCCCGGGCGACGAACGTTCGACCACCCGGTTGAACGCGAGTTGGGGAGGCAAACGTGGCGCTGTCACGTTCGCGCGCTGTCGCGGTCATCGTGCTCATCGGGGCGCTTGCGCTTGGGGTCGGATCGAGCGTCGTGCTCGCTCACCACGCAGCCGACGCGCTCGTTCCGGTCAGCGTCTTCACCGTCGTCGACGGCGCCGTCCTCATCAGCCGCGGTGGGGCGGAGTTCGCTTCGGCGCGTGAGGGTGACGTGCTCGGCGCGGGCGACACGATCCGCACCGCGGCCGGCGCTTCGGCCGAGATCACGTACGTCGACGGATCGAGCACCCGCCTCGCAGCGAACACGGAGATCATTGTCATGAGGCTGCGCGCTGCGGACGACCGAGCCGCTCAGGTGCTCGGACGTGCGTGGCATGTCGTCACGAAGCTCTTCAACGACGGCTCTCGCTACGAAACGCGTGGCCCAAGCTCGACCGCGTCGGTCCGCGGGTAGTAGTGACGACCTGGACGTAGTCAGCGGAGCGGCGTGATCCTCGGGACGCGACCCTTTGCGCGGTCACGTGACCAGCTCATGTAGTGGGTATTGCAGAGTCCACGCGCGCGGTGTGGTCGCTCGCATCCCTCGACGACGCAGACACGCGGAGGCGTGATCAGCCGGACCGGCTGGTAAGCCGAGAGCGCCACATCGATCGCCGCGGTCCTGCGAAGGCCCATGTATGGCCGGAGCGCGCGCATCCACTCGGCGGCACGGTGGCCCGCGATCTTGGCCACGTAGGTGGCACGCCACCCTTCGGTGCCCGGCGGCACGACCCAAACCTTCGTATCGAGGAGGCGGGCGGCGCGCTCGATGATCTCTCGGTCGCACATCTCGACCTTGATCACTGGGTACGACAGCAGAACACCGCGGTGGGCAAGGAATGAGCCCTCACCCTCGAGCAGGCCGGCGAGCCACGCGCGGTCACGCGCTTCCTGCGATTCCACCTGCGCTTGCGCCAGTGTCGATGGTGATTCAGCAGTTCCGCCTCGCCGCGGTGCTCTCCGCGTTTGCCACGACGAGATCGCGAGATCGATCTGGAGCTCCCGGGTCTTGCCCAGGAACGGTCGAACCGCATACATAACCTGAACAGCCGGGGCGCCCTTGATCGTCGTCGCGTACGGAAGCTTGTGGTGCGGCTTACGTCGTCGCAAACGAACCACCGCGCGCCCGAGCAAGTTCGCGACGCGTTCGACGACGTCGCGGTCGGTCATCGAAACGCGGAGGATCGGCGCACCCGGCCTGGACGGAGCGCCGCGGAGGAATGTCCCCTCGCCTTCGAGAATTCCGACGAGCCAGTGGAACCGGAGCACTTCCACGTCCGCTATGTCGAGTGAAGCGAGATGCCGTGTCAATGGGACTCTGTGCTGGGCGGCTACGGGGTTTCGAACCCCGACTGGGAGGTCCACAACCTCTAGTGCTGCCATTACACCATAGCCGCCATGGATCGAACGCGGCCGCGTTCGACGCTTGAGTCTATCGGACTAGCGCCCCGCTTTCGCCTTCGCGTCCGCATACAGGCCGGTCACCATCTCCGACGCGAAGTGGTACTGACCGACGTCGAGATACACCGTCCACACATCGACCGCGCCGTTCCAATCCTGCTTGCCGTAGAGCGCGAGTCCCTTCACGAAGAGCGCGTCCGGGTCCTTCGGTCGCTGCGCGAGGACGCGGTCCGCCGCGACGATCGCGCCGTCGTTGCTTCCCGATGCAACGAGGATGAGCGCGAGGCCGTCGAGCGCCGCGACATTGTTCGGATCCTTCGCGAGCACCGCCTGATAGCGCGGGATCGCATCCTGCGGTCGACCCGCCTGGACATATGCGTCGGCGAGCGCGAGCTGCGTCGGTACATCGCCCGGGTTCACGCTCGCGCGCGCCTCGAGCGCGGCCAGGGCGTCGGTCTGCGGCACCGTGCCCGTCACCGTTTCACCGGGCGCGCGGTCGCCCGCCGACGGCGGCAGGTAGAAGACCGCGACGCCGACGGCGACCGCCGCGATCAAGGCCGCGGCGACCAGCGTTCGCACCGGCGCAGGCCCACGCGCATCGGGTGCGCGGCGTGCGAACGCGTCGCGCTCGAGTGATGCCCGAAGCCGCGTGTAATCGGATGGCGCGATCGTCCCGGCCGCGCGCGCGAACTCGAGATCGCGCAGCGAGCTCACCGCGCGCGCCACATCGTCTCGCTGATCCGGCGGATCCGCGGGCCATGCGACCGGGCGTCGCGCGAGCGGCGCGATCACGGCGGCCGTTCCGGCGAGAAAGAAAACGACGAAGAGCGCGATGGTCATCCCTCGGCAGCCTCTTCGCGTACCACGCGCTCGCGCAACGCGGCGACCTGCACCGCGCTCGGCTCTGCCGGCAGCGGAGCGTCGGCGCCGCGCAGTCGCCCGGACACGAACACCAGACCTGCGACGAGCACGGCGATGGGAACGAACCACACGAGGCCGCTCCACGAGGCGACCGGCGGCGAGAGGAAGATCCAGTCGCCGTACGCCGCGCGGAACTCGGATTCGATCTCCGCGTTGGTCTTCCCCTCGCGCACCCGTTGGGTCACGAGGTCGCGCATCTGGCGCGCCGTCTCGGAAGTCGAGTCCTTCACCGAGAGGCCCTGACAGACCGGACAGCGAAGCTCCGTCGTGATCTGGTCGATCCGCTCGTCCGCGGTCACGTCATGCGGCCGCGCCGCGAATAAGACCGCGGTGGCGAGAACGAGGAGCGCGATGGCGATGACCATGCGGCCGTTCATCGCACCGCCCGCGCGCGTAGCGTTTCGATCGCGGTGACCAGCGTCTCCTCGTCGATCGGACCGATGTGCCGGCCCGCGATAACGCCATCGGCGCCGATGAAGAACGTCTCGGGCGGGCCGAATACTCCATACGACAGCGCGACGCGGCCATCGTCGTCCGCGACCGTCGTCCATCCCATCCCCATGCGCTGCACGTACGCGAGCCCGTTATCGCGCGCCTCCTGGTAATTCACGCCGAGCATCACGACGTCGCTCGTTCGATAGCGCTCGTAGACGCGGACGAGCGTTGGATTCTCTTGGGTGCACGGCAGGCACCAGGACGCGAAGAAATTGATGACCACGACCTTGCCCGAGAGATCCGCGAGCGCGACCTTTCCCGAACCGTCCAGGCGGTCGAGCGTGAAGACCGGCGCGGGCTTGCCGATCGTTCCGGTCTTGATGTCGTGCGGATCGCGCCGGAACGCGAGCGCGAGCGTCACGACCAGACCGAGGATCGCGACGACGACCGCGAGACGGACGATCCGCGGCAGCATCACTTCGCCGACACCGCGACTTCGGCGACGGGCATGCGCACGGTCCGGCGGCGTGGCGCGGGCAGTGCGGCGATCAGCGCGCCGATCCCCACGACGGCACCGCCGAGCCACAGCCACGAGACGCCCGGGATCACGCGCATTCGGATCGTCGCCCAGGAGAACGTTCGCTGGTCGTACGCGGCAAGGATCGTGTACAGGTCGTCGCGCAGCCCGGCGCCGATTCCGGGGGATCCGACCGCGGCCGCGCTGTTCGGGTACTGAACGAGTGCCGGGCGCAGATTCTCGCTCGCGCCGTTCCCTGTGACGACGAGATCGGCCACGATCGAATCGCGTTGCGGCTCGCTCACCGGGCGGATCGCATCGAGACGGACGGTGTAGCCGGCCAGAGCGAGCGTCTCGCCGGGCGCGAGCGTCTGCTCGATGTCGACCGTGCGCGCCTGACTCGTCGCCACCGCGAGCGCGACGAGGACGATGCCGACGTGGACGACGTAGCCGCCGTACCGGCGGCCGCTGCGTCGTAGGAGGTTCGTGAATGCGGCGAACCCGGTCTCGCCGTGCAACGTGCGGCGCGCACGCACGCCGCGCGCGAATTCCTGGACGACTGTCCCGATGACGAACGCGCCGAGCGCGTACGTGAGCACCGCCGCGAGCGCCGTTGTGCCGGTGATGAGCGCCGCGAGCGCGCCGACGGCCGCCGCGACGATCGGCGCCGTGAACTGTCGCTCGAGCGTCGCGCGTGATGCGCCGTGCCACGGCAGCTGCGGCCCGATGCCCATCAGGAACAGGAGCGCGAGGGCCAGCGGGACCTCGACGCGGTCGAAGTACGGCCCGCCGATGGAGAGCTGCGCGCCGGAGATCGCCTCCGCGACGAGCGGATAGAGCGTGCCGAGAAGGACGGTCAGCGTGGCGGCCATGAAGAGCACGTTCTGGAAGAGGAAGATCGCCTCGCGCGAGAGCGGGGCGCCGATCGGACCGGCATCACGCAGCCGCGCCGATCGCCAGAGCAGCAGTCCGACCGAGAGCACGAGGATGGCGACGAGGTAGCCGAGGAGCAGCGGCCCGATCGCCGAAAGGCTGAACGAATGCACGCTGTTCACGACCCCGCTCCGCGTCAGGAAGGTCCCGAGGATGGTCAGCGCGAACGTCGCGATGACCAAGGCGAGATTCCAGGTCCGCAGCAGGCTGCGCTTCTCTTCGACCATCACCGAGTGGAGATACGCGGTCGACGTGAGCCACGGCATGATCGCCGCGTTCTCGACCGGGTCCCACGCCCAGTAGCCGCCCCATCCCAAGACCGCGTAGCTCCACCACGCGCCGGCGATGATGCCCACGCCGAGGAGCGCCCACGAGATGAGGGCGAAGCGTCGCGTCGCGACGAGCCAGCGATCGCCGCCTTCGCCGAGGATCAGCGAGGCGATCGCGTACGCGAACGGTACCGACGTCAGCACGTAGCCGAGATAGAGGAGCGGCGGATGGAGCGCCATCAGCGGGTGGTTCTGGAGCAGCGCGTTGGGTCCGTTGCCGTTCTCCGGCGCGAGAGCGAGACGCGCGAACGGATCGGCCGCCGGCGTCGTGATCAGCAGCAGGAAGAAGGTGAGCATCGCGAACATGACCGCGAGCGCCGTCGTCGCAAGACGCGGGAGCGCGATCGTGCCACGGAACGCGATGAACGCCGTGGCGCCCGCGAGGATCGCGGTCCACAGCAGGATCGATCCCTCGAGTGCGGCCCAGAGGCTGATGATCGAATAGAAGGTGGGGGTCTCGCGCGCGTTGTTCTCGGCGACGTAGAGGATCGAGAAGTCGTGCGTCGCGAGCGCGAACATCATCGAGAGCGCCGCGATCACCACGAGGCCGAACCCGACGGCCGCGGCGATCCGCGCGGACGCGAGCGCGCGTGCGTCGCGGCGCCATGCTGCATAAATCGAAGCGCCGGTGCCCCAGAGCGATAGGAAAAGCGCGGCGCGAAGCGCCGCGGCTCCGAGGTCGCCCGCGCTCACGGGGCGGTCCGGTGCGCGGGCGTCGCGCCCGCGGTCGGCGCCGTGTACACCTCGTCGTGCTTCGCGATCACCTGCGTCGCGTGGAACGTGCCGTCAACGACGAACGCCCCCTCGACGACGGCGCCCGCGCCCTCGCGCAGGAGCCCGGGGATCGCGCCGGTCGCGACGATCTGCACGTCGACGGATCCGTCCGTGATGACGAACCGGAAATCGTTCGCACCGCGGAGGTCGGCTGAGGACATCGATCCGGTCTTCACGAGGCCGCCGAGCCGCACGGTCTGACCGACGCCCACACCCTGTGCCTTCGCTTCCGATGGCGTCAGGTAGTAGACGGCCTGGCTCTGGAGATTGGTCGCGGCGACGGTGCCGACGAGGACCGCGACGCCGAGGGCCGCGATCAGCAGAACGCGGCGCGCTCCGATCCGCTCTAGCACAATCTCAGGGCTTCGCCCGTGAGATGCGCTCAGGGCTGGAGCAGGGGCAGGGGCCCCTGGGCGCGTAGCGACCGCTCGTCACGGCAAAGCCGCTCCTCGCTCGGTTCTTCAAACACCGCGCGCGCGCAATGAGATGAGGTAGGCGAGCAGCGCGCCCCAAACGATCGCGAACGCCGCGACGATAAATATCAGGTTGTCCATAGCCGCCCCTGGCGCGCCCGCTCAAGAGAAACGCGTGCCGTCATGAAGTACGCGTAGATGAGCGTGTACGCGCCGAGCGAAACCATCAGCGTGAGCAGCATCGACGAGTCGAGCGACGGCGAGCCGCCGGCACGCAGGACGGTGGGCAGCTGGTGCAGCGAGTTCGCCCACAACACCGAGAGGTGCACGATCGGCACGTCGATGACCGCGATGATCCCGAAGACGGCGGCACGCGTCGCGCGGCGCGAGAAATCCGTCGACAGCCCCCGCAGGAGCAGGTAGCCGACGTACATCACGAACATGATCGCGGTCGTCACGAGGCGTGGCTCCCACGTCCACCACACCCCCCACGTCGGCTTCGCCCAGATCGAGCCCGCGACGAGGAACAGGCCCGTGAACAACACGCCGATCTCCGCGGAGGAGACCGCGATCGCGTCGAACAGCGGATTCTTCGTCCAGAGCCAGCCGACCGAGGCGAGGAAGACGATGACGAACGCCAGATACGCGAGCCACGCGAGCGGGACGTGGACGTAGAGGATCCGGTAGACGTCCCCTTGCACCGTATCGGTGGGCGCCCAGAACAGAGCCATCACGCTCGCCACGACGAACGACGCGGCGGCAGCGATGCCGAGCCAGGGACGGATGCGCGGCAACGTATCTCCGCGCGGGATGGTGGTGTCTGTCACTCGATTGCTGCTGGAACGATGGTAAGGCCGATGACGGTGTAGACAACCGCGAACGCGAACAGCAAGCCGGCCCACGAGAGAGCCCCCACGGCGTCGCCGGAAAGAGCCGCGCTCGTGCCGCGCGTGGCGGCGACGAGCTGCGGCACGAGGACCGGCAGCGCGAGTATCGGTACCAGCGCGGCGCGCGCGCGCAGACGGAGGGCGAGCACCACATCGACCACGACGATCGGTGGAAGAGCGAGAACCCCGAGCACCACGACGAACAGCAGGTGCAGCGGGAGCGCGATGGGAAGATCGAGCAGCACGAGTGACAGGATCCCGCCGACCACTGCGACCAGCAGAAGCACGATCGTGAGCGAGAGGACCTTTCCCCCGAACAGCGCATCGCGTCCCCCGGGGAGCGCGACGAGTCCTTCTAGCGCGTCGTCCTCGAGCTCGCGATCGAAGCTGCGCATCGTCGCGAGGATCGTCGCGAACGCGAGCGCGAGCCAAAAGAGCGCGGATGCGACGTCGGCGTCGCGTGCGATCTGTGGACCGACGACCAGACTCTCGAGCAGTACGAGCACCGCGATGAACGTCACCGCCGCGACGACGCCGTCGGGCTGGCGGCGCTCAGCGCGAAGTTCACGGACGGCGACGAGCGCGATCCGATCGATCACGCGGCAACCGCCGCGCCGTCGTCGATGGAGATCTGCGCCTTCGCGAGCTCGTCGAGCTCCGGATGGGCGTGCGTTGCGATCACGAGCGAGCGCCCGTCGTCGCGCGCCCGCCCGATCGTCTGTCGCAACCGGATCGCCCCGGCGTCGTCGAGATCCGCGAATGGCTCGTCCAGCAGCAGGAGCGGTACACGCTCCGTTTCGACGCGTGCCAGTGCCGCTCGCCTGCGCTCGCCGGCCGAGAGCCGCTCCACGGGGCGATCCATGTCATCGCCGACGCCCCACGCGCGAAGCGCGCCGTCGATGCCTCGCGTATCGCCGCCGCGGAAGCGGACGAAGAACTCCAGGTTCTCGCGGGCGGTGAGTCCGCGTAGCAGCATCGGTCGATGGCCGATATAGAGGACGTCGCCCGAGACCTTTCGATCGCCCCGAGCCAGCGGAACGAGACCGGCGAGGACGCGGAGAAGCGTCGTCTTACCCGATCCGTTCGGTCCGCGCACGAGCGTGAGGCCCGGGCCGATCGCGAGGTTGACCGCGCGAAGGATCACGCGATCGTCCAGGACGACCGTGGCATCGTGGAGGGATGCGCTTGACTGCACCGTTCGCATGATGGGACGCGTTGTCCTCGTATGCATCGCGCTCGCGGTACTCCTCGTGGCGTGCGCTCCTGAGCCGCCGGCGAGCGAACCGGTCGCTCGCGGCCGTCAGCTGTACCGCTCCATGGGATGCGCCAACTGCCATGAGCCGAACCTGTTCGGGCAGCGTCTCGGCCCGCCCCTCGACCACATCGGAACGGTCGCGGCCAACCGCCGGCCGGGCCTTTCGGCCGAGGAATACATCCGCCAGTCGATCCTTGACCCGGGCGCGTACGTCGTACCGGGGTACCAGGACTCGATGCCGCGGGATCTAGGCCGAGACCTCGCGCCTACCGACCTGGACGCCCTTGTCGCCTACCTTCTGTCTCTCAAGTGAAACCTGCGCCTAACACCCCAGCGGTAACCCCCGTTAGCCCCGATGGACCGGACGACGAGGACCGAAACCTCGCCCTACGCGCCGGAAAGGGGGACGCGGCCGCCTTCGGAGCGCTCTACGACCGCTACGTCGAGGCCGTGTACCGATACGTGTTCTACCGGGTAAGGAACGACGCAGATGCCGAGGATCTCGTGAGCGACGTATTCATGCGTGCGCTCCGTGCGATCCCGCGCTACGAGCCGCGGGTGGCTTTCCTTGCCTGGCTTTACCGCATCGCGCGGAACGCGGTGATCGACCGCGCGCGCCGCTCCCGGATCCAGATCTCGTTCGAAGACGCGCTCGCGCATCCGGGCGTCGACCAGGTCGTCGAGCCGGACGCGACGATCCTCGCGCTCTCCGATAAGGAAGCCGTGCGCGGTGCTCTTGCGAAGCTCACTCCGTTGCAGCAAGAAGTCATCGTCTTGCGCTTCGTCGAGGGATACAGCACGCAGGAGATCGCGACCCTCGTCGGCAAGCGCGAAGGAACGGTGCGCGGGATCCAGTTCCGCGCGCTCGAGGCGCTTCGCACGCTCATCCCATCGCGCGAGGCTCTGGCATGAACGAGAACCGTTCGCCGCTCCTCGAGCGGCCGGTGATGCGCGATCAGTTCCGCAAGGAGCTCCGCGGTCGCCTGATGTCCGAAGCCGTCGTCGCTCTCGCGCCGCGGCAGAGCCGCTTCTCGTTCCCGTCGATCCTTCGTCCCGCGCTTGCGGCGATGGCGATCCTCGTGCTCGTTCTGGCTGGCGCAACGAGCGCTGCCGCATCGAGCCTTCCCGGCGATCCGCTCTACGCCTTGAAGCGCGCGACCGAAGACGTCCGCGTCGCGCTGACATTCGACGACGTGGCGCGGACCCAGCTTCTCTCCGATCTGACCGATCGCCGGCTCGACGAGCTTGCCAAGGTTGCCAAGGACCGGCCCTCGTCCGCGCCGACCGCGACACAGGCGTACGCCGACGCGGTCAACAACTTCGCCAACGCCCTGGACAAGCTGCGCGAGGCCGACAGCGACGAGAAGCGCAACGCGGCGCAGGCTCTCGCCGAGGCGGCCCGCGCGAAGCACAAGGTCGTTCTCGACGAGGTCAAAGACCAGCTCCCCGCCGACGCTCAGCCCGACGTCCAGAAGGTCAACGACGACGAGCAGGAACGGACCTCGCCGTCGAACGACCCCGGCCGCAGTGGGCAGGGCGGCACGGGTGGGCGGCCCTCGAACGCGCCGCCGAAACCAACCCCCAAGAAGTAACGACGGAACTGGCACGGGCGGTGCATAGAAGCCCGGCCATGAACAATTGCCGCTGCAAGCTCTGCACGCACGAGCGGATCTTCCTTCGAGCTCTCGCCCTTCTCTTCGTCGTGTGAAGCGCGTCCTCGTAGCCGAGGACGACCCTGACACGGCGACGGCGATCAAGGCGACGCTCGAGGAGCGTCTCCCGGTCACCGTCGATCACGTGACGAACGGAGCGCTCGTTCTCGATCAGATCTCCGCCACGCATCCCGATCTCGTGATCCTGGACGTGTCCATGCCCGGCCTGAACGGGATCGACGTGTTCGATCTCCTTCGGGGCAGCGCGGCATTCATCGACGTTCCCGTTCTCTTCCTGACGGCCCAACCCGATCGCGCCGAGCAGGCCTTTGCGCGATTCGGCGTCAGCGATGTGATGGCGAAGCCGTTCGACTCCGATGCGCTCGTGCGGCGCGTCGATGACCTGCTGTCGCGCGCCGCGAGGGTCGCCTAGCTTTTAGCGCGTGCGCCGCGTGTCCGTTCGCGGCGATGGGCTGCGCGTGCCGGGAGGACTCGGACGTGCGGGTGGCACGGCGCAGCGGGTCTCTTACGAAGCGCGGGTTCCCCGGGGCCCCGCCCGCAGCGAACGACAGTGAGCTGCCAGGCGGGGAGGGTGCGCTGAGGAAGAGGGCCGCGTAGCCGCTTCGCGGTCAGGGGCCCCTACCCCTTGGACAGGACCCGCACGTCGGGAAGTCCTAGCCGGCCGTCTCCTCGGTTCTCATAGACGCGAGCTGTGGCCAGCGGCGTCGAACGGCGGCAGCGATACCCTCGGCGTCAATGCCGTAGTGCTTGCGCCAAAGCTTCTGAGAGCCGTGATCGACGTGCTCGTCGGGGATGCCGAGCATCTCGAGATCGACGCGTGCCCCGCGTTCGGTGAGAAGCTCGCCGACCGCCGAGCCGAAACCGCCGGCCACCACGTGCTCTTCGACGGTCACGAAGCGCGGGATGCGAGCAGCGAGCGCGAGGATCCGCTCCGCATCGAGCGGTTTGGCGAAGCGCGCGTTGACCACCGTTGCCTCGAGTCCGTCGCGCGCGAGGATCTCGGCGGCCTCGAGCGCCGCGGCGACGGGATTGCCATACGCGAGGATCACGACGCCGTCGCCCTCGCGAAGGGTTTCCGAGACGCCGATGGGAATCTCGGTGAGTGGCGTATCGAGGGCGACCCCCGTCCCGGTGCCGCGCGGGAAGCGAAGGCCGATCGGCCCGCGGTTGGCCGCAGCGTGCCGATAGGCGGTCCAGACCATCTGCCGAAGCTCGCCGTCGTCCTTCGGAGCCATGAGCGTCATGCCCGGGAGGATCCGCAGAAAGGCGATGTCGTACAGACCCTGGTGGGTCCTGCCGTCGTCGCCGACGATCCCGCCGCGGTCCATAGCGAATACGACCGACAGATCCTGCACGGCGACGTCATGGACGACCTGATCGAACCCGCGCTGCAGGAAGGTCGAGTAAACGGCGACGATCGGAACGATGCCCTGCGTTGCGAGACCCGCGGCGAACGTCACCGCGTGCTGCTCGCAGATGCCGACGTCGAACAGACGGTCGGGGAATTCCTTGAAGAGGGGCAGGAGCCCGGTCCCGCCGGGCATCGCCGCGGTGATCGCGACCGCGCGCTGGTCCGCGTTGAGAACCTCGCGCACCGCGTCGGCGAAGACCGCCGTGTACTGCGGAGCCGTCGCCTTGGCAGATCCGCTTGCCGAGACACCGTGCCATTTCACGTTGTCGACCTCGGCGGGACCGTAGCCGTGACCCTTTTGCGTCTGCACGTGAACGAAGACCGGACCGTCGCGGAAGTCGCGCGCCTTTTCGAGCACGCTCTCGACCGCGAAGAGGTCGTGACCGTCGACGGGGCCGAAATACGTGAAGCCGAGCTGCTCGAACAGGATGTTCGGGATGAAGAGCGCCTTCAGGCTGGTGAAGATCCGGCGGCGCGCCTCCTCAGCAAGCTCGCCGCCGGGCATGTGCTCGAGGACCTGTCGCGCGATGTGTTTGGCACCGCGGTACGGCTGCGCCGTCCGCAGCGATTCGAGCATGCGGGACACGGCGCCGACGTTCGGCGCGATGCTCATGCCGTTGTCGTTCAGCACGACGATCACGCGCGTGCGCATGTGGCCGATGCTGTTCATGGCTTCAAACGCCATGCCCGCCGTGAGCGCGCCGTCGCCGATGATCGCGACGACATGGTTGTCATCGCCCTTGATGTCGCGAGCGACGGCCATTCCCTGTGCCGCCGAAATGGATGTTCCTGCGTGCCCCGCGCCGAATTGGTCGTGCTCGGACTCGCTGCGCGCGAGGAAGCCCGAGATCCCGCCGAACTGGCGGAGCGAGTCGAACCGTCCGCGGCGTCCGGTGAGCATCTTGTGCACGTAGGCCTGATGGCCGGTGTCCCAGACGAGCTTGTCGTGCGGAGAGTCGAACACGCGGTGCAGCGCGACGGTCAGCTCGACGGTGCCGAGGCTCGATGAGATGTGGCCGCCGGTCTTCTGCACGCTGTCGACCGTGAACTCACGGATCTCGCGGCAGAGCTCGAGCAATTCGTCGCGATGGAGCAGCCGGAGGTCGCGCGGCTGCTGTATGCGATCGAGCACGGTCATGTCGCGATACTAGCCGCGATGTTCGATCTTTCTAAGCGCGCCGTAGTACTTACGGGCGCGACCGGAAACGTCGGTCCGACGGTCCTGCGCGCGTACCTGGAGCAAGGCGCGCACGTCGCGCTACCTGTCCGCGACGACGCCAAAGGCGCTGCTCTGCGCGACTCGCTTGGTGGCCTGGCCGGTACGCCGGATGATCCGCGCGTGCTCGTTCGCGCCGCTGATCCGGGCGATCGCGCCGCGATGGAAGGTTTCGTCGAGCAGGTGCTTCGCGCGTGGGGCCGGCTCGATGTCGTCGCGAATCTCATAGGCGGATACGCGGCGTCCGACGCCGCGAGCGGCGACCTCGCCGCCTACCGCGCCTACTGGGATCAGAAGGTCGCCACGATCGTCACCGCGAGCGCAGCATGTCTACGCCCGATGCGCGCGCGTGGCTACGGGCGCGTTGTGAACGTCGCGTCCACCGCAGGATTGAAGGGGGAAAAGGGCGCGGCCGGTTACGCGATGGCGAACGCCGCGCTGCTTCGGTGGACTGAGTCGCTCGCTGAAGAGACGAAGCGTGAGGGCATCACTGCCAATTGCGTTCTACCGCGCATCATCGACAACGCCGAGAACCGCGCCGCGATGCCGAAAGCCGATCCGTCGCGGTGGGCGACCGCCGCGGAGATCGCCGCGGTCGTCGTGTTTCTTTCGAGCGACGAAGCGAGTGGCATCACGGGGACCGCGATACCGGTGACCGCCCGGACCTAAGCGTGCTTCAGGCTCGCCGAGGGCCGGCGGCTCCCATGGCGACGCGAACCGATTCGTCGACCGGCTGCGCCAGCCCGAGCATGTTTCCCTCAGAGTCTTTGAACCACGCGACCTTCATGTCTCCGTTGTCCACCATGCTGCCGACGGTCTTCAGCGAAGGGAGGTCGTAGTCCTCAAAGACCACGCCTTTCGACTTCAGCTGCTTCACGGTCGCGGCGAGGTCCTCGACCAGAAAACCCATTTGGGTGTGGCCGCCGGGTCTCGCCCTCATACGCGAGATCACGAACCTCGTACCCCCGCCGCACTCATAGAAGTCTCCGTCGGGCTGGGTCGGCCGGAGCCCAAGCTTCTCGGCGTAGAACGCTCGCGCCCGGGCCGGATCGGTGACGGGCAGTGTCGGGTACACGCGACTGTTGGCAAGCATCGGGTCCTCGATCGTCGAGCCGTTCTCCGGCGTCGCCCGAGGCCGATAGTAGGTCTGGGTCGGCGCGCTCCACGTAAACTCGCCGGCGATGTCCCTCTTCGTGATCGTCAAGTTCCTTCACGTGCTGCTTGCGATCATCGCCGTCGGATTCAACGCGAGCTACGGCGTGTGGCTCGCGCGCCTCGCGGCGCAGCCGGTTCCGACGCAGTCCTACGTTCTCCGCGGGCTCAAGCGTCTCGATGACTGGTTCGCGAACCCCGCGTACGTGCTGCTCGCGGTGACCGGCGTGACGATGGTGTTCGTCGGCGAGCTGCGCTTGGTGACGTTCTGGATCGCGGGCGGGATCGTGCTCTGGGCGATCGCGGTCGCGCTCGGGTTCTTCGTCTATACCCCGATGCTGCGAAATCAGATCCACGCCCTCGAGACCGCAGGCCCGGAGAGCGAGGACTACAAGCGCTACGCCTCGAATGCCCGCTTCATGGGGATCCTGCTCGCGGTGATCGTCGTCGTGATCGTCTTCCTCATGGTCACGAAGCCAACGCTGACGTAGCGAGGGCGCGGGCCCACTCGGCGTACGCCTCGGCGGAGGGGTGCAGTCCGTCGGAAGCGAACATCTTCTTCCGCCCCTGCTCGCGCATGAGCCGGACCAGGTCGATCCAGAGAGCGCCGGCCAGGCTCGCCTCGTCGCGAGCGATCGCGTTGAACCGCTCGATCGTGCGCGCGATGGCTGCGAGATCACCGAAGCCGGCCCCAGCGGGTGCCATCGACCAGTCCGGCTGGGGCAGCGCGACGACGCGCGCGTCGGACGCGTCGGCGTCGAGCCGCTCGTGGATCAGCCGGAGCTGCTGGCGATAACGGTCTTCTGAGGATCCGCGCACGATGTCGTTCGCGCCGATGAGTAACGTGACAAGCGTCGGACCGAACGACGCAACGAGCGGCAGCTCATCGTGAATGAGGTCGTCGGTCGTGTATCCGTTCACGGCCGGATTGCTCAGGACGACACTCCGGCCGCGCTCGGTCCACACACGCGCGAGGACCGCGGGAAACGATCGATCCGGTGTCGTGCCTGTGCCGATCGTGAACGAGTCGCCGAGCGAGAGGAATCTTTCGGGAATGGTCAATTGTTCTAGTGTGAGAGAGCTTTCCAGAAAGGACCTCTGACCTGACCGACCTCGATCTCATCATCATCGGCGGCGGCCCCGCCGGACTCACCGCGGGCCTGTACGCCGCGCGCGCGAACATGAACGCTGTCCTCCTGGATTCCAAGGACGTTGGCGGCGAGATCCTCAACACCGAGCTCATCGAGGACTATCCCGGCTTCGAATCGGTCACCGGCGCAGACCTCGCTCGGAAGATGGCCGACCATGCGCTCAAATTCGGTCTCAAGATCGACACCTACAAGCCGGTGAAGGACGTCCGCTCGGAGGGCGACCGCAAGATCGTCACGCTCGAGGACGGGAGCGAGCTGTCGGCCTACGCCGTCATCGTGACCGTCGGCGGGGAGCCGACGAAGCTCGGTGTCGTGGGCGAGAAGGAATATCACGGCCGCGGGGTGTCCTACTGCGCCGTCTGCGACGGCGCGTTCTTCAAGGGCGCCGACCTCGCGGTCATCGGCGGCGGCGATTCCGCGTTCCAGGAAGGGCTCTTCCTGACCCGCTTCGCGAAGAAGCTCTACGTGGTGCATCGGCGCAACGAGTTCCGTGCTCAGGCCATCCTTCAGGACCGTCTTCTCAAGATGGAGAAGGTCGAGCCCATCACGCCCGCCCGGGTCACCGAGATCGGAGGCAACGGCGACGTGAAATGGATGGATGTCGATCGCGACGGCCGGACCGAGCGCGTCAAGGTCGACGGCGTCTTCGTGTTCATCGGTTTCAAGCCGGTGGGTCGGCACCTCTTCAAGGAGCACATCGACCACGACAAGAACGGCTACCTCATCACCGACCAGTTCATGCGCACGAGCATCCCCGGCGTCTACGCCGCGGGCGACACGCGAGCCCAGCTCGCGAAGCAGATCACGACCGCCGTCGGCGACGCGACGACCGCGGTGCTCCACGCCGAGCGATACATCGAAGAGCTCAAGGATCTCGAGCGCGCATTCCCGTCCGAACCAAAGGACGTCGTTGCGCAGACGGCGAGCAAGGCCGAGCTCGTGGTATTCGCGCCGGGCGATGTTGTCCTCAAAGAAGGCGACACAGCCGACCGCTTTTACATGGTCATCAAGGGCGAGGCCGAGGCGTGGCGTCGTGATGCCGACGGCTCACAGATCCTCATCAATCAGTTCGGGCCCGGCGACTACTTCGGCGAGATCGGGCTCCTGAACGACGCGCCGCGCAGGGCGACGATCCGAGCGAAGACCTCGCTCGAGCTCATGGCGCTAGACCGGGAGACGTTCGCCAAGCTCATGAAGAGCTCGCAGACGACCGAGGACGAGGTGGGGCGAGTGGCGGCCGACCGGACAAAGGCAACGACTCGGCGCTAGACCCTGTCGCGAGTCGTTTCACGTACGCGACGATCACGTTCAGGTCGAACGGCTTTTTCACATAGGTCGCGATGCCCCGGCGGCGGAACTCGCTCATCGCCTCCGCGCCGCTCGCCGTCTCGAAGAGCACGGGGACCTTGCTCGTGCGCGGGTCCTTCCGAAGGCGGTCGTACAGCTCGAAGCCCGACATCCCCGGGAGGCGAACGTCGACCACCATCACATCCGGGGTCACATGCTTCGTCGTCTCGAGCGCGGCCATCGGCGCGGCGACATGGATCGCGCAGTAGCCGGGCTCGTCCGAGATCGCGTCGGCGATCAGCTGCCCGATCGCGGGTTCGTCTTCGACGACGAGAACGACCTTGCGAGCCCCCGTTTGAGCGCGCCCCTTGTTCTTTTCCACGCCACGCCTCCGGCCTCTTGGTCAGCAGCGTGGGTGCCGAAACCGCCATATGTCATCCATTCGTAGGAACGTCGTGACCCGACCGGTTCTCTGGAGGTAAACATCCGGGTCATTTCGCGGCGGCGGCAGCAGTTGACCCCAGATAGCGCTCCGCGTGTCCGAGGGGACTCGCGACGCGAAACACGAGTGCGATCAGGAATGTGAGCAGGCCGATGACCGCATAGACGAGACGGACGTCCCCGGTGCGCTCGATGAACAGACCTCCGGCGAGCGCACCGATCGGATTCGCGGACCACGCAAGCACCATCGCGATGCTGATCACGCGGCCGAGCATCTGGTTGGGGACGATCGCCTGGCGGAGAGACCCGGTGTTGATGTTGAAGAGGATCCCGAGCCCCGATATCAGCGCCCAGAGGACGACCGCGAACCAGAGCGAGGTCGTGTACGCAAATCCGATGGTCAGGAGACCCGACAACATGAGCGCGCCGAGCGCGACGTTTCCGAAGGACCAGCGCTTTCGCAGCGGCCCCGCCGCGAGTGAGAGGACGACGACGCCGGCGCCCCCGGCCGCGAAGAGGAGGCCGACCTCGCTGTCCGCCGCCCGGAGTGCCTGCTTGGCGAAGAGCACGAGCTCGGCGAACACGGTCGCGCCGACCATGTTGATCATCGCCATCATCAGCGAGATGTTCCGCAGGACGGGGTGGGAGAGCACATACCGCAGGCCCTCGACGATGTCCTGGCGGATGCTCGTCGCCCGCTTCGTGATCGGCGCGTTGAACGGACGGGCGATCAGAAACAGCATCGCGGCCGAGATCACGAACGACGCGGCGTCGAGGAGCAGGATCGTCTCCACGGGTACGAACACGAGAAGAGCTCCTGCGGCGAGTGGGCCGAGGACCGACGCGGCGGCGAAGCTCGCCTGGATCCGGCCGTTCGCACTGACGAGCTCGCCTGAGTCGACGAGGCTCGGGATCGCGCCGAACTCGGCCGCGACGAAGAAGATCGAGAGCGTCGAGGAGACGAACACGACGGCGTAGATCCACCAGAGCGAGAGCAGTCCCACGCCGGACGCGACCGCCACAGACGCGATCGTCACGGCGGACAGAAGATCGACGACGATCATCAACCGCTTGCGATCGGTCCGGTCGGTCCAGGCGCCGATGGCGAGTCCGAAGAAGAGCTGCGGGGCCGTGAAGATCGCGAGCGTGGCCCCGAGCGCGAGCGCGGAGCCCGTGAGCTTGAACACGATGAGCGGGAGCGCGAACTGCGTGACCGAGTTCCCGAAGTTCGAGATCGTCTCGCCGATCCAGTACTTCCAGAAGTCGCGGTTCAGTCGGCAGCCTCTCCAGTCGCGGCTTTCTTCGGACCGAGGCCGCTGCCCCGCCGACCGCGCCCGCCCCGCCGTCCGCGGCGCGTCCGTTTGCGCGGAACGGCTGGAGCCGCGCCCTCTGCCGCGGTCGTCGCCGCGGCCGTGGCCGGCACCTCGGCCGGGTCGACGGTCTCCGACGGCGCCGGAAGCGCCAGGACCTCGCCGGGCGGCAGCGCCGGAGCTGGCTGCGTGTCGCCGTTCAGACGGTCGAACTCGCCGAGGATCTTGCGGGCTTCCTCGTGCGTTTGGTCGATCACGAAGCCGGACTTCTTCCCGTGCTCCTCGGCACGCATCACCCCGCGCTCGACCGCACGCCGCATCGTTGATTCGAGGGCGTCGCCCTCGACGCGCGAGAGCAGCTCAGCGAAGAGCGCCTGGTTCACCCAGTCGATCCGCTCGCCCTTCGCACGCGTGGATGCGACGAAGTTGAAGAGGTGGACGATCGAAGCCGCGGGCTGGCGCGCGTAGACGACCAGCGGGTGGCCTTCGGCGAGCCAGGACATCGTGATCTGCCGGCCGTCGCGCTCCACCTGCTCGGTCTGGATCGCGCCGCGCTCCTCCGCGATGCTAAAAAGGGTCTCGAGAAGAAGGCGGCGCTGCGAGCGGCCTCGCGCGAGGCCGCCGGGCTGATCGGCGCGAGAGAGCGGATCGAGGACGGCCTCGACCGCCGGGATGCGCCGCGTGTCCTTGCTGGTCACCGTGTCGATGCGGCGCAGCACTCTGACCAGATGGAAGACGGTCTCCGCGACGAGGGGCGACGCCATGTTCGGCGCCAGCATCTGCTTGGCCTTCGCGCGGGCGCGTCCCTCGAGCTTCGCGAGGACGGTGCCCTGCTCGATGCCGGCGTCGATGCGCTGCTCGAGGACGCTCGACGCTTCCTTCTCCGAAAGGGGGACGACGCTCGTGACGAAGTCACCGCGCGACATCGAACGGGCATGCAGCGCCACCAGTTGGTCGAGGAGGAGCACGGCGAGACGCCGCTGCTCCTTCTCGGATTCCGGCGACGCCGTTGGGACCACCGCCGGAACGTGCGGCTCGGTCCTGGGTCGCACGGGCAGACGGCCGCGCCGTTGCGGTGTCCGGCGTGCGAGCTCAGCCGCAGGAGGCTGCGGCTTGTCCACCTGCGTGTCGTCGGCGCGGAGCGCCGCACGCGTCCAGCGCGCCTGCGGGATGAGGTCTTCGAGTAGGAACACGTCGTCGCGGAGGTACGGCGAGTCGCGCAGCTCGTTCGCGAGGGACTTGTCGCCGGCGATCAGGTAGACGTGTTTGTCCTCGTCCTTGATCGCCTTGCAGAGCGCGTTGAGGTCGCGGTCACCCGAGACGATGAACCAGTAGTCGATGTCCTGGCGGTCCTTGTACAGGAGCTTCAGGGCTCTGGTGATCAGGACGGCGTCGGAGCGGCCTTTGAGGAGCCGGCCGCTCATGCGCTGGGCCACGGCGATGGGTTCCATCCCTGTGAACTCGAGCGCCATGAGGAGCGTCTCGTCCTGGGTCGCGACCTCCTGTCCGAAGATCGCGAGCTTCACGCGGACGGGTCCGAACTCCGCGGCTTTTTGCAGGATCGCCTGCAGGATCGAAAGTGTTGACGGCAGCGGGCCCGTCGTGTGCTGGCGAAGGGTGTAGTAGACGTTCTCCCAGTCAATTAGGAGAGCAACGTCAGGCAATAACTTTCTCCGTATGGGCTTCGCACGCCGCCTGACTCGTCCGCGGATCGCGGAATTCCACCGCGGTCTCGCGCTTTTTGCTCTCCCTCGTCCGCTACCCCGAAACTCGAGGCTCGGCCGTGAGCGCGTTCTTCACGAACACTTCAGTCGTCGCGCGCGCCGTTTTGAATAACTCTAGCGTCTAATGCCGCAGGTGACCATCACCAGTTCGGGTATGGCCGATCTCGTCCACGTCGCTGCATCGCGCGGGGCTACATATGCCGATGCGCGGACGGTCGAGCGCGAGCACGAAGCCGTCAGCGTCAAAGACGGAGCAGTCGAGTCCGTAACGCGCACGGCGGACCGCGGTCTCGCGTTCCGCGTGATCCACAAGGGAGCCTGGGGCTTCGCCTCGACGGATCGCACCGATGACTCCGCGATCCGCGGTCTCGTCGACGAGGCCTTTCTCCGAGCGGAGGCATCCGCGTCTGTGCAACGGCGCATCGTGAAGCTCGCCCCGGTCGCGCCGCAAAAGGGCGAGTACCGAACGAGCGTCGAGCGCGATCCGTTCGCCGTCCCGCTCGCCGAACGCATCGATCATCTGCGCGCTGTCGATGCGGCCTCCGTCGGCCCGAATATCAAGACGCGGCGATCCTCTATCGCCGCGTATCGCACGCGCAAGCATCTCGTCACGAGCGAAGGGACCGACGTCTCCCAGGAGATCGTCGAAGCCGGTGCGGGCCTGTCGGTGCTCGCGGTGAAAGCGGGACGCAAGCCCGCCGGCCGCTACGACTCGCGCCTCGTGCGCCAGGGTGGATGGGAGTACGTCGAGCATCTCGATCTCGTCGTGCGGGCCGGCCGCTATCGCGACGATGCTGAAGCCATGTTGGACGCGCCACTCGCCGACGCGCGTCCGACGACCCTCGTGTTCGCGCCGGAGTTCCTCGCGCTTCTGATCCATGAATCGTGCGGGCATCCGACCGAGGCCGATCGCCTGCTCGAGCACGAGGTCGCGTTCGCCGGGACGACGTTCATGTGGCCGGAGGACCGCGGAAAGCTCCGCTACGGATCGCCTCACGTCTCGATGACCGCGGACGCGACGGTGCCGGGCGGGATGGGCACGTTCGGCTGGGACGACGACGGCGTGCCGGCGATGCGTACGAAGCTCGTCGAGAAGGGGATCTTCGTCGGCTATCTGACGTCGCGCGAGAGCGCCGGCGCGCTCGGAGTGCCGGTCGCCATCGGCTCGGCGCGCGCCGAGAGCTGGCAGCACTTTCCGATCGTTCGCATGGTCAACGTGAGCCTCGACGCGGGCACGACCCCATATCCCGATCTGTTGCGCGGCGTCGAGTCCGGCCTGCTGATGGAAGCGCCGGCGTCGTATTCGCTCGACGACAAGCGCCAGAACTTCCACTTCTCGACGCAGTCGGCCCGCGTCATCCGAAACGGCCAGCTCGAGGGATACGTGCGCGGCGTCGCCTTCCAGTCGCTCACGCCGGACTTCTGGGGCCGATGCGATCTCGTCGCCGACGATTGGGAGCTACACGGTTTTCTATCGTGCGCGAAGGGGGAGCCGCTGCAGCTCATGCGCGTCGGTCACGGTGCGGCGCACGCGCGTTTCCGCGACGTCCCGATCGAGGTCACCGAATGACCCTCCTGGGCGCGGATCGCCTGCTCGCGCCCATTCGCGACGCGCTGCGCGACGTGCCCGCAGACGAGGCCGACGTGCACGTGCATCGCCGCCGCGCGGCGATCACGCGGTACTCGCATAGCTCGATCCACCAGAACGCGGCGTCCGACGAGACGCACGCGACGGTGCGGGCGATCGTGGGCAGAGCGGTAGGTATTGCCACGACGAACTCGCTGACCCCGTCGGATCTGCGCCGCGCGCTCGCCGACGCCGCCTCCCTCGCGCGCGCGAGCCGGCCTGACGACGAGTGGCCGGGCGTCGCCGACCCCGAGCCGATCCCAGCGACCTCGTCGTTCCACGAGGAGACCGCCGCGACATCCGCGCAAGCGCAGGCCGATTGGATCCGCGCCGTGTGCGCCGCCGTGCCGAAGGGCATGCGCGCCGCGGGAACGTCGCAGATCGAGGTGACCGAGGATGCTGTCGCCAACACGCGCGGCGTCGCGGCGTACGCGCCAGCGACCATGGCCTATCTCCGTGCGCTCGTCCTGAGCGATACGTACGTCGGATCGGGGTACGCCGAGGAGCTATCGATGCGTGCCGATGCGCTGCACCCCAAGGCGATCGCCGCGCGCGCCGTCGAGAAGTGCGCGCTCGACCGCGATCGGATCCAGCTCGCGCCGGGCGACTACGAGGCAGTCTTCGAGGAGCTCGCCGTCGCGGAAGTGCTTCGCATCATGTCGCTCACCGGTCTCGGTGGTCAGTCGGTGCGCGAGGGCCGCTCGTTCATGGCCGGGCGGATCGGCGAGCGCGTCACCGGCGAGAACTTCACCCTGCTCGATCACGCAACCGACGCGCGGACGATCGCGGTGCCGTTCGACGTTGAAGGAACTCCGACGCAGAAAGTCACGCTCGTCGAGCGAGGCGTCGCGCGCGGCCCGGTCTACGACCGCACCTCGGCGAAGGCGATGGGCGCGCGGTCGACGGGTCATGCGGCAGACCCATCGCGCTACGCGGCAGGCGGGCACGCCGGGCACCTCGCGATGGCGGGCGGTCCAGCAACGCGCGAGGAGCTGATCGGTGCGGTGCGGCGCGGCGTCCTGATCACGCGATTCCATTACACGAACACGCCGGACCCGCGGGCCGCGACGATGACCGGAACGACCCGCGACGGGACCTTCCTCCTCGAGAACGGCAAGATCACGCGCGCGCTCGCGAACGTTCGCTACACGATGAGCGCTTTGGAGCTCTTTTCCGGCATCGACCTCCTCGGACCGCAGCGACTCGCGCGCGACTGGTGGAGCTCGAATGGCATGGGCTCGGTCATCTGCCTCGCGCCGCCCATCAAAGTGCGCCGCGCGACGATTACGGGATCCAGCCCGCTGTAATTCCTAACGCTGTGAGCGCGCGTGCTGCCGCCGGGGTCGCCGGCGCCGGAGATACATCGAGCGCGTGAAGATAAAGACATAGACGATCACGCCGAAGAGGGCGTACAGCTCGTCGTTCACCGTGTCGGCGACGCCCCTGACGTTGCGCGTGTGCAGGAAGACGTCGCCGTAGTACTCCTGCGTCTCGAGCGCCGTATGCAGGATGGTCGTGAGTCCGGCGGCTGCGATCGCGCGCATCCCGAACGCGCCCATCATCACGACGGCGAGCGCGCCCGGTCCGTGAAAGTGCGGAACGTGATCCCACCACTCGACGGTGTTGTAGAGATTGAAGCTGTTGCCGGCCATGTCGAGGGCGAAGATGGAGAGGTAGAGGTTGTCGTACCACATCGGGTAGCGCTTCCATTGCCCGCGCACGGCCTGCAGCAGCGGGAAGAGCATCGAGAGTCCCAGCAGGATGCCGACGTTCCGCGGCCCGAGCGCCTTGCCCGCGAAGCGATCGTCGCCGGCATTGATGAGCGCGTCGACCGTGAACGCGACGATCAGGAGGCGGACGAGGACGTTGACCGCGAGCGCATGCCACGTGACGCCTTCCCAGACGTGGGCGAAGCGTTTGCTTACGCGAGCAAAGTCAAGAGCGGCGACCGCCACGTTCGGCGCAAATGCACGCCGCGTACCTGCTAGTTGGCGGTCCCTGCCGCGAGCGCCTGGAGGTAGCGGATGATCTCCCAGCGCTCGGTCTCGCTCAGCTTGTCCTTCCACGCGGGCATCGCCGTGAAGGGAATGCCCTCGCTGATCCAGTAGAAGAGCTCACCCTGCGCGTGCTGGGGTACGTGCACCTGGAGGTTGAACGGCTTGGGGTTGAGGGTCTGTGCGGCCGCGCCGTCGCCGAGTCCCTTCGGCCCATGGCAAACGGCGCAGTTCGACTGAAAGAGAGCTCGGCCCGCAGCGACCGTCGCGGGGTTGTCCGGCGTAGGGTTCTGAAGGAACCGCGCCGTGAGCGGCACGGCCGGCGTGGGTATGTTCGGCGCGATCGTGTAGCCGATCCCGAGCGAAACCACGACCAGGATCGCGAGAAATCCCCCGCTCTGCGCGAACCGCTGCCACTCGCCGCCGCGGCGCCAGCGGAAGAGCGCCAGCAGACCGAAGACCGCCGCGCCGACCGCGAGGGCGATCGCGATCTGCTCCAGGCCCTGCCGCGATATGGGGAAGGTCACTTCTTGGCTTCGGCTTTGTCAGGCGTGGGCTTGGCCTTCTTCTTTTCTTTCCGGGTCGACCACCACCACAGGCCGATAAAGAGGACGAGCGGCACGCCGAGCTCGAGTATTTCGTCGAGCCAGGTGCCCGTCGCGCCGTGCGCCGATACCGACGCGTAGATCATCGCGATACATCGAGGCTATACGCACCCGCGCCGTCGTTCCCGATGGCGATCGTGATGTTCCATTTCCCGGCGTCCAGACCGGCGATCGCGAACTTGTAGCGGCCCGGGCCGAGAGTCGCGGCATCCTCGGTCGCGCTCATCGGCGCTTGCGTGGCCGGCCCCGAGAACGTCGCGGTGATCTGCTTTCCGGTGACCGGGTTGCCGTCCTTCCCAACGACGACCGCGAAAAGCGTGAACGGCGCGCCGGACTGCGGCGTCGCCGGGTCGGTGAACACGATGGCCGTGTACGGGCCGATCGTGAGCACCTGCGACGTCGTCGAGCCTCCGCCGGTCGGCGCGCCGACCGGGAGAGTGAACACCGTGCTGACGTCTTCGCGGCCCGTGATGCGCACGATGGTCTGGATCTTCCAGGTGCCGTACATCGCGGTGGGGCTGCCTTCCGCGATGTATTCGCCCGCGGCACGCTCGGTCGCGACGAGCTCCTGCTGACCCATGTCGTGCTCGACCATCGTGAAGCGGAGCGCGACCTTCTCGGCGCCCGTGACCGGCGCGAGTCCCTGGTGGACGCGAAGCGCGTACGTGTTGCGGCCGGCGCCGCCGCTCGCGACGAGCAGCTCGAGCCGCAGACCGGAGACATGCTGGGTCTGGTCGTATGCCGCCGCCGACGGCTGTGCCGGTGGCGCGAACGCCGTGAGGAACGACGCCGCGACGATGATCACGATGAAGATCCCCGTCTCCGCGAGCGTGTCGCGCACGAGGGCCGTCCGTGCGCGTGTTCCCGCGCGAAGCCGCGGACCCCAGCGCAGCAGGTTGAATGCGCCGATCGCAAGCGCCACGAGCACGAGGACGATCTTCACGGCCAGCGCGATCCCGTATGGCGTCTCGTAGAGGTCGTCGATGAGCACGAGGCGGTCAAAAGCCTGGAGGACACCGGAGGTGATCAGCAGTCCCGTCGCGACAAGTGCCGTCACCGAGAAACGCCAAACCGTCGCGCCCAACGACCGCGCGTCCTCCGCCGTCTCGTCGCGCCGCGCAAGGAGGACACACCAGAGGAGCGCGACGACGCCGCCCGTCCACACCGAGATCGACAGAACGTGAACGAAATCGAGCGTCATGCTCTTGATGCTTCCGAGCGCTGTCGCATGCGACACGAGCGTCGCGGTCATCGCGGCCGCGATACCCGCGGCGAGCGCGATCATCCGCCGAGGTCGGAATGTCGCGAAGGGACCGAGCGTCATGACGCCGCCGCCGGCGAGGGCGCCCACCGGCCGCATGAGGGCGAGGCGCGGCCCGACCGCGACCGCCGCGAGGACGAGTCCCGCGAACGCTCGCACTCCGAGCATCACTCCGAGACGGGGCGGCAGCCTCGCGCCCTGATCGACCATGAGCGTGAGTGACCCGGCGACGATCAGCGCGCCCGCGAGGCCGAGCAGTGATGACTCGCGGCGTGGGTCGATCGACGCAGGCGCGACAAAGAGGACGAAGAACGCCGTGCCGAGACCGAGCGCGATGCCGGCATACGAAAGCGCGCGGCCGGCGATCTCGAGGGGACTCGGCGGGGGAGCGGCGTCGGGAACGGGTGGCGGCGTGGGAATCGGACCGTTCCCGATGACGAAGGCGAAGCTCCCCTTCGTGGTGTGCCCGTCGACCGCGCTTGTCGTCGTCCACGCGACCAGGTACCCGCCGTCGGGGATCGGCTCCAGCGAGACGCGCAGGCCATTCGGATCGCCGGACGGCCCGACGTCCCCCTTATCGTGCCGTTTTCCGGCCGTGTCGAGCACTTCGATGTCACTGCCCTTGGGATCGGGAGGCTCGCTGAACTCGATGCGGACCTCGGTCGGCGGCTTCACCAGGCGCGCGTCAGAGGCCGGATTCGATCGCACGTAATTCGCGTGCGCCTCCGCGGCGCCGCCCATGAGGACGGCACCGCTGAGGACGCACGCGACGAGGACAGCGAGTGAACGCATCAGCGGCGCCGCACGACCAATCCGCCGACGGAAACGAGCAATGCGATCGCGCCGATGACGATGGCCGCGATCACGAGGGTTTGAATCGAATCGAGACGGGCGGCGAGATCCGCGTTCGCGGGGATGCGGTCGGGGAACTGGAGAGAATCGGTCGACACCACTCCGTCGAACGTATTGGGTCCCGACTCGAAGCGCTCGTCGACCTTCGTCGAGTTCACGTCGCCAAAGATGTGGAAGATGTAGTCCCCGACCTTGGTGGGTATGAAGCTGCCCTGGTAGTCGCCGGGGGTCGCGTCATCGGGCACGAGCTCGAGCGTCAGTATTTTCGCGCCGCCGCCCACGATGACCTCGGCGTGCAGCGTCGTCGCAAGTCCCTCCACCGGCTTGTCGCCGGAGGTCTCGGTCACCTCGAGGCTCATGCCATTCGCGGCATTCACGTACGCGGGCTCGTTGACCCAGCCGACCACGAACGTGTACGGACCGACCGCGCGGCGTTCGTGTCCGAGTGCGACGCTCGTGTTGATTGCGAAGCTCGACGCGATGACGGCGACAGCGGCCACCGCCGCGAGCAAACGGGACATACGACCCTCCTAGGTCTGATTCGATATGGGTCACGAGGCAGGAGGGTCTAGATCCGGGGCGGGCCGAGGAGAAGAGGCGCGCTCCAGAGCGCGCGCGAGATCAAGGGGATGGGAATCTCGGCCGTCGGGCGCCGCGTGGGCCGCGGCAGACGCGGCCACGCGAAGATCAAGAGGCCCATGAAGACCGCGGCCAGGCTCGACGCGAGAGGCGATTCCATGACCAGCTTCGGAGTGCCTGCGTACAGCTGCTGAAGATGCATCAGGAATATGGGGAAGCGGTACGCGGCGAGGACGTGGT